>NZ_JBJIAL010000056.1:0-25486 GCF_045310895.1 Mycobacterium sp. SMC-18
TCCTCGTCGTACTTCTTCGGCATGATGCGAACTACCTTCCCTCGAAAGAAGGTGTGCATCAAACTCGGGGCGGTTCAAAGCGACAGCGCTGGCGCAACAAGCGCTCAATGATCTCGCTGACGACGCCCGCCAACGGATCAGCGACGCCACCGCCGACCAAGTTGAGCTCCGCGACGGGCTGCGACACTTGGTCGACGAGCTACGCAATCACATCACCTCAGGTGAGGCATTGCTTTCCGGCTTACGGGACGGCTCTTGACCATGCGGCACACCCGGCGTGCAGGTCAGGTTGGACCTACGCCCCGCTGCCAGCTCGGACATCCGCCCCTTCACGACGCGACGCGCGTATGAAACCGCGCCGCGCGATCCGGTGCCCGTGACCCGCACTGGATCGACCGGATGAACCGCCTCTCTCGCGCACTCAGGCTTTCTGGATTTCATCCGGCACTCTCACCTGAACCGATGATCCCCGCACACTCCTCGAATCTGAGGGCATCCTTTTCCGGTGGGGACCGGGCCGAGCCCGCACAGCGGTGGCCACCGCGCTGACAGATCGACCCGAAGCGCGAGTGCAGGCACCTCTGAGCATGCCCGTTCGGGCAAGGGTCAGTGAGACTTCGTTGACCGCGTAGCTGCGATCAATGACGCGGTGACGCTTCAAGAACTTCTGGCAACGCCAGAGGCGAACTCCGAAAACAACCGGAACGTTCAACGCGCCTGACCCCCTTTCGCCGCTCGACAGCACAATTGTCCGCGCCCACCTGTACAGCTGTCCGAGCTTGCACTGAGTCCGTGTCCGTTTACCAGATCAACTGCCCTGCAGCGTCTTTAATCTGCTGCGGTAATCGCCGAGACGCACTTCAGACGAACTGCGGCGGCCCAAGCGGCTGCGAGCGCTGTTCCCAGATGTGGTTGAGGATTTCGTCGACCGCCCGGTCGTCGACGGAAAGATCGAGCTTCGACGGCGCGAGTGCATCTCGCATGGTTCCGGCGATGAGCGGCGAGTGTATCTCGGAGATCACGCTGATCGCCTCCCTGGCTGCAAGCGTTGCGACAAAGTCCAGCGCCGAGCCGCGCGCTGTGAATGGCGCGATCTTCTCATCGGGGTTGATCTGCAGTGCCGTGAGGAGATTGCGCGCACCGTCCCATCTACTCCCTGGATGCGCGTGCGCGAACTCGCTCAGGGCACGACCCAGCACGCTCAGTCGGCGCCATCCGGCCGTTTCCAGCCAGTCACGCGGTGTCGTGCCCAGGCTGGTTTCTAGCTTCTCGGCCTTCTCGGGTTTGATACGCCAGACGCGGATTCGCGCGGTCTGCTCGAGCGTGCAGCGCAATGTCGCCATCGCGCGGTCGTCGTCTTCGAGCCATAGCCAATACGCCGACCGCAGCGATGACGAGACCGCCGCAGCCGCCGCGGCCAGGTGGGGTAGCCGGTCGGTCCACCGAGAGCAGAGTGCCGCGATCTCGGCAACCAGGACGTAGGTGACGCCCCTACCCACTAAATTCATGGGTTCGAATTCCTCACCATAGTAGAGCTTTTCACGATCAAGCATCGCTGCTGCCGCCATGGCGCTGGCGTGCCGGTGCGCCGTGAAGGCTAAGGTGAGCATTTCGTCGTCACGGTAGAGCCGACCTGCGGGGAGTTCACGTGCGAGGACTTGTGCGTAGTTTGCGGATCGACGCGCGAGGTACTCGATCGGTTCAGCGTCTAGTCCCTCGTTGACCGTCAGCGGCATGAGCGCCGGCAGCTTCGGTCGCGTCATTGGCTGCGACCCGGTGTCGGCGCGCCCGTGGTCCTCTGGGCGACGAGTGAGCTTCTCGACCCTATCGCCCGCTCGCTGAAGCAGAACGGCCTGTTCGGCATGGCCCCGACTGGCGCAAACCGCGGAGGTGGCTGTTCTGAGTTGAATGACGTTGAGGCTCAGCGCATCACAAACTGCTGCGACGGCGTCCTGTGCCTCGGTGGGGAGGCTCGTCGGGTCGAGCAAGTCATTCGCCTCCCAGTCCACGGTCTCACGGAAGAGGTCTCCGTGGATCATCTCGCTGAGGTGGACGTATACATTCAGGGGGCAGACCTCGGTTCCGTCGGACAGGTCGATGTGCTCGTGCCCCGGAACGTCGCTGTCGGGCGTAGGCTCCCCGTCAACGAATGGATCGGCAGCGGCCGAGACCGCGGTCCGGATAGCCTCCTCCCCCACCTGATCCATTGCGTGCGAGGACCAGCAACGTGCAATGAACTCCTGGAGGGGCTCGCGTGGCTGACGCTCGACGCCGGTAATCCTTGCCAGCAGCAGTGTCCACCGTTCCAACTGCTGACGCGCGACCACCGCGGCGCCGACGGCCTGACCCGCCAGCAGGAGCCGGCAAGCAGACACTGCGCTTTCGAGCCCCCACGCGAGATGCGCCGGAGCGTTACCGTGAAACGACGCGGGGAAGCGTTGGAGGGGAACGCCAAGCGATACGTGAGCCTGGTCCAGGAGTCCGATTGGTAGTAGCGGTCGCAGCGCTTGGAAAGCGTAGTCATCGGGAATTCGTTCGAGATTCAGCATGCGGGTGTGATGACGCGCCACCAACGCCTCGGTTAGCCGGTCCGGACCCAATCGACACACGCGCTCGTAGCCCTCGATCGTCGGTTGCACAGCGCCACCGCGGCGGTTTGCCTTCTCTGCCGCCCGCCTCGCCTCCTTCGGGGTCGGAGACCGCGTTCCGGCGCGCAACTCGGCCTTGGCGCGGCTTTTTCGTCCCACGCCTCGATGATGCGACACAGCGAGGTCGGAGCGCCAGTCGATTCCCGGCTGGGCCACCACCAGGCGGTGCGTCGTCTGCCTCAGCGGCGTGGCGAGCGCGTGTCCGACACTCTCAGGTCGTTTCGGAATCTATCCGGCACTCTCACTTTTCCTTGGACAGAGGAGCGAGAAGGTCGTCCAGAACCACTTGAGAGCTCCGAGGTCAATGTCATGTCCCACTCACAAGATGTTCCAGATCGGACAGCATGATTCCGGGTCGACGCTTTCGGCGCCCTGCCGCAGCCGGGCGATGGTCTCGCGCAGTGCCACCAGTGCGCTGATCTGCTCGTCGAGGTCGGTCAGTCGGATGTCGAGCAGGTCGCGCACGTGCGTGCACGGCGCGTGGCCGCTGTCACGGATGTCGAGGATCTGCCGAATCTGGGCGAGGCTGAACCCGGCGGCCTGTCCCCGTCGGATGAAGCCGACCCGGGCGATCGTGTCGGCGGCATAGTCGCGATACCCCGCCGGGGAACGTTCGGCGGGCGGGAGCAGGCCTTCGTCTTCGTAGTAGCGCAGCGTCGCGGTGGTGGCCCCGGTCGCCTCGGCGAGCTTCCCGATTCTCACGATGTCTCCTCAGAACACTTGACCTTCAAGCCTACTTGAAGGTCAAGGATGGGTGCATGAGTCAGGGATTGGACCTCGCGGTCATCGGTTCCGGCGGCGCGGCGATGGCCGCGGCGATCCGCGCTACCGCGCTCGGCAAGTCCGTCGTCATGATCGAGCGCGGCATCTTCGGTGGCACGTGTGTCAACACCGGCTGCGTGCCGTCAAAGGCCCTGATCGCAGCGGCCGAGGCCCGGCATACCGCAGCCGACACTGCCCGGTTCCCGGGGATCGCCACCACGGCCGGCCCGGTGGACATGGCGGCCCTGATCGCCGGCACGCACGATCTGGTGGAGTCGCTGCGCTCAGAGAAGTACCTCAACGTGGCCGAATCGTATGGCTGGCAGCGCATTCAGGGCCAAGCGCGGTTCGCCGGAACCCCGGACGCGCCCGTCATCGAGGTCGGCGATGCCACCATCGAGGCCGAGCACTACCTGATCGCCACCGGCGCGAACCCAGTCATCCCGCCCGCATTCGAGGGCGTCGCCTACCTGACCTCGACCACCGCGATGGAAGTCACCGAGGTCCCGGAGTCGCTGCTGGTGATCGGCGGCGGCTACGTCGCGTTGGAGCAGGCGCAACTGTTCGCCCGGCTCGGGTCAACGGTGACGGTGCTGGTCCGCTCCACGCTGGCATCGAAGGAAGAGCCGGAAGTCGGCATGGCGCTGCTGGAGGTGTTCGCCGACGACGGCATCCGGGTGGTGCGCCGCGCCACGGTGAGCGAGGTCGAGCAGGCCGACGATCAGGTCACGGTCACCGCGACCATCACCGGCGGAACGCAGCAGTTCCGTGCCGCGAAAGTCCTCGTCGCCACCGGCCGCCGTCCGAACACCGACGGCCTGAATCTCGAAGCGGTGCAGGTCAAAACCGGCGAGAACAACGAGGTCGTGGTGAGCGACGGGCTGCAGTCGTCGAACCCACGGATCTGGGCGGCCGGCGACGTGACCGGGCACCGCGAGTTCGTCTACGTCGCCGCCCATCACGGCGCGATGGTCGCCGACAACATCTTCACCGACGCCGGCCGCAGGGTCGACTACCGCCATCTGCCCCGCGTGACGTTCACCAGCCCCGCGGTCGGTGCGGCCGGGACGACCGAGGCCGAGCTCCTCGCCGCCGGGACACGGTGCGACTGCCGGGTGCTGCCGCTAAAACATGTGCCGCGTGCGGTGGTCAACCGAGACACCCGCGGTTTCATCAAACTCGTCGCCGACGCCGGCACCGGCCGCATCCACGGCATCACCGCCGTCGCCAAGGATGCTGGCGAGATCGCCGCCGCCGCGGTCTACATCCTCGACGCCGCGATGACCGTCGACCAGGTCGCCGGGTCCTGGGCCCCGTATCTGACCATGGCCGAAGGCATCAAAATCGCCGCCCAGTCCTTCAGCGCCGATATGTCCCGACTGTCCTGCTGCGCATCCTGACGCATGGCTCACTCGAAAGGTTCCTGATGCCCAATTTCCTTGACCGCCTGACCATTCCGGAAGAGTCCGGGCTCGACCCGACGATGCTGGTGCCGTTGCTGCGGCTGCTCGCCGCCGGCGAGCCGGTCACCGTGGAGGCGCTCGCCGCGGCCGTCGGCCTCCCGGTTGACGAGGTGACCCGGCGTCTGGCCGCGGTACCCGACACCGAATACGACGAGCAGGGCCGCATCGTCGGCCAGGGCCTGACCCTGCGCCCGACCCGCCACCGATTCACCGTGGCCGGCCAAGAGCTCTACACCTGGTGCGCCCTGGACACCCTCATCTTTCCCACCATCCTGGACCGGCCCGCCAGCATCGAATCCGAATCACCCGTCAGCGGGCACCCGATCAGGGTCTCGGTCGGCGAAAACGGTGTCACCAGCGTGCAGCCCGAGACCGCGGTGGTCTCGCTGGTCAACCCCGACGACCTCACCTCGATCCGGTCCTCATTCTGCAACCAGGTGCACTACTTCACCTGCGCGCAGGACGCCGCGCCGTGGCTCGCCGAGCACCCCGAAGGTCAGATCGTCAGCGTCGCTGAGGCCCACCAACTCGGCGCAGCCCTGACCACACAAATCCTTACCCAGCTCCATACCCCGCCAACTGCCCACCCCGGCTGCTGCAGCTGACCAGCCGCACCCAACCTGATGAGGAGAAATCAATGAATCAACGTCCACGAAGAAATCCCGTGCTGCTGGGTGCGGCAGCGGTGCTGGTGACGGCCCTGTGTTGCGCCGCGCCAGTCCTGATCGCCGGCGGCGCGCTCGCCGCCGTGTGTGGACTGCTCGAGAATCCATGGGTCATCGGGGCAGCCGTCGCGCTGCTGCTGGCGGCTGTGGTCGCCTTCGCCCGCCGCGGTCAACGCGGCGATCACTGCTGTCCCGCCGACAGCCATTCACCCGCGACGCACACGCTCGACGACCTGACGAAAGGAAGCATCGACAATGTCTGAAACGCGTTCGTTTACACCCCACAGGTGGGCGGGCGTTACGGCTGTGATGCTGGCAGCGGGCGCGCTGACCGCGTGCGGCCAATCGGCCACAACCAGCAATCCGACCTCACCGCCACACGCCAACGCCACAACCCAGGCGACGGCGGCGACACTGACCACGGTGGACGGCAAAACCGTCGAACTGCCCGCTGCCGCCCCGACCGCGATCCTGTTCTTCTCCTACGGGTGCGGCGAATGCGTCGGCGGCGGTAAATCCCTGGCCGCTGCTCGGGCGGCCGTGGAGAAAGCCGGAGGCAGCGCCAAGTTCCTAGCCGTCGACATCGTCCCCACCGAGAAACCCGCCGATGTTCGCCACTTCCTGGACCAGATCGGCGGCACCAGCCTGCCCGCGGTCGTCGATACTAACGGGGCCCTGACCAGCCGCTACCAGGTGACCGCGCCGACCACCGCCCTCGTCATCGACCCGTCCGGGCAGATCAGCTACCGCGGCCACGCCCCGTCCCAGGATCAGATCCTGGCCGCCCTCGGCAGCAGCGCCGCACGGTGAACCTGCTCGCGCTCGCGTTTACCGCTGGCATGCTCGCCCCGGTCAACCCCTGCGGGTTCGCGCTGCTACCGGCGTGGATCACCGGCACCATCGCCACCGGCGGCACCGATGCGGTGCTCGTGCGGCTGGCCCGGGCACTGCGCACCGGGGCCGTCCTGACCATCGGGTTCACCGGCACCCTCACCCTCGCCGGTATCGCGATCAGTGCCGGTGCCCGGACCCTGGTGACGGCTGCTCCCTGGCTCGGGATCACGATCGGGCTCACCCTGGCCATCTTGGGCGGCTTCATGCTCACCGGCCGCACCATCGGTCTGCGTATGCCTGCCCGGACGCGTCATCGGCCGGACTCCCCAACAGCCGGTGGTGTGCTCGCGGCCGGAATCGGCTACGCCCTGGCGTCACTGTCCTGCACCTTCGGGGTACTGCTCGCGGTGATCGCCCAGGCCCAGGCCACCAGCGGATGGGGCGGTCTGCTGGCAGTGTTCACCGCATACACAGCCGGTGCCGCCACCATCTTGATGCTGGTCAGCGTCGGCACCGCCATCGCCGGCACGGCCCTGACCCGGCATCTGGGTATCCTCGCCCGCCACGGGACCCGCGTCACCGCCGTTGTCCTCATCGCCACCGGCGCCTACCTCGCGTGGTACTGGCTGCCCGCGGCCACCGGGCACACCGCCAGCGGCGGCAACCTGCTCACCGGCTGGTCGGCCACCGCGACCGGATGGCTGCAGGACCACGCCCTCCCGGCCAGCGTCATTGCCGCCTTCGCTGTGGTGGTCAGCGCGGTGGCCGCGTGCTGGACCACCCACCGCCGGCCAATCACCGGCAAGCAGCGCCGCCGGTGATGATTCACCGGCCGATACACCCAGCCAGATACCACTGTCCCTAACGATTAGAAAGCCGATAGATACAACCGTCGGACACAGTCAGATGCACACCACAAGTGCCTTACTGATAAGGCACATTCAAGACTGCCGACCCCTAAGCGCGACACGCCAGTTCTGCGCCGTCTGAGCGTGTCGTCAATACGGCAGTGGCGAATAGGCGTCGGTACTGCGCCCATTGCTCGACGGGGGTGGCGTCGGCATGGTGGGCGCCGGTGCGTTCGTTGATGCGGTCGAGCAGTAGCGTCGGCCAGGCGGGTTCCGTTGGCGTCCTGGGCTGTTCAACCCGAGGGCGAGCTGTGAGCAATGTTGCGGCTACGGCGATCACATCGGGGTAGGCCACCACGTGCGCTTCTAGGCCATTCTGCAGAATCCCCGCCGCCACGTGACGCTCTGCGTGAGCCCAGAAGACCAGGATGTGGCGGGCGTCGCCCAAGGCGTCATGAAGGTCGACCTCTGAATACTGACGGGCCAAGCGCCGATGCGTGCGCCCGGCACTGAGCACCGTGGGCCGGTCACGAAGATCCACCTGGTCGTCAAGAACGCGCGTTGGTGAACCGATCCAGCGTCGGTGACGGTGGCATACGGAGACATGTGCAGGCAGGTAGCAGTAGACGGGTTCGTGTATTCCCTTGCGTGCCATACATCTTTGACACAAAGGGCGGCGGAGATATTGCTTGAGCGCGGTGGGGTCGCCAGCAAGTCCGCAGAGACGGGACCGGATTACCTGCTCAGGTTGGCCGCTGACGACGGCCAACCAGTCCGGTCGCGGCCGGGCTGCGCATGATTCGGCGACATGGCCGCGCAGTGTGGAGACGCCGATATGGTTGGCGCGGGCCAGCCTGTCGATGTAGGACGATACGGCTTCCCAACGGAACGGTGCGATCGTTCGCGGGAGCCGCTGGCGTGGTCCGCGCGGCCACGGCCTGACAGTTGCCACGTCAGCTGGCCGTGCGGGCCGCGGCCGTGTGGGCGGCGTAGTCGATCAAAATATCGTCCATGGCCTCGCGGGTGATGTGCTCGGTGCCGTCGAGCATCGCTTGGATTGCTGAAGCCCGGATCAAGTGGGCCAGGCTGCCGATCATCCCGCCGGTGCGGCGGTGCAGGTAACGGGCCTGGGCGACAAGGCTTCCCGGTTCGTGTCGATGCAGACGCAAGGTACCTTCCATGGCGGCGACGAGTTGTCGCCACTCCTTGGCGTCGGGGAATGCGCTGGTGTGGATCACCCCGCAACGGCCGGCCAACTGCCGTCCCCGCGTGCCGGTGAACAGCCCCGAGCGTTCCACTTCGATCCCGGCGTAAACGAATGTCGCAGGCAGATGCTCGGTGAAGTATTTGAGGTGGTCGGACAGTTCTTCGCCGGCGCGGGTGTCGAGGTTGAGGTTGTGGATTTCATCGACCACCACGATGTCGGTACGGGCATCGATGAGCACCTGGCACACGGCATCGGAAATATCGGTCACGTTCATCCGCTGATTGAGCGTGGGAAGCCCCAGAAACCGTGCGAACTCCATCGCCAACTTGCGGGGCGACCCTTTCGGCGGGGCCGTCACATACACCACCGGAATCCGGCTCTCATCGCCGGGAAACCGTGCACGGGTGCGCAATTCGTGAAACCGACCCAGTTGCTTGATCGCCGTAGTTTTCCCCGTCGCTGCCCCGCCGGAGATGATCAGCCCGCGCCGGGCCCCGATCTCGCGCTGGTTGAGCAATGTCAACAGCCGGCCCTGATGGGTGATCGCTTCGATCGCCGACGTGGTGACCACCACCAGCTCCGAATGATGCGCAACCCGGGCCTCGTTGTAGGCCGTCCGCTCGTCCTCACCGAGGCTGGCCCACTCGTCGTCGGCGAGCAACGTGAACTCCGGCGGATCGGCATCAACAAAACGCCGCCAGCCCTCCAGCGTCGTGGTCGGCTGGCGGCGATCCTCTAACTGACCCACCGCCGCAATCTCGGTCACAGTCGCCACGTTTGGGCCTCCTTGCGTGCATCAAACACCGGCAGGGGTATGACCTCCGCCATCTCGCCGTCATCGTCGAAAGTCTCGTTGTCGGCGGCCCGTTCCGACGGTGACGGGCCATGATGTTCGGATGATTCCGTCGGGTCCGGCCAGTCCCGGCCGGCGCTCGCGGCGCTGGTCCGTCCAGTCACTCGGCGCTCGGCTTTCGTCTGCTGCTGCGGCCCAGCGGCGGCGCGGTCCAGCAAGTCCTCCGCGATGGCCGCAATCTCCGCTTCCTGGGTCTTCTGGGCCCCTCTGCGGTCGGCTACGGAGCGGGCGTGGCGCCACAGTGTCTCGCCGAACGGCACCGGCGAGGACCGAAGGTGCGTCCACGTCGCGGCCAGCCATCCGTCTTCGTGGTGATTGCGCACCCAAATCCTCGACACGTCATACGGGTCGTAGTGCACTTCCCACTGTCCGTTACGGGCATCGACCCCGGAATGCTGGCGCCGGTATGGGTTGAGCGCCTTGGCGTCATAGGTGCGATGGTTGATCCGGACCCCGTAACTGTTGATTGTGCGCCACTGCACGGGAAGCAATTCGATATAGTCGTCGGCGTCCAGTGGGACCGGTACATAGCCAGCCACCTCAACGAGGGCAGTGTATTTCTCGTTGGGAGACAACGCTTTCCCCGGCGTCACCGGATCCCGCAGGCCATCGTGGGGGCGGTTCTGCCACACCGCGATGATCCACTCGTCCAGCAGCGCCTGCAGCTCAATCATCGACCACACCGCGTCGTCCTCGGCGTTTTTCCCACGCCGCTCCACCGATGAACCGACGTAACCGGCCACGTACTGTGCGAACAGGGTGCCCACCGACTGCAATGTCCGCTCGATCTTCGGCTTATCGGTCGGGCAGTCGGGATGAGCCGGCTGCAGATTGATCCCCAATGTGCAGCACGCTTGCCGAAATGTTTGGGACAGATACGCTTTCCCGTGATCGCAGACGATCGTCTCGGGAGCGATCACCGGCCTGGCCGCAGCATCGGCCAGGCGCTGATCGACACTGGTCAGGCTGTGGTGCGGAAGTACCGACCGGGACATCCGCAGCGCATCGGCCCATCCCGGGCGCATCGGTTCGGGCGTCAATGCCCGCGCCAAGAGCAGTGACGCGTCCACTGCTTTGGTCGTCGGTCGCAGCACCGCGGCCGGGATGGACCGCGTAGCGTTGTCGACCATCGCAGTCAGCTCGACTCGGTCTACCATGCCGTCATCGAGCACTACCCGTACATCCAGAAGGGTTGAATCGATTTCCACCATCTCGCCGGGGCGCACCACGGTGATCGACCCGAATGGGCCATCGGGCTGCTTGGACAGCGATCGCCGCGTCCGTGCTGACCCGAACGTGTGCCGTCCTTCCGCGAGGCGCTTGACCAGCCGGTAGAAGGTGGGCTGCGACGGCATCGCGGGCGCGTCGTCGGCACCATAGGTGGCCACCAGCGTCTTGGCGACCCGCCGTTGCAGACGCTGCACCGTTCCCGTTGACAGGTCGGTCTCGCCCTCGATCGCATCCCGCACCGCGGCGACGACACGGTCGTCCACACGGCCGAATACCGCGCGCCGCCGATTATGGCGCCCGTCAACCACTCCCAGGAGCCCGTCCCGTTCGTAGGCAAATCGGCGACGCTGCAACGCATTCCGACTCACGTCGTGGCCGGCGGCACGCAGCTCGTCCAACTTGGCCAGCTCACGCTGCCGCAGAGATCGTTTCGCCGTGTCGAACTCTGGGCGGGGACGAATGCCCGCGGCCGTCCCAGGCGGGCGGCCGCTGAGGATCTCCACGATGTGGCGCTCCCACCACCGTGCTTGCTCGACGGCTGCCTCGGGAATGCCAGCCAGCATTTCCTCAGAACACAGTGGCGGTCGCGACCCCGACACCAATTCCAATGCCGGATCAACCATCAGCTGCGAGAGCGGCACCACAATCTGCTCGCCGACAGCGTCAACCAGTCGAGCTGATCCGCCCGACAGGGTTACGACGGTGAAAACACCTGCTGATAAACGGATTTCGTCTCCCTCTCGGACGACACCCGTTCGCACGTCAGGTCACCACCCGGTCCCGAGGCCAATCGCCGTGTCGTCGCCAAGTGCCGCTCCTTGCAGATCGGCAACTAAACGGCCGTGCCAGAGCAGATGAAACAGTACGGGCAGCACCACCAAAGGAGTCCCGACCGCGTGCACACCAGCCATCAACGGACGGACCCGAGCGAAGACCTCCGCCAGTTGATCAGCCAAACCGATCTTCAATACTCGCGGATGCCGATAACCCGACAACCAACGTAGATTCGCCCGCAGCACTGGATCGAGGGAACCGACACGCAGGTAATCCCAACCGACCATCGCGCACGTGGCGGCAGACCGATCGAACACGTCCCGATCAGCGTCAGAGATCCGGTCGTCCTCACGAACGTCGACTACGACGACAGATCCATCGCGGCGCCGCACGAAGTAGTCAGGAGCATGCCGCGTGCCGTCACGCCAATGAATCCAAAATGGTTGCGACAGAACACCAACAACATCCGGATCGGCATCCAACGCCATCAACTGGTCACGTTCTACCCAGGACTCGTGACCTACATGTGCGCCGGTTGTGGCGAACCACCACAGCCCGGGAAAGTTACGCTGACCTCGAAACGAGGGGAAATTCCGCACTGGTGAACAGTCCAACTCAAACCGGGTTGCAGCACATCGGTCCAGCGATTGCCGCGTGCATCCCTCGCGGGTGTTGAACTCCAAGTCCACTGCACTCGCTACACCTGGCCCAGCCGAAACAGCCGACGTCAGCACACATAAACGCTAAGCCTCGTGCCCCAGATTCAATGAGAAAGACACGCACTTACCCCAGATTCAATGAGAATGCCCCAGAATCAATGAGAACGGACAACATGCCCAGGCGCAACCGTGCCGCCAACTCGGCAGCCCCCAGCGACGCTTGAGCGCGCGGGCCGGACTGAACCAATTTGTCACTGTGACGTTTTAGCCACGGCTAACCGGGTGCGCGAATATCACTGCAGCGCCCAGCCTTTCGATCCGAATTGGCGATCTGCCGTTCAACGCCGCGGTGTGCGCATGAGTGGCTCAAGCGCTGACTGGCCATCGATATGACAACAGGCGAAAGTCGACCGCCATTCACCCCCCTGCCGTCTCGGGAAACCTGCCGCAATGCTATTCGTCACTGTGACGAATAGCATTGGGCCGCAACCTGGTTCAACCTTTCACCGACGATGCCATCGGGGTTTCGGCGCATCCGTGCAGAAACCTGACTTACACTGCTGTCAATTATGCGGGAGGGGTCGCCGATGAAAGTCCGGGTAGTCGCGAGTGTGGCGGTTGTCGTCGCCCTGTACCTCACGACAATCGCGCTGTACGCGAGGACCGGCCTCGGACACCCGAGCCAAATCAGCGAGCCGATACCGACAGCCGATGGCACCACCGTCACCATCGACCTGAACGAGGTCCATTCGGTCAAAGGCGACATGGTGGCCAACGTGACCGTCGTGCCCGGTCCAGCGCTGCTGGACCCGCAAACGCACAGTCTTACCGAAGACCTCAGTGTCGCAGTGCAATCCGCAGTGACACCGACCCGCCGCACATGGACGAAAGGCATGGTGCCCGACGTCTTTCCCGTCGCGCTGATCCTGTCCGGCGACCCTGGCAGCTATCCATTCGACCATTACCGCTCGGGCCCGATCACCGTCGAACTGTTCCGGGGTGCGTCACACGTACCGATACGAGTGACGCCCGCGTTCTTCGATCGGGTGCCCGGATGGATGTTCCACATTCCGGCCGGCAGCAACGACGCCGCACCGGGTGTCTACCGGGTCAAGGCGCAGCGCTCCCCCAGCACAGCCGCATTCGCCGCAGTCCTCGTCGGCGCGCTCGTCACGATTGCCGTACTAGGAGCGGTGGTCGCCGTACAGACCGCACGCAACCGCCGCAAGTTTCAGCCGCCCATGACGACATGGTTTGCCGCAATGCTTTTCGCAGTGGTGCCGCTGCGCAACGCGCTACCCGATGCTCCACCCATCGGGACGTGGATCGACGTGTCCGTAGTGCTCTGGGTGATCGTGACACTGGTGGCCTCGATGAGCTTGTACATCACGTGCTGGTGGCGCCACCTCAGGCCCGAATAGAACGGCCGCCGGCGGACCCTCCTAGCGCGTGTCCAGTTCCTTCAGGAAGTCGTCGATCGCCGGCCACGTCTCGGTGACACCGGCCGACAATGCGACCAAGCCGAGATGGCTGGCTTCCACAGTGGCGAACCGAACATCGGCCGACTTCAGCATGGTCACCCCGTTGTGCACGCATTCCCACGGCGCGATGGCGTCCCGGTGGCTGCCGAACAGTTGGATCGGCAGTGTCAATGACGTCAGGTCAAGGGTCCGGCCCGCAACATTGACGACGCCGGTGGCGATCTCGTCGTGGTAGATCAGCCGGCCCCACATCTGAGATACGGCGCGCCCCGGATATCCCGGAAACGCGTCCTGGAAGCGGTCGATCACTTCGGCTCTGGCCAAGGCTTTGGTGTTGCCCAGGTTGTTGAGGACGAACCACGGTCGTTTGAGTTCACGATCCCAGGACGTCGCGCGGTAAGCGGCCTGGACCACCGGGGCGGGCACCCCGCCCATGGCGCGCAGGACAGTGGTGACCGCATAGCCGTTGGTGGGCTTGGTGATTCGTCGGACTTCCGGATAGCCGGGGATCCGGCCGTAATCCAGCGGCGTGCCGATGCCGGTGATCGAACGGATGGGCAGGTCCTTGTTGGCAGCCGCAGTCAACAGGCTGAGCGTGCCGCCGAGGCTCCAACCGATCAGGTCGAGTTCCTCGGCCCCGGAATCGATGAGCACCCGCTCGATGGCTTCCGGCAGGATGTCTGCGAAGAAGGCCTCCAAACCGAGATGCCGGTCAGCCCAGCCGATTTCGCCGTAGTCGACCACGTACGGGGTACGGCCCTGTTCCAGTAGGTGCGCCACCAGTGATTGACCCGGCGACAAGTCGTAGCAGGTCGCCGAAGCGGCCAGTGGCGGTACCAGCAGAACCGGCACCAGTGCGGACTCGCGCCCGTCCGAATGGCCGTAGCGCCGCAGTTGGCGGTGCGGTTCATCGAACAGCACCGCGTGCTCGGTCGGTTCCGGTGGGCACACGCCATCGCCGAGGGTGATGGCGAACAGGTTGCGTGCCGAGGTCGCAAGCGAGGGCATGGTCGGGCAGTCTATCTTCTTCTACCCCGCACAGAATGGTTGGGAATAGGACGCATTCGTCACAGTGACGAATAATGCAGGGGTGCAGCGCGTTCCAATCTTCGTGATTCCAAAGCGTTCTCGGCGAGCCCGCCGCCAGTCGGCGTCCTGATGCCATCTCGTCATCTGGGATGATCGAGGCGTGACCGATGTGCTCGCCGACCCCTTCAACGCCGCGCTCGACGGCCCACACAGCCGGTTCCGTGAAGTCAGCGGACGGATCCAGCGATACCGCGCGGACGTTTCGGTGTTCTATGGTCACCCACGCGAACTGACCGCCGAGGACTACATCCACGTCGCCCGCCTGGCCGGCGACACCGGGATCGCGGTCCTTCGCGACCGCGCCACCGCGCTGCCCGCGGGCTGGTCCGTCGTCGAGACGTTCGGTTTGGTCCAATATGAGGGCAGCGAAATCGAAGCTGCTCCCGATCCGGCGGCGATACCTCTGACGCCGGCCGACGTGCCCGAGATGACCGCCCTGGTCGAGCGGACCAAACCGGGACCGTTCCTCCCCCGGACCATCGAACTCGGAACCTATCTGGGTATCCGCGCCGCCGATGGTTCGCTCGTCGCGATGGCCGGCGAGCGGATGCGACCGACCGGATTCACGGAAATCAGCGCAGTGTGCACCGCCCCCGAAGCCCGCGGACAGGGCCTGGCGTCCCGCCTGATCCGCGCAATCGCCCACGGTATCCGCGCGCGCGACGAAACTCCGTTCCTCCATACATCGAGCGACAACCCGGCTCAGACGCTCTACAAGGCGATGGGTTTCACCCTGACGCGCACGGTCCCCCTCGAGATCATCCGCATTTCCTGACGCCCCAGAGCAGTCAGGTCTCGTCTCACATGGGTCTGAGGCCAGATGTGATGGCCGTAACACGTGTTGATTAGGTGTCCTACTTGCCTGTTTCAACCCTTAGGTATAAATTTGCTGCAAATCGCATTCGTTAACAGATACAGCATCACGCGAGACCACCGTCGGTCCGCGTGTGGATCCTGAACTGGCAGGTGAATCCTGCAAGCAGCCAGGGATCGAACCCGCCGAGTGAGTCCCGCCCAGCAGAGAGCGCCCCGGTAGCCATGTCGACACCAACCGTAGAAAATGCGCAGGTAAAGTCGGTAATCAAGTCGTCCACCGGTCAGGTCGACACAACAAACCAGCTCAATCTGCAGCCACCACCGGCTACCACAAGCGGCAACCGGGGCAGGTCAATCCGTGAGCAACGTCACGCAAAATATGCACGCCAGCTTATTTTCAGCGACGCACTCGTTATTTGCTCTGCCGTCATCCTCGGGCAGATTTTCCGCTTCGCCGGTGCCGACGCGCGCCCTGTCTACGTCTCCCTCGACGGCGGTCCCCACATCCGCTACCTCGTCGTGTCCGCCATCATCGCCATCGCCTGGATGGGTTTTCTGTCCCTTGGCAGCCGATCAGCCAAAATCGTCGGCCGCGGATTCGATGAATACGTCACCCTCGCTGCGGCCACGCTGCAGCTGTTCGGCCTCATCGCCATCGCCTCGACGCTGTTGCACTTCGACATCTCGCGCGGCTACCTGGCCATCGCTCTGCCCACGGGTCTGGTCGGTCTGATCGCCACCCGCTGGATCTGGCGCAAGATCCACGCGAACAAGCGCCGCCATGGCTACAACCAAAGCCGCCTCCTCGTTGTCGGCGCCACGAGTGCCGCCGCGGACATCGCCACCGAGTTCGCGAAGGATCCGTGGGCGGGGTACCACGTCGCCGGATTCTGCACCCCGATGGGACCCACCCACGCCAAGGAAGTCATCACCATCGCCGGCCGCGACATCCCCATCGTCGGCACCGACGAAGCCATCCTTGCCGCAGTCCTGCACACCAACGCCGACACTGTCGCCCTGGCAGCCACCCACCATCTCAGCCCCACCGACATCCGCCGGCTCATGTGGGAACTGGAAACTCATGGTATCGATCTCATGGTCGCTCCCGGCCTCATCGACATCGCCGACCAACGCCTCACCAGCCGCCCGGTCGCCGGCATGGCCGTCTTCGAGATCACCAAACCCCAATACAGCCGTGCCAATTCGCTCATCAAGCGCACCTTCGACATCGCCTTCGCCGGTGCCGCGCTACTGGCGGTGGCCCCGCTCATGCTCGTCACCGCGCTGGCCGTCAAGCTCACCAGCAGTGGCCCGATCTTCTACAAGGCGGAGCGCATCGGCCTCGACGGCATCCCGTTCAAGATGACCAAGTTCCGCAGCATGTACCAAGACGCCGACACCCGCCAAGCCGACCTGATCGCTGCCAACGGCGGTGGTGCCATGTTCTTCAAGATGAAAGACGACCCCCGTGTCACCCCCATCGGCAAAATCATCCGCAAATACTCCATCGACGAACTCCCCCAATTCCTCAACGTCCTCACCGGACACATGAGCGTCGTCGGACCACGACCCCAAGTCCGCCGCGAAGTCGACACCTACGACGACCTCGTCAGCCGCCGCCTCACCGTCAAACCCGGCCTCACCGGACTCTGGCAAATCAGCGGACGCTCCGACCTAGCGGTCGAAGACGCTGTGCGCCTGGACCTTTCGTACGTCGAAAACTGGTCCCTACTACAAGACCTGCTCATCATCGCCAAAACTGTCCGTACCGTCCTGACTGGCAGCGGCGCCTACTGACAACCGTGGCAACCTGCCCACAAAACTCCTGGACCTCGAGCGAGACCGACCCCGATCAACTTCGCTCGAGGTTCAGGCTCGTGAGGAGATGCGGCCGTGGGCACCTCGGCCGCCAGTCCGAGCCCACTATCGGCTTCAGGCAACAGTCCGATGACTCGGGACGGTTGTGATGAAATCAACCAGGCGGCAGGGCAAGGCGCTTTCGCTGACGGTCGCGGGCTTGGTCGTCGGAATTGTCGCCTCCCCGTCAGCGAAGGCAGATCAGCCGCCGCCGCTGGTGAACGATGCACGGCCAGCGGCATCGGGCGCCTCACATGGTCATTCGGTACACGGTGCACATGTGTCGAAAGCGATGAGTGATGGCCGTGATGCCCAGCAGACACCGCTGATGTCCGCCAATCCGTCTCCCCGACCGCGTAAATCGCTGCGTACGGCCAACGTACCCGCGCATAAGGCACCAACCAACAAGAGCCGCCCACTGGAGACCGCGCCGCTATCTCCGGATCAACCAGTTGCCGGATCTAACGAACCCAGTCGAGTCGATGCCCGTTCGCTTCGTCAGCAGGACACCACGATCTTCCCGATTTCCATGAACTCCGCGCTGACATCCAGCCCGCAGTCGAGTGCACGGCAGCGAGGCGACCTTTCAATGCCATCGGCTGACATCGCACCGGTGAGCGTGCGGCGCGCTGTCCGCGGGCGAACCTGGCCGGCCACCACCAGAGACACCGACGTGGTAGCAGGCCCATCACGGTGGGGCACGCTACAAGCCGTCGATATCACCCGGTTCATGCCGACTTATTCATCGCCAGCAGATGGCGTGCGCAGTCCCCTTACAGTCTCCTCGCAGGCACCAATTCCGGGGCTGTCAGATCCGGATATACCGGGAGGAGGATGTCTGATCAGTGGTGCACTCCCCGGCGTTACCGGGATGTTGATCCTCACCATGGTTGGCGTCGCACTCGGTCGTCGGCACACGAAACTGGACGACACTGCCGGTGTCGACCGTCTCCGCTTCATGCCGTGAGGGCAGGACGATGCATCTGAGCGGTTGGATCAACGCATAGCGCATATCGACTGTTAGCAATCGGTTCAGCGATGGACGGCCCTGTCACCATCCGAGTTGCTTCCGGACCAAGGCTGGCCACGAATCCGTCTCGAGACCATGAGTCACCAGGAGCGCCAGCGCAATTCGCTCCATCCCGAACCCGACGCAGGCGCTGTGTGCCGTCGCACCATCGGAAGTCGAGAGGCCGAAGGTCTCACCGAAGTGGTCACGGTGACAGTTGGCTGAGACAACTGCGGTGCCCTCGTCGAGATCCCCGTAGAGGCGCACAACCAACTCAGTCTTCAAGTTCTCGTCACGCTGGTTGGCCGCCAGCATCCGGCCGGCTCGCCCAAAGAAAGGATCATTGGCAGCTTCCGAGCGGGCATCGACCCCGAGCGATGTCAGTACGTCCATGCCGTGCGCCACCCACGAATTACGGTGCACCTCAGCCTGTTCAGGCGAACCGACACGAACGTACTCATGCATCCGGAAGGCCTGCATCCGTGCGGGATCGATCGCTGGTTCGTGCCGGAAGCAGTAGCCGTAGATGTCCATCAGCGCACCGCCTTCCGGCAGCACCTTCGGCAACGTTCCATAACTGGGGTGGCATGCGGCCGAAACCAGCATGGTTCCGGCCGGACTCAGATGCCCGTCCCAGGACATGCCGGCATCACGATCAGCCAGCAGGGCCCGGTGCTCGGCGTTGCCGCCGGTGAATGTCGACACGGCGCCGGTGAGGTTCGGAAAGGACGCAATATAGTCGGTCTTCTCAAACGCCTCGCGCGGATACAGCGGTGGAAAACGCAGAACCACCGCATTGTCACCGTGCACTTCGGCACCTTTGGCGCGGACCGCGATGTCGATACCATCGATGATCTTCTCGAAGGCACCGCTGCGGCCATACAACCCGTCGATCCCGAGCGGGACGAGCAACCCGGCTTCAGTCAATGAATCGCGAAATTCCTTGCGGGCGAGTTCGAGTGAATCGGAAACCATGTGCTGATCGTTACCCCCGGTAGGCCAACACGAGGTTGGCGTTATTCAAGCGAATGCGCTCATTGGAGACCATGAGCTGCGGTCCGAACGCGTCCCGCAGCAGACGTCCCATGGACAATGCATGGTCCTCACGATATCCATTGAGTCCCACAATCCTCAGAGCGTCGGTGACCACTTCGATGACAGCAGTCGACGCCGCGATCTTCAAATTGTTCATCGCGAGGGTGAAGCTGATCGTGGCCTCGTCGGCGTTTGACTCGACCAGCGCCTGATACCGCCGCACTTCGTGCTGCACCATCGACTCGAAACCCTGATGCGCGACAGTCAGATCGGCCAGCAATGTCGCCTGCGGTACGGATTTGCCGGGCGACTTGCGCGCAGCTTGCCGAACGGTGCTACGCGCCTTGGCGTAGGCAGCATCGGCGATACCCAGCCACACTGACGCCCACAGCGTGTGCGACGCAGGCAGCATCGTCGTGGCGAGGATGCTGGCAAAGTCGGCCTGGATCACATTGTCGGGCGACGTCCGAGTCGACAAAAGGTAGCCCGGACTGCATGTCCCCCTAAATCCCAGGGTGTTCCATGTGCTGGTGCGCTCCAATTTCGTGTCCTGGGCGGGACATAGCAGTAGTACCTGATCATTCGCCGAGGCGTCGGGATTGCGTCGCGCCGTGGCACCGATGTAGTCCGCGTGCTCGGCGTACGAGATGACTGGTGCGTTCTTCTCCAACTGCACGCCATCGCCGTCGCTCACCACCGCGCACGTGGATGCACCCAGATCGCCACCAGTAGTCACCTCAGTGGTTGCTGAAGCAATAAGTGATTCATTTGCTGCAATCAACTTTGTCAGCTCGGCGGGCGGCCCCGATCGGGCATATTTGGCTAGCACCAGCGCCTGCGTCTGATGCATTGCGAAGACCATGCCCGCCGCGCTGCAGGCGCCACCCAGGGCGCGCGCGACGACAGCCAACCGGCCGATTGGGAAGTTCCGGCCCCCAAGTTCGACCGGCAGGCCACAAGACAACAATTTTGCGTGCTTGAGAGCCTCGACAGCCTCGTGAGGAAAGCGCGCGTCCCGATCAACGTCGTCAGCGGCCGCGGCCGCCGCTTGCACAGCTTCGGCGAGGCCGGGCACCACAGCCTGGTTCAACGTTGCGACGCCGTCACGGTCGGACATGGACGCTTCCCCCAAAAGTTCTCGACGCATTCCGAATCCGTGGTGGAATGCCATTCGCTACAGCACTGACAGCTAACTCAAAATTCAGTTTGGCCTGTATGATAGCCCCATGCGGGAGACTATTGAGCGGGTCCTGGCGGCCCATGGTCGGATGGCCGTCGACCCAACCGGAGTGGCCGATGATGCCGACCTCTACGAACTCGGATTGACGTCACATGCATCAGTGAACGTGATGCTGGCTCTGGAAGATGAGTTCGACATCGAATTTCCCGACGAGGCACTGAAGAAATCCACGTTCGCCTCGATCAAGAACATCGAGGCGGTCGTCTCCAGCCTCGCTGGGTGACGACCGTGACACTTGCCGCGGTGCCCCAGACAGCGACAGCCCTGCGGATCGACGCAACGCCCGCCAGCCATGCACAGCATTTCACGCACGGCGCCGACCGCATCTGGACCGAGACCAACTGCTACCTGGATCTCTGGATCGAGATACTGAATTGCCTTGGGCTGAACCCTGTTCCCGCGTTCGCAGCACTGTTGTCCGCCGATCACGACGGCCTGTCCTGGACGTTCGGCAAGCAGCAACCCGACGAGCTGCGGCGGCTGTACGGCTTGGAGGTCGGCGAAGAAAACGTGTGGCTTCCCGTTCTAGACATCGTGGAGACAGGCCCACAGCGCGGTGTGCTCCACACTGTTGAGGTGGACAGCTGGTGGCTGCCGGATACGGCTGGAACCGCGTACCGCGCAGAGCACGTCAAAACCACCATCACCCCGATCTGGATCGACCGTCCCGCGCGTGAGCTGCGGTACCTGCACAACGCGGGGCTGTTCGAGTTGACCGGCGAAGATTTCGATGGCATCTTCGGCCTGACCGCGGAATCCGCGCTGCCGCTTCCGCCATACATGGAGGTGATCCGGCACTTCCCGCATTGGGCTGAACCCGGTGCTCTTCCCGCCATCGTGCGCGACCACCTGCGTCGCCGACCGCGCGGCAATCCGGTCGATCGACTGGCCGCCTGCGTCCACAATGCCGCCAGCTGGCTACCCGAGGCCGGTATCGCACGATTTCACCTATGGGCGTTCGCTTCGTTGCGCCAGTGTGGCGCCACCGCTGAGCTGCTCGCCGACTTGGCCGAATATCTCGACACCGAGTTCCCGGGCGCGGCGGTCGCCGCCGGATGTCTGCGCAATGTGGCGAGCAACGCCAAATCGGTGCAGTTCAAGATGGCTCGTGTCGCCAACGGCCGCAAGGTGGACGTGACTCCGGCGCTCGATTCGATGGCCCAGGACTGGCAGATCGGAATCCAGGTCATAGCCGACGCGGTAGGTTAGGCCGATGCTGGCCCGGTGGCAGGTCCTGCGTTGCGCGCCTGATGCATTCATACACCCCGACGAATTGGCCGATCAGTGGGAAGCGGCATCAGTTCTGGACGCACCCTCGACAGTGGCCGGCCTCCAGAGCGGTAACCCGGATGATTTCGACTGGTGGTGCCGTACCACGTTCACCGTTGACGAGGCAGCTGATGTCGCGTTCGCCGGCCTGACGTTCCCGGCGATCGTGTTCTTGGACCGTACACCTGTCATCGAATGTGAGTCGATGTTTCTACCGGTCCGGATCGATTGCGAGGCAGGCAAACACGAAGTGGTGATCCGCTTCGGTTCGCTGAACCGTTGGCTGGAGACTCGGCGCCCGCGCGGCCGCTGGCGCTCAACAATGGTCGCATCGCCGGGCCTGCGCTGGGCGCGGACCACATTGCTCGGGCGCGCCCCCGTGTATGGGAACACCCCTGCTCCCGTGGGTATTTGGCGTCCAGTCAAAGTGATCCCGGCGCGCCTGCGCACGGACATCGTGGCGCGGGTCGAGGGCGACATCCTGACCATCGCCGGAACCACCAATGCGAAGTCGATCCATATCGCCCTGTTCGATCCGGCCGGCAGCCTGATTGCTGAACATTCGGTGCCACCGACCAATGGCGCCGTAGACATCGATGTCGCGGTCGCCGACCCCGTACGCTGGTGGCCTAACGGCTATGGCCCTCAGCATCTTTACCGGGTCCGCGTGGCAGCGGACGGCGTCGAGATGATTGATCAGCTGATCGGGTTCCGGACGGTTTCGGTATCGACCGACGGATTCCAGATCACCGTGAACGACACCCCGATATTCTGCAGAGGCGTGACCTGGTCCCCGCCGGACCCGTTCCGGATGTACGCAGAAGACGAGGAAATTCGCTCTCAGGTAATGGCTTTCGCCTCTGCTGGCGCGAACATGGTACGGGTCGTCGGCGGGTTGGCATTCGAACAAGACGAGTTCTGGCAGGCGTGTGCGGAAGCGGGTCTATTGGTCTGGCAGGATGCGATGTTGGCGACGTTCGACCCTCCGGCCGAGCAGGGCGAGTTGATCGCGCGCGAATTGGGATCAGTTCTGCGTCGAGTGTCAGGGAACCCCGCACTGGCGGTGGTCAGCGGTGGTAGCGAGACTCTCCAGCAGCCCGAGATGCTCGGACTGAGCGCACAGGAATCCGCCATTGAAGTCATCGACACACTGCTCCCTGCGGTCGTCGTAGAGCATTCGGATGCCCACTATGTCCGATCTTCGCCCTCACCCGCCCCTGGCAGCGCGCAGCTCGCTATCCGCCCCGACACCGGTGTGGCCGGATGGTTCGGGGTGGGCGGTTACCTGCGGCCGCTGGCGGACGTGCGCAGCGCGGGGATCCGATTCGCAGCCGAGAGCCTGGCGTTCTCCAATCCACCCGAGTCCGCTCATGTGGAAAGGCATTTCGGTTCTGCAAGCGTTGCTGGACACCATCCGGATTGGAAAGCGGGTGTGCCCCGAGACCGGGGATCCTCGTGGGACTTCGAGGACGTTCGGGATTTCTACGTCCGTGAGATCTTCGGGGAAGACGTCCTGGAGGTTCGGCGCACCAGTGCCGAACGGTACCTCCAACTGGGCCGACTTGCCGTCGCCGGCACAATGCGCGAATGTTTCGGCTTCTGGCGACGTTCCGACTCGGGTTGCGGGGGCGCTCTGGTGTTGTCCGGCAGGGACTTGGTGCCCGGCGCCGGTTGGGGCCTCCTGGACTCCGACGGCGGGGCCAAAGCGGCATTAGCAGTGCTGGCCCGCACCTGGGCACCGGTGTCGGTCATCGTCGCGAACGATGGGCTGGCCGGCATCCGGATCGACGTACACAACGACACCAGTACGCCGCTGAACGGCGAATTGAGATTGACTGCAACGAATTTCACAGGTATCGCGGTCGATGCGACGTGCCGTGTGGCGGTGCCGCCCGCTTCGTCGGTCACATACTTCGACTCCGAGATATCTGGTCACTTTCGCGATCTGTCACATGCGTTCCGCTTCGGACCGCCGTCCGCAGACGCAGTGCAAGCCGTCGCGGTGTTCGACAACGCCCGCACCGCGCGCGACGTGTTGGTGATCAACCCGAGAGTCGGGCAAGCCGCGTCAGCAGTGACGGCCATGGTGTCGAGATCATCGCCCGACAACTGGGTACTGAATGTGACGTCAGAGGTCGCGCTCCGTTATGTCGAGGTCGACATTCCCGGCTGGACACCCGGTGACAACTATTTCGACCTGGCACCGCGGCTGCCCCACCAAGTTCTCCTGGCGCGCGAGGGCGGCAGCGAAAGGCCCACCGGCACAGTCGATTCGATAGATCTGATCACCCGCGTTCCCGTCCAGACATGCGAATGAACCCGCCTGAGGCGCAGGTTCCGGGCGCGCAGATTCGGGTGGGCTGCGACGTCGTGAGCCTCGGGGAGATCAAGCACTCGCTGTCAGCGTTCGGACAGCGGTTTCTTGACAAGATATATACCGCCGATGAGCAGGCGGCGTGCGCCGGCCCCGATCAGGTGGCCCGCCTCGCTGCTCGATTTGCCGCGAAAGAGGCTGCAATCAAGGCGTTTTCGCAGCCTGATGCAGCCTTTGCGCCGCGCGAAATCGAGATAGTCACGACTGCCCGACTGCCCGCTTTGCGACTCTTCGGCGCTGCGGCGATGCTGGCAGCAGAGCAGGGCTGGAACCAAATATCTGTGTCACTGACGCACTCAGACTGCCACGCTGCCGCAGTGGTCGTGGCGGTGTGCTCGGGAACAACCCACGGCTGAGTGGTCATTGGTGGCTAATGCCACGTAACCGAGGAGAAACATACAATACCGTCAATACGCGAAAACCATCTCGCCAAATGCGGTTTGTTATCAAAGTGATAGCTGGGACCATTGTTTTGATAGCGACTTGACTGCAGGATGTGACACGTTCTGATCGCCACAACCTCAGGAGCGCGTCATGGCAGTTCGCCGATGGACCGCGCTCGCCGTCGCAGTGGTGTTTCCGATCGCCGTAGCCGCACCAGCCCACGCAGCGGACGCCGCAATCGCCGGAACCACTTTGTCTGTGTCACCCACCGGATCCGCGACAGCGCTCTCTGACGGCACCGCGACGAGCGGAGCAGCACTTGCCTTCATCGCCAAAGGGACTGCGACGGCAACGCTGTCCATGCCCGTCACCGCCGCTGCGACCATCACAGTGCGCGCCAGAGGCGTGCCCTGCAACGGCTCACCCAACATGGTGGTCGCGATCGACGGTTCGCGAGTCATCAAGACCAGTGTCAAAGAGACGACGTGGACGAACTTCAGCACGAATCGCACGGTGCCTGCCGGATCACACGCTCTGACGATCACGTTCACCAATGACAATTCGACGAGCACTTGCACTCGCGCATTGCTCATCGACACGATCACCATGACCCTGGCCGGTTCGTCCACGACCACGCCACCGCCCGTGCCGGCCGGCACCGGGACCGCCGGCGTGCCGTTCACGTCGACGAGCACTTGGCGCACCGCGTTGAGCACCGCGACACCGGTAGATCCCAACAGCGCCAACATGGTTGCATACGCGGCGCGCAATAGAGCCGGTTACGCAAACCTCGTTCAATACGCGGTGCCGATCTACGTGGCCACCACGTCGACGCCCCGCTACAGCGTCGCTTGCACCATCAGCTCATGGGGACCGTGCCCATTCACCGGACACCAGATCCCGATCCCGTCTGGAGCAATGATCAGAACCTGTGGATGAGCCTCGGCGAGGCGGCGTAGGAAAGGGCGCACCTTCCCGAGGATGATCTG
>NZ_JBJIAL010000057.1:0-24691 GCF_045310895.1 Mycobacterium sp. SMC-18
GGACTCGGCACCGACCGAATCAACTGGAACGGAGGTCGCCTGAAACAAGCCGATCCACAGGTATTGACAATTCCTCCCCGGATGGTGGACACGGGGTCAGGCGGCTTGTGCCGTCTGATGATGGCGGTGCTCGAAGTCGATTGGGCTGATCATGCCGATCTTGGAGTGCCTTCGTCGGCGGTTGTAGATCCGTTCGATCCAGTCGCCGACTGCGAGCCTGGCAGCGTGCTTGGTGGGCCAGGCGTATCTTGTCCCAGGGTGTACTGCGTGCCACGGTCAGCGTGGAAGATGACCTGTGCGGGCAAGGCCCCACGCAGCGCCACTGCCATCGACGGTGCGGACTCCACCAGATCGGTGCGCATGTGGTCCTCGACTGCCCAACCCAGGACCCGCCGCGAGCACCCGTCGTCGAACCGCGCACAGGTACAGCCAGCCCTCACCGGTAGGCAAGTACGTGATGTCCGAGGTCCAGACCTTGTCGAGCTCACCGCGGTCGAATCGACGGTTGACCAGGTCGTTGGGGCGGTGTGCGTCGAGGTCCACCACGGTGGTCACCGGGGTGAACTTCCGCGGGCTGATCCCGGCCAGGCGTTGGCGGCGCATCGAGGCCGCCACCGTCTTGCGGGAGATCACCTCCCCGTCTTCACGCAGATCGGCCAGGATGCGCGGTGCGCCGTACACCTGATCGGAGGCGTCGTGGAAACCCTTGACCTTGACGTCGATCGCCTCACGGCGCTGCTGGGCCGGCGTGGGCCCCGCCGCACGGGCTGTGCGCCACTTGTAGAAGCCCGACCGGGACACCTCCAACAGTCCAGTCATCCGCACGATCGTGAAGTTGGCCTTCTCCGCTTCGATGATCCGGTACATCTCTACCAGTTCTGTTCGGAGGCGAAGAAGGCTGCGTCCTTATCAAAAACGCACGGTCCAAACGCAATTCGGCGTTCTCTGTGCGTAACCGTTCTCACTCTTTGCGTTCATCATCGTCGAGCACCTCGGGATTATCGGATGCCGAACGTGCTCTGGCGGTGGCGACTCACCGGCCGAGCAATTGATCTCCGACACCGATCTCTGCGGCTACGTCCGCAACGGGCCGACCGGTATCGACAACCAGGCGCACGGCCTGCTCGCGATACTCCGGGGCGTACTTCTTGCGGTTTCCCGACACGGGAACATCCTCCCCGCAGGACCAGCAGTACCGCGATCAGATGTCCACCATCAGGGGTCAACCCCAACACCCGGCCAAGGATCCCGCACTGTCACCCCCCGGTCCCGAAACCCCACCATGCCAGGGGACTTACCCATCCTGATGTCGTTTCATCGCAACTATCACTACCATCGCGCTAGGCTTGCTCGTGTATCGAGCGGTAGATACCTGGTACTTTCGAACCCTGTACTCACAAGAGCGCTCGAATCGCTCGTCGATGATCGAGTGAGCGTCGAACGTGCTCGCGACAATCGCTGTAGAGAACGCCGGCTGGAAGTGAAGACGCGCTTACCAACTGCCGTCACCACGCTTCGGTCGTGGCCCGCTTCGGCGCCGCAAGTGAATACTTGGGGGGAGTTTGCGGGATTCGGTGTAAATGGCCCAATACGCCGAGCGTGAGCTTGGTGGGAAGGGTCCACAGTGACCGAGACGATGAGGGCTGTGTCCTCTGCAGCTGATACTCACGATGATGTGTCCATGGCGAGCTCACCCGCACCGGATGAGCTGGCGACCGCGCGGGAGCTGGTGCGCCTGTTGCAGGCCTGCGGGGTGTCGTTCGCCGGTACCACCGACGGGGTGCTTCGGGCGTTGACCAAGACGGTGGTCGAGACTGCGCTGGAAGAACTGGCCGTTCACCTGGGCTATGACAAGCACGACCCGGCTGGCCGAAACGGTGCCAACTCCCGTATCGGTACGCGCACCAAGACGGTGCTCACTGACACCGTCGGCCAGATCGACATTGTGGTGCCCGGGACCGGGACGGCACGTTCGAGCCGCAGATCGTTGGTAAGCGTCAGCGGCGGTTGACCCGGGTCGATGAGATCGTGTTGTCGTTGTATGCCAAGGGTATAACCACAGGGGAGATCGCCGCGCACTTCGCCGAGCTCTACGACACCACAATCTCTCAAGATACGATCAGCCGGATCACCGACAAGATCATCGGTGACATGTCCGACTGGGTGGCCCGGCCGCTGGAGACGATCTACGCCGCAGTAATCGTCGACGCACTGAGCGTGAAAGTCCGCGACGGGCAGGTCGCCAACCGGCCGTTCTACGCCACGATCGGCGTGGACCTAGCCGGCCACAAGGATGTGCTCGGGCTCTGGGCCGGTGACGAGCACGGGGAATCAGCCAAATTCTGGTTCGCGGTGCTGACCGACCTGAGCAACAGGGGCGTCACCGACGTGTTTTCCTGGTCTGTGGCGGACTCAAGGGGCTGCCCGATTCGAATAAGCGAGGTGTGGCCGGCCACCATCGTGCAGGCCTGCACCGTGCACCTCATTCGCAATAGCTTCCGTTACCTGCCGCGCCAGACCTGGGACGGGCTCAAACGCGATCTGCGGCCGATCTACACCGCACCGTCGGTTACCGCTGCCGAGGACGCGCTCGAGCACCTCAACGAGCAGTGGGGCGCACGCTATCTGGCGTTGATCCGGATGTGGCGGTCCTGCTGGAACGAGTTCATTCCGTTCTTGGACTATCCCACCGAGATTCGCCGAGTGTTGCGCAGTACCAATGCGATTGAGTCACTCAACGCCCGCTACCGGCGGGCCATTAAGGCACGTGGGCATGTGCCCTCCGAGGCTGCCGCACTCAAATGTCTGTATCTGGTGACCCGATCACTGGATCCGAAAGGCACTGGCCAGCAGCGATGGGCAGTGCGATGGAAGCCCGCTTTGAACGCGCTCGCGGTAACATTCGCCGACAGGATGCACGACCTCAACCGAGGCTAGGGAAACCACCATTTACACCGAAATTCGGATAGGCCCGACGGTCCCGGCAAGCCAACTCAGATGTCACCTATACGTGCAGCACACCCCGGCATGTCGAGGAAGTGATGCAGATCAGCGACCAACACGTCGCCACACTGTACCGGCGCCAAGCCACGGTGTTCTTGCGTACCGACCGTCGGTGGCTTTGCCTGCCATCATGACTCGTGATGTTGCGATGTACCGCCAAGGTGTTGGCGCTGCTGGGGGTGTCTGAGCCGGCCATCGGCGAAGCGTGCGCGCGGGACTGGTATGCCCACCTGGTCTGGATCGACCGGCGCAAATGCCTGCTGGTGACCCATGCCGGGACCTTGTTCCCGGTGTTCATGCCGAACGTCACCGCCGCGGGGCTGCGCCCGATCGGACCGCCCGTCGTCTCGGCGATCCAGGCCGCGCTGCAAGCCGAAGGGCTGCCCGCCGATACGCTCGGCAATCTTGCCCCCAGCAGGTGGCCGTGGCCAAGACCGCCGACCGCCGCATCCTGGGCACCATCAACGACCTAGCGTTCACCACCGAACACGTCATCGCCACCGCTGGCGGCCTGGCCCGCTGCGACATCGACGCGCTGCACCACGGCCTGCATCGCACCATCAACAGCATCACCGGCTACATCCCACCGATCGACCTGGTCACCGCCAGCCATCATGGCCAGCGGTAAAAGCTGGCAGATGCGGGCAGGTAGACCCTCACACGTATAGCGGCGATCCCTTACTGAGTCGTACCGGCGTCGCGACCCGAGGTCGCTACGCGGTGGCCGAAATGGGCTCTGCGGAGCCGGTGTTGGAACTCATGGAGGCGGGCGGCGGCCGCAGTTCACGGGGTGGGTCAAGCAGTGATCGGCGTAAGTCTTGCAGCAATCGGGTGCCGACCGGTGTCATGGTCAGCCCGCGCCAATCGGCCGAGGCTCGGTCGAGTACCGCCCACTCCAGGCTGATGGCGTAAGTCGATGAATAAGACATCTGTGGGGCAACGCTTTTGGGTAGATCTGTTCGATTGCCGCAATCAGGCCCTTGGCGCCGTCAAAGACGACCAGCAGCGGACAGCCAAGGCCGCGTTCGCGCAGATCGGTCAGGAAATCGGCACACGCCGGTCGACTCGCCGGTCCCGGGGGTCAACCCAACGAACACCGGCTTGCCCTCGGTAGTGATGCCCCAGGCGGCCAACATCGGCTCGGCCGGTGACCCGGGGTGCATCCGAAAGAAGCTGGCGTCTAAAAACAAGTAGTCCAGCGTGATCTCGTCGAGTCGGCGACGCGCCCACGACTGGTATTCGGCTCGAATCGCCTTGCACACTTCCAGCACCGTGGATTTGGAGATCGCGGCCGGATCACCGAGTGTTTCACCAGGGTGGCCTCCACGTCGCGCACCGACAGCCCGCGCACGAACGAGGCGATCACCAGCGTCTCCAGCGCGTTGGTTTTCGTCACGTGCTTGCTGAACAACCGCGACGCGAACGCTGCGGTCCTGCCGCGCACCTTTGACCGCTCCAGCGTGACCGGCCCGGTGATGGTTTTGACCGTCACCGGCCGATACCCGTTGCGTGAACCGTCGTTAGCGTCGGGACAGGCGGCGGTGCGTTGGTAGCGTTCGCGGCCAAGGAACTCGGTGACCTCGGCCTCCAGGGCCGCCTGCATCAAAGCTGGGCGCCCAGGCGGGCGACTTCTTCAAGGATCTCCGGCAGCTCGCGATCCTCGCCAAACAAGGCGTGGATCTTGGTGCGGATACGGTCGATGGGCTGATACTCGAACAGGCACGGGCGCGACTCCTTCTTCACAGACTTGCAGGTCGTGAAGCGGAACCTACGCCCGTCCTCCCTATTTACACCGGATTCCGGACACAACCCCGCTAACGTCCACTGTGGTCATGCCATCTCGTCACGCAGGACGACAGGCAACGGCCGCACCGGGAGAAACTGGGAACTTTCACTTAGCGCCATCAAAGACGCTGCACAGCCGGCGCGCTCGGCCATCGGCTCGCCGGCACGATCGCGGGCCATCAGATCTGAATCTCCACTAAGCCAGTGGGCTTCCCTGATGAGTCGGTGTTAACATTTTGTTCAACCCCTTGTGTGGCATGATAAATTCCACCAATTCGGCGAAAGGGCTGGTCGCCAACGCACATGACAGTCGCTCACAGTCGCGGTAAAGGAGATCAACGTCGGGAGAGGATTCTCGCGGCGGCCGCGCAGCAGATCGCCGACCGCGGATACCACGCGGCGTCGATGGCGGATATCGGCGATTCTGCTGGTGTCGTCGGTCCGGCGATCTATCGTCACTTCGACAGCAAAGCAAGCTTACTGACGGCACTCTTCGAGCAGGTGATCGATTCCCTGCTGCGACGCGCTTCTTTGATTGTGGAGAAAAGTAAAAGCGAGACCGAGGCGCTGACAGCGCTAGTGGCAGACCACGTAGCCCTCGTCTTGGATCAACGCGAGCTTGCCATCGTCTACTACCGTGAACTTCACAATCTCACTGCGCAGCACCGCAGCCGGTTGCGCCGCAAACAACGTCTGTATCTTGAGGAGTGGGTGCACGTACTGAGTGAGTTGCGTCCCGAACTAGACGAAATCGGCCTACGTGTCGTAGTGCACGGAGCGATCGGCGCCATCCAGTCGACGCTTCAGTACGGTGAAACCGGGATGGCGACCGAGCGCACAACTGCGCTACTGACTCAAATGGGTCACGCTGTACTTGGCGTCGACCCGCTGTAACCGAGACGACGTGCGTCGGCCACTCAGCTACGGGCCGACGGACTTCTGCGATCCATCTGCTTCGAACAATTCTCGGCTCCAGTATTCCAAGACCGCGGTACTATCCCAGTCGTCTGGATGGAAGCCGCGTTGCGTGTAAGAGCGAAAGCGCCGCAGTGCGTCCGCAGTAAAAATCGGGCTACGGGAAAATCGATAGAGGCTGCGCAACAGGCGAATGGGATTGTAGGACGCGCGATCTGCGGCCATTGAAAGGGCCGTATGGGCGAACAACTCGGCGAAAAGGATTACCGAAGCGATGCGCATGCCGCGGATACGCATCTGCTCGGTGCCCCCGATTGTTTGATAGACATCGAAAGCCACCGCCTTATGTTCGGACTCTTCAAACGCATGCCAAAGAAGAATCGATCTCACTTCGCCATTGCCGATGAGTTGGCGGGCGCTTTCGCTAGTGAGGATTATCTCCGCCAGTGTTGCGGTATAATGCTCTAACGCTGAGGTCAGTGACAGTCGCATCGCTGGAGAAAGACGCTTTTCGAGTCGCTCTATCAGCCTGCCTACGTGGCGGTCAATACGCGCGGTGGGATATCCCATGGTCTGAAGGCGCTCGTTCAATAGTCGATGCTGGTATCGGTGCGTCGCTTCTTGGCCCACAAAGCCTTTTACCGCCTCTTGCAGGCTTGCGTCGATCACCGAAGTTCGGAATTGGCGCACTGATCGTATGAAGAAATCTTCTCCCTCCGGAAACGTCGCCGATAGTACGGCTATGAAATGACTCATCACAAGATCGTCGTCTACGAAATGCTGTCGGCGATTCCCTGACGGCATCGCAAACGTCACTCGTCGTGGTGTTGGTAGAACGCGAGTATTCCGAGAAGCTTTGTCTTCAAGCATGTTCGCTCTGACCTTTCGGGAGGAGGCAGCTCTGTGTGTCCGACCTGACGGCGCGGCACGTTTACAGATATATATTGAAAGTAAATATATCGACAGAAGTGCCCTTTTGCAAGCGTAGTCTTATGTGTGCATGGCGGTGTCGGCTCGGTCTAGAAGTGAGCGGGCGGGTGGCCCAGGATCGACTACATTTTGGGCAAGTCGAGCCACCCAAACTGCAGCCGGTGTGACACTCCTACGGGAATCGGCTTGGCGGTGTCGGCGGCAACTGAATCGTGACCAGAGCGCGCGACACTGATCAGAATTCAGTTGCTGTTGAGAGGCGGCCCCAGAGGATGAAGTACGAGCATGTGGGTAGGGCAATCAACTCTTCGGCGCCCCCAACTCTTCGCTGACCGTCGCCGCGCATTTTGCGTCTCGCGACGAGACCGGGCTGAGACCAGGGTTTGAACTCGGATCGGCCGACCATGCCCCAGTGAAATCTGCTGTACGCCTCGTATTTTCAATGCACGCGTGAAGTGATGAGTTAGAGTCGACGCTGTTTCTGACGACGCCATCGGCAAGTGCTTACTCGGCCTGCTTGTGCCTAAAAGTGCATAGTTGAAGCTGGCAGAGGCATCGGCAGCGATCTGTTGCCTTCGGAGAGTGCCTCTTGAACAGCTGATCTCATTGACTATGCGGCCTTGGACAATAGCGGTGCAACGGTGGCGGTGGCCGCCAGTGCCTCGCGCGTGACAGGCCGATCATTGATCCACCGCTATCGCGGGGCCAGATAGCGCAGTGCTACCTGCGAGATTCGCCGCCCGGTGGTGTGGGCGTCGGCGGCTGGCAGCACGAGGTGGCTGACGGTGAGCCGGACCAGTACGTCGGCCACTTCATTGACGTCCTCGGGATCGAGCTGGTCGAAGTGCTCGCCGAACCACGCGATTAGCGCGGCCGATGACAACTCAAGCAGTGATGCGGATGTGGGCAACAGCGGAAGGACACCGGTTGCGCTGTCGCGTGTCCCCGTTGTAGTTGTACGGGTCGATGTCAACGCGGCTTTCAGCAGAGGACTGGCCTCAGCTTCCTTGAGCGTGTACTCCACGGCGGCGGTGATTCCACCACCGATATCACCGGTATGCGATGCAAGGACGGCGTGAATTCCTTCCAAGAAGAGCTGACCTTCAGTGACAACCAATGCGTCGCCTAGGCCCTGCTTGTCGGTGAATTCCTTGTACAGAGTTGGGCGAGATACGCCGACGAGCTCTGCAACCTCGCTCATTCGGACTCGCTCCCACCCTTTCTCGATCGTGAGTTCTCGGGCCGCCCGCAACACCTCGTCGCGCATGTGTCGGCGGAATGACATCCGCATGGATTCTGTGGGCATGTGAGCAGGATAAACGCGACGGCGCCGGACGCCGCATCAGAGTGGTTGATCAAGGAGCTAGTGTCTTGAGTCATTAATTCGAGTGCAGTAGTTCCCGATGCTGGCTAGGATTTGGTCGGCGGTCTTCGTCCAGACGTAGGGGCGCGGATTGTCGTTCCAGGTGTCGATCCATGCTCGGATGTCGGCGTTGAGTTGGCGCACTGAGGTGTGGGTGCCGCGGCGCAGTTTCTTGGTGGTCAGCTCGGCGAACCACCGTTCGACCAGGTTGAGCCATGATGAGCTGGTCGGGGTGAAGTGCAGCACAAAGCGGGGATGGCTTGTCAGCCAACGTTTTACGGCGGGGGTCTTATGGGTGGAGGCGTTGTCGAGCACGACGTGACAATCCAGATCGGCGGGGACTTCGGCGTCGATTTTCTTCAAGAAGGCGAGAAATTCAGTGGAGCGGTGGCGCGCGTGCAGTGAGCCGATCACCGTTCCTGTGGTCAGGTTCAAGGCCGCATACAGGCTCGAGGTGCCGTGGCGGATGTAGTCGTGACTGGCCCGCGCTGGGGTACCGGGCAGCATCGGGAACACGGGCTGGGTGCGGTTCAGAGCCTGGATCTGCGTCTTTTCGTCAACGCAGAGCACCACCGCCCGCTCCGGCGGGTCCAGGTACAGACCGACCACGTCGCGGACCTTTTCCACGAACAGCGGATCCTTGGACAGTTTCCATGAATCCTGTTTGTGTGGAGCTAATCCGAATGCGCGCCAGACCCGCGAGACCATCGACTGACTCAAGCCCAGGTGATCGGCCATCGACCGCGTCGACCAATGCGTGGCATCCGGTGGAGTCGTTTCCAACGTGTTGACCGTCTCTCTGGATGGCTATCACGGGGTGGCCATTCGTCATTGATCTTGCCGATGTGATCGGTGGCGTGGCCCGCCGGCTTGAGCTTGGTGGTGTGCACCATCAGTGTGATGAGGAACTGATGGGTGCGCGGCACCCCGCCGAAGTCTTGGCGGGCTCGCAGGGTGCCGCGCTGTAGTGCACGGAGGCACTGATGGTGACGGTAGAGGCTGATCTGGTCTGCGTCGAGTCCCGGTTGGCAGCTGGCCAGATCAGCTGCCCGGCGTGCTCGCAGGGTGTTCTTGGCGGCTGGGGATTCGCCCGCACTCGCCGTGTCGTCGGTCTGGCCGGTGCGGTTCGGCCGCGGCGGGCGCGGTGCCGGTCGTGTCTGGTGACCCATGTGTTGTTGCCGGTCACGGTGTTGCTGCGTAGGGCTTATGCGGCACAGGTGATTTGGGAGTCTTTGTCGCTGCGCGGCCACGGGCAGGGGTATCGGCAGATCGCTGAGCAGTTGCGGGTTCCGGCGGCCACGGTCCGCGGCTGGCTACGTCGGGCCGGCGGGCGACTTGAGGCGGTTCGGGCGCGGTTCCTCATGGTGGCGGTTCGAGTCGGGATCGATGTGACGATTCCCGACGAGCGGAGCAGTCCCTGGGGTGACGTGGTGGCGGCGGTCAACGCCGCGGCGGCGGCGATCCGGCAGCGGTTCGGACCGGCCGGATTGGTGGGCGCGGTGACGCCGGCACAGGTGCTGGTCGCGGTCAGCGGCGGCCGGCTGCTCTCACCGGGCTGGTCCTGGATGCGGTAGGTCCGGTACGCAACACCAGTTGCCTCTGACGCGGCGCGGCGTGATCGGTGATCCTCGCGAAGGCACCTGCCCGGCATTGGTTTCGGGCAGGGCCTTCGACTGCGAGGAGGGCACTGCGGTGTCATTGGAGGAGCACAAGCGTCGGGAGCGGGCCCAAGCGATCGGACTGTTCCGGTATCAGCTGATCTGCCCGGCGCTGGACGAGGGGTTATCGACCCGCCAACGGGGTCGGCTGGTCCGCGAGATCGCCGAACGTCGCCATATCGACCCGTTCGGCACCCAGGTCCAGATCGCGCGAGCCACCCTGGACCGTTGGATCCGTCGCTACCGGGCCGGCGGGTTCGAAGCGTTGGTGCCCGAGCCGCGCCGGCTGGCCACCCGCACCGATGTCGGGGTGCTGGAGCTGGCCGCCTCGTTGAAGCGGGAGAATCCGTCACGCACCACCGCCCAGGTGGCCCGCATCCTGCGCACCGCGACCGGATGGGCACCCTCGGAATCGACCCTGCTGCGCCATTTCCATCGCTGCGAGCTGATGGGCCCGGCCGCCGGTGGCGCCAGGGAGGTGTTCGGCCGGTTCGAAGCCGCCGACCCCAACGAACTGTGGGTCGGCGACGCTCTGCACGGTCCGCGGGTCGGTGACCGCAAGACCTACCTGTTCGCCTTCCTCGACGACCATTCTCGGTTGGTGGTCGGTCACCGGTTCGGGTTCGCCGAGGACACCGTGCGTCTGGCGGCCGCGCTCAAACCCGCGCTGGCCGCCCGCGGCGTGCCAGCCTCGATTTATGTCGACAATGGTTCGGCGTTCGTCGATGCCTGGCTGCTGCGGGCGTGCGCGAAACTCGGTATCCGACTGGTACATTCGGCGCCCGGGCGCCCGCAGGGACGGGGCAAGATTGAACGGTTCTTCCGCACCGTGCGTGGGCAGTTCCTCGTTGAGGTCACCGACACCACCACCGAGGACCTCGCCGCCGCCGGGGTCGACCACACCGGTGCGCTGTTGGAGCTCAACCGGCTGTTCATGGCCTGGGTCGAGACCGAATACCACCGCCGCACCCATACCGAGACCGGGCAATCCCCACTGGAGCGCTGGGACACCGGCTGGGACCGCCTTGGTCACACTCCGGAGTTGCCGACGGCGGCGGATCTGACCGAGGCGTTCTTGTGGTCGGAATTTCGGGTGGTGACCAAGACCGCCACCGTCTCCCTGCATTCCAACACCTACCAGGTCGACCCCGCCCTGGCCGGGCGCCGCGTGGAGCTGGTGTTCTCCCCGTTCGACCTGCAGACCGTCGAGGTCCGCCACCGCGACCAGAGTTTCGGTGCCGCGACACCGCACACCATCAGCCGCCATGCCCACCCGAAAGCCCGACCCGAGACCGTCGAGACCCCGCCGGCAACGACGGGGATCGATTACCTGGCGTTGACCGCTGCCGCCCATCACGAGCAGCTGCGTGAGGATGAACGTATCGGCTATCACGCCCTCTACGGAACCGACTCCGACGGCGACCAGGTCGCCGCTCAGCTCTCGATCACCGACCTCGCTCCCACCGAGGACGAGTTCGAGGACGGGGTGTCGGCGTGAGTATTCAACGGTTGCAATCACATTGGGGCTTCACACGGATGCCGTTCGGGCGGGATCTGGCGCCGTCGATGCTGCACCGCCACCCCGGCCACAGCGAAGCGATCGCCCGCATCGGCTGGTGTGTGGACCAATGCGCCATCGGCGTCATCACCGGCGAAGTCGGCGCTGGCAAAACCGTCGCGATCCGCGCGGCAGCCACCTCCTTGGATCCGGCGCGGCACGTAATCATCTACCTCGCCAACCCCACCATCGGGGTGCGCGGCATGCTCACCCACATCGTGGCCACCCTCGGGCACACCCCGGCGTTTCACACCGCCCGGCTGGCTCCCCAAGCCGCAGACGCCTTGGCCGCCGAGCACGCTGAACGTGGCCGCAACCCCGTGTTAGTCGTCGATGAAGCCCACCTGCTCGACAACCATCAACTCGAAGCGATCCGGCTGCTGACCAACCACGACATGGACAGTGGTTCACCGTTCGCCGTGGTCCTGGTCGGGCAACCCACCCTGCGGCACCGACTGCGTCTGGGTGTTCTGGCCGCGTTGGATCAGCGCATCGCCGTGCGCTACACCCTGCCCGGCATGACAGCGGCCGACACCGCCGACTACATCGGGCATCACACCAAGATCGCCGGCCGCTCCGATGCGCTGTTCGCCGACGACGCGATGACCCTGATCCACAACGCCTCCCGTGGACATCCGCGTGCGGTCAACAATCTCGCCCTGCACGCGCTCACGGCCGCGTTCGCCGCCGGGCACTCCATCGTCGGGGAGAAAGCCGCCCGCATCGCCATCAGCGAAACAGCAACCGACTGAACCCGATCCGCTTCACCACGGCGACGACCACGTCACCGCGACGAGGATCCCGTCACCGAGATCACAAACGCCCCGCTCGCCACAGTCGAGCGGGGCGTTCTCATCAGTGCATCGTCATCAACACCGATGACGCCGACATCGTCATCTTCAACGACGGCCAACACAACGTTGCAGTGATCAGATCCTTGATCTGCTCATCACCCACGACACGCGGCCGGCCCGGGCGCGGCTCGTCGAGCAATCCGTCGCAGCGGTCCACGACGAACCGATTACGCCACCGACGCACCGTGGTGATCGACAGATCCAGCCGCCGCGCCAGTTCGGTATTGGACCCACCATCGGCGGCTGCCAACACAATTCGCGACCGCATCGCCAAGCCTGCAGCACTAGTCCGACGCCTGGCCCAACCCTCAAGCTCAGCCCGCTCATCAGCGGTCAACACAATCTTGGCAGCACGCGGAGTCGGCACGACCCAGTCTAACAGCTAGATCGTAATTAATGACTCAGGACACTAGACGAGGTCGTCGAGGAAATCGAGCACCGCTTCCGAGAAGACAGCGTTGTCATCGCCGGCGATCATATGGCCTGCGCCCGTGACATCGACAGTGCGCGCATGCGGCACGAGGTCGCGGAAATCGTTCACAGTTTCGTCGGATACCACGTCGGACAGCAACCCGCGCACGAGGAGTGTTGGTGCCGTAACACGCTGCGCACCGTCGACCAACAAAGTGCTCATCTTCTCGAATTCGGCTGTCCCGGCTGCCTGGTCGCCTTGGAGAAACTGGAAATTCGATGCCACGAACGCGGGATCCCAACGCCACACCCACCGGCCGTCGCTTCGTTGATGTAGGACTCTTCGAAGTCCGTCGAGGTTGTTCGGTCTCGAGCGGTGCGGGTTGTATGCCGCGATGGCCTCGGCGGCGGATTCCAGGTTGTCGAACCCGTTGGCGTGCGCCGACATGAAGGCGACGACGCGCCGTGCGCCTTTCATCTCCATACGTGGTGTGACGTCCACAAGAATCACGGCGTCCCACAAGTCTGGCGGAGCTAGCAAGTGACTGCCGAGAATGGTGAGGCCGCCAAGGGATGCCCCGATGGCCACGATCGGCCGTCCCAGGTTCGCGTACGGCCGTACTGCGATCAGATCGGATCCGAGCCGATTCAGATCGTAACGGCCTGTGGGATCCCAGTCGCTGTCACCGTGCCCGCGTGCGTCATACGCGGCCACCGTGAATCCGCGCGCGCAAAAGCAGTGCTGTGACGTCCCAGGCGTGTCGGCTCTGACCGCCGCCGTGGAGTAGCAATACAACCGCGCGAGGTGCGGCACAGCGGTAGAAGTCAACAGCCAGAGTGAGCCCGTCGCTGGTTGGCACGCGCTCAAGCGCAGCGGTCACCCTTTAGCCCTTCCGCTCGCCATTGATCACGAGGTCGGCTTCAGGCCCACGATCGTCACAGTGCCCTGGGCGACACATACTGCGCGACTTTGGTTGGTGATGTCGATCCGAGCAACGCCGCTGGTTCTCCCGAGCGCGACAATCTCGGCGACTGCGACGCACTTGCCGGCGGATACGGGCCGAAGCAGGTTGAGCTTGAACTCTGTTGTCGCAACCCATGAGCCCTCAGGGATGACTGGGTAGAACACGACACCGAGGCAGTGATCAACCATGGCGGACAGGCAGCCGCCGTGCAGGTTGCCGAACGGTGTCTTCAAGTCGTCTCGGGCGTCCATTTCTGCGACCAGTCGGCCGGCGATGAACTCGGTGTGTCGGAAACCGAGGTAGCCCGCGAGTCCGCCGACGGTCACTGTGGAGTCCTTCAACTGTTCGGCGACACGGTCGTTGAATGTGGCGAAGTTCACCGGCATATTCAGCCTTTCAAGACATAGATTGCTGATGAGACAGTACGTCAAGGTTGTTCCGTTGCGCGATCGTTACTGCTGGAGGCGATCGCGGGAATTAGCGGCCGTTCGTCGTACCCGCGTAATCCGTCTCCGCTGCGCTCTCGGGGCCCGCTGGCGGCAAGCAGGCTAAGAATAGTGCGAAGAATCCACTCCGAGCCATGATCGATGGATACGCCGGGCGTCAGCTGTGTCCAGAGCTTCGGGACTGTGGATTTATCGGTGTTTCCGGCCTGACACGCTGAGCGAAGCTCGGCGAGGAAGGTGCCGTGATGACGCCACTGGATGTGGCGAAGAAAAAGTCGGGGCCCTCCGCTGCGCAGCAGGCTGCGGTCGAGCTGGTGCGGCTGGCCCAGCAACAGGGGCCATCGCTGACCGGTCCGGACGGACTGCTCAAACAGATGACTAAAGCGGTGCTCGAGATCGCGCTCAATGAAGAGATGACCGAGCACCTGGGCTACGAGAAACAGCAACACTTTTCGGCTCACTTCCCGCAAGTCCTTGGACGAGATCAAGCGGGACACCAAACCGACCTACACCGCGATCAACGCCGCCGACGCCCGGGCCGCGTTCGACGATCTGACTGAAAAATGGGGCCAGCGGTATCCGGCGGTGATTCGGTTGTGGGGCAACGCCTGGGCGGATTTCATCCCGTTCCTGGACTACGACGTGGAAATCTGCCGAGTCATCTGCAGCGCCAATGCTATTGAGTCTTTGATCGCCCGCTTCCACCGAGCGATCACGGCAGGGCACGATGGGTGATGCGGTGCAAGCCAGCGCTCGACGCGTTTGCAATCACGTTCGGCGACCGATTCCCGGCAGCCGCGACCTACTGATGGAAACCGCCGGAAACACCGTTAACGAGATACTCCGTTGGCAAGTTCGATGGTGACGGGTGGCCGGTAGTGATGCCGTGCGCAGTCACGCCGTTCGGGTAGCTGTCGCTATCCGCAGTGTGGGCTTTCCGCCCGGACCTTCTCCAGCGGTGAGTTTGGCGAGCTGTGCGTCGACGGTCTCGATGGGTCAGCGGACCGCCGAACGGACGAATTGAAGAACCGCCTTGATAGGCGGAGAGGACTTCGCTCAGATCGGCGAGTCGGTCGAGTGGGATCGCGAACTCGTCGGCGGATGCAAGGGGCTTTCGTTCACCGCTGCATTGCAGATCTTATGTAGTAAGCGCTGTGCTCACCGGGGTATCTGGTGTTTTTCCGAGGCATTGGCTTCGGAGTTCCTGATCGGGAGCAGTGACGTCCGCTGATGTTCTCCGTTAAGGGTGAATGCGGGTTGGGCGGTGCGCCTACTGCGAACACTCCATCCGTGGGACGCTCGCTGGTTCTAGCTGGCGTCGGGTCTTGTTGTGGCTGGGTTGACGCTGTAGGTGTCCATGAAGGTGTCGACGAGGCGGATGCAGTCGTTGTGGGTGATGGCGCGGATGCCGGTCAGTCGGGCGAAGACGAGGGGGCCGACGAGCTGGCAGATGGCGAGCTCGACGTCTAGGTCGCCGAGTTCTCGGCGGCCGTCGGCGCTTTGCAGGATGTTGTCGAAGGGTTGCCGGTATTGCTCGACGACGCGGGAGCGCAGCGCGTGAGCGTTGGCGTGCGGGGTGCCTTCGGAGTCGGCGCTGGGGGTTTCGGCGGGGCCCAGGGCCGCCCAGGCGAGGGTGGTGACTTGCACCGGCGCTTCGGCGAGGAGGTCGGCTTGGCGTGACAGCAGTTCGATGAGTCGCTCGCGCAGAGTTCCGCTGGTGGGTTCGGGCGGAATGACTTGCGGCAGTAAGCGTTCGAAGGTCGCTGCGAGTAGCTGGGTGGAGCTATTGAAGTGGCGGTAGAGGGTAGTGCGGGCGACTTTGGATGCCTTGGTGACCGCGTCGATGGTGACTGCTTCAACGCCGCCGGTCTTGAGTAGGTTGGCGGCGGCATCGAGCAGTCGGTTCCGTGACCGCGTGCGGCGCGGATCGATGTCCTCGTCATAGTCGTCCGGTATCGGCGGGGCCTGATTTCTCACTGTGGCTCCTTTGCTGATCCCGGGTGTGTTCGTCGACAACCTCAGTTATGGTACATCGAGTAGCGCAGCGAAACTGAATGTACAGGGGTGTTGAGCGTGCCGGATCAGCAGAGATCATTCTCGCGTGGGCAGCAGTGGACCCTAGTCGTGTCGTGTGCCGCGGTGGCGCTGGTGATTGGTTCGATGGCGGCCCTATATACCGCGTTGCCGAACATTGCCGTTGATACCGGGGCAACGCAGAGCCAGCTGACGTGGGTAGTCGACGGGTACACCTTGGCGATCGCGTGCCTGGTCTTGCCTGCGGGCGCGGTCGGCGACCGTTATGGCCGGCGGGGCGTGCTGATCGCCGGGTTGGCGGTGTTCGCGGCGGCGTCGGTGGTGCCGTTGGCATTCGACACCCCGTGGTGGCTGATCAGTGCGCGGGCGGCGGCTGGGGTGGGTGCGGCGTTGGTGATGCCGTCCACGTTGTCGATCCTGACCGGTGAGTTCGGGGTGGCCCAGCGGCGACGTGCGGTGGGCATCTGGGCGGGCGTGGCCGCCTCGGGTGCAGTGGTCGGGGTGCTGATTTCTGGTGTGCTGCTGCAACTTTGGTCGTGGCGGGCGATTTTCGTGGGGCTGGCCGCCGCGGCGGTGCTGCTGCTGGTCGCGGCGCTGCGAGTGCCCACTTCCCGCGAGGGTGCCCATCCTCGTATCGACGTGGTGGGGTCGGTAGTGATCGCGCTGGCGATCGGTCTGCTGGTGGTCGCTCTTGTCGAGGCGCCGCATCGCGGCTGGACGGACACCGTGGTGATGGCGCTGTTTGGTTGCGCCGCTGGATGTTTGGTGGCGTTCGCGGTGGTGGAGTTGCGGCGTGCTGACCCGCTGCTGGACATGAGGTTGTTTCGCGATCGCAGTTTCACGGCGGGCACGGTGTCGCTGGTGCTGCATTTCGTGGTGATTTTCGGGGTGTTTTTCCTGCTGGTGCAGTACCTGCAGCTGATCAGCGGGTATTCGCCGATCAGGTCGGCGTTGGCGCTGACACCGTTGATTGTGCCGATCGTGGTGGTCTCGGTGGCGGCACCGCAGCTGGCGGCACGCTGGGGGTTGCGCGTGATGCTGGCGGGTGGTCTGGGGATGCTGGCGGTCGGGATGTTTCTGGCGAGCCGGCTCGACGTGCACTCGGGTTATGTAGACATTGTGTGGTCCCTGGTGGCGCTGGGGACCGGTTTGGGTCTGTGTACAGCGCCGTCGACGGCAGCGGTGGTGGACGCCACCCCGGTGCACAAGCATGGGGTGGCCGCGGCGGTCAACGATGCGGCCCGCGAAGTCGGCGCGGCGATGGGGATTGCCATCGCGGGCAGTGTGCTGGCCGCCGGCTACAGCGATCGGGTCGGCGCGACCGCGGCTGCCCTGCCGTCGCCGCTGCGCGCTGCATTCGAGGACTCACTGGCGGCCGCGGCACAAGCGGCGCTTCATGTCGGTCCCGCGGCTGACGCTGCCGTCGCGCAGGCGAAGTTGGCGTTTGTTCATGGTTGCGCGACAGGGGCTTTCGTGCTTGCGATGATCAGCGCAGTGTCGGCATTGATCGTTGCCGTGTGGGCGCCGGGCCGATCAGCACCGCCACCCGAGGCGGCTGCGCCGGTGGTGCCCGCCCCGGCCAGTTCGAGTGAGCCGGCGGGTGCCGCGTGAGCGACTCGGTAGCCGATGAGGATGTGCCACAACAACTTCCCGCGCACACCCCGGTGTGCATGGGATGTGGCCCCGACAATCCGCATGGCCTGCGGTTGACGGCCTATCGCGACGGCACGGAGGTGTTCGCCGATGTGACCTTCGATGAACGGCACATCGGTGCTCCCGGTCTGGCCCACGGCGGCGCGATCGCCGCGGCCTGCGATGACGTGCTCGGCTTCACGCTGTGGATCGCCGGCACCCCGGCGGTAACACGCAGCTTGACGATCGAGTATCTGCAACCGGTCCCGCTGCACCACACCCACCGTGTGCGCGCCCGCGTCGTGGATCGTCGCGGCCGGGTGCTACGCGTGGAGGGAACCGGGGTGGGCAGCGACGGCGTCACCAGGTTCACCGCGGCGGCGGTCTTTATCGCTGTGGACGCGGCCCATTTCGCCGCGCACGGCGACATCACCGGGTTCACGGAGATGTTCGCCGACCTCGCGCGCCACGCCGCCGGCGGCGGCGTCGAGCGCGATAGTGGGCCGCGATGAGCGTGCCCGATGTCCAGATGAGCGAGCCTGATACGTACTTGCGCCCGCCACCGGTGCGTCCGAGTCCGGTGGTCGTCGCGGGCCGCCGCGAAGAGATCCTCGACGCGGCGCTGGAGATCGCCTCGGCGCACGGTTTTGAGGGTGTGCGCATGCGTGCGGTTGCTGCGCGGGCCGGCACGGCCGCGAGCTCCCTGTATCGGCACTATTCGTCCAAGACGCATCTGCTGGTGACGGTGCTGGCCCGCGAAATTGAGCGCCTGGACGCCGAATTCGACTGGAGCGCCGATGAATTGACCCCACCGCAGCGCTGGGCGCAGTTGACGGTGCGGCTGCATCAACGGTGGCTGGACGAGCCCGCGTTGACCGATGCGATGGTGCGGGCGTTCGTGGTGGCCGATACCGGCGCGGCCGATGCTGTGCAGTACGCCGTCGGCGTGATCGAGGACATGTTCGCCCGCGCGCTCGGCGGACCCTCGCCTACGCCGCGCGAGCGACACCTGGCCGGTCTGATCGCCGACATCTGGCTGGCCAACCTCACGGCCGTGATCAGTGGGCGGGTCACCCCCGCCGATGCGCGGGAGCGCATCGACCGCACCGTCGGCCATCTGCTGGGGGCATTGCTGCGCACCGACATTCGATAGCGGAACTTGTGGTATCGCTGCGCTACTTTTTGTACCATGACTGTGCACAACGACGTGCCGAAAGGAGCCGGTCATGCACACTCTTTGGATCACGCACTGCACCATCCAGCGGGTTTCGTTGCACGAGGGGTTGGTGCTCGACTTCGACGACTACAACGAGTTGGTGATCGCCACCGCGATGAAATTGACCCTGCCGCCGGTGGGTCTGTATCCCGAGGAACAGGTGGTGATCGACCCGCACAACTTCGCGCCGCAGCACCGCGCCCTGCTCGACATGGCCGGCGCGACGTGCGCCCACGCCGAATGCGACGACGACGGCGCGCTGCATCTTGTGCTGTCGACCGGGGGCGGTATCGATGTCACCCCCGATGGCGACCGGGCCTCCTGGGAGCTGTACGGCAAACGGCACGGCTACATGGCCTGCCTGCCGCCGGGGCAGGTCCGCATCGTGCGCCATGACCTCCCCATCGGTGATATTGGCGCTGCCGCAAGCTAATTGCTTTGCCGACTCCGCCGTGGGCCGCCAAAATTTTGTTGACGAACGCTGCGCCCGGCGAACGTGGAACAACTAGTATCGGAGGGATACTTTTTGTTCCACTTGTGCGGGAGGCTGGCGATGGGTAAGCGGACCAATAGCTCCACGGCCGCGGCGTCGGCGGTGGGCAAACCGCGCTCCACGATGGCTGATCGTCAGCGCGCCCAACGCGCCGAGCTGGTCCGCGAAGAGGTCATTGATGCTGCATTGGCCGAGTTCGCTGAGCGGGGCTATCACCAGACCTCGATCAGCCACATCGCCGCGCGGCTCGGCTCGGGGCACTCGATGTTCTACCGATATTTCGAGAACAAGCGCGACATCGTCGATCACGCGGTGCGACAGGTCAACGGCCGGCTGGGCGCTGCCATCGATGAGGCCACGCCGTGCCTGGTCACCTCCATCGAGGAGTTCGGTCAGTACCTGTCCTCAATCGGCATGGCCTACACCGATGTCCTCGCCGAAGAGCCGCGGCTGTTGCAGCTGATCGTGGTGCAGGCCGCCGGGGTGGATCAGGAAATGTCGCAGCGGTTTCACCGTATGTATGACAGCGGCGCCGCGATCCTGGGTGCGGCGCTACGCCACGGCATCGACCGCGGCTACATCCGCCCCGACCTCGACATCGGTGCTACCGCCGAGTCGATCGTGGCGATCCCTTTCGGCATCGCCCTGCGCTACGGACACAAACCCGACCGTGACGTTCTGATCGCCCAGACCGCGGCGATCACCGCCCTGGTGTGTCGGGGTATCGCCGTCTAAACGCCAGGCCAGGGCCGGGCTGGAGGCTGCGCCGGCATCGTTATCGTCCACGAAAATAACGCTGCCGCAACTTAATTCGGCGCCCGAAGCCGGAAAAACTATGCACGAACGCTTCCCTGCCGGAAATGGAACAATTAGTATCGAAGCGATACTTTTTGTTCCGTTTTGACGGCAGGGGCAGCATGAGTGATCGCACCGACGGGCCTGGCACCACGCGGCGGGGCCGGGTCACCGACCCGTCCGCGTCGTCGGAATACAGCGCCCGACTCGGGCGCCTCGCGACGTTCACGGTGCGCCACAAGGCTCTGGTGATCGGCGGGTGGATTGCCGCGGCAGTGCTGCTGGCCCTGCTGTTCCCGCAGCTGGAAACGGTGGTGCGCCGCCAGTCGGTGGACCTGATTCCGCGCGATGTGCCGTCGTTTCAGACCGTGGACCGGATGAGCACCGCGTTCGGCGAGCAGGGCTCCAAAACGATGCTGTTCGTGGCGATGGAGGACCCCGCTGGGCTGAGCGATCAGGCACGTCAGCGGTACGGGGTGTTGATCGAGCGGTTGCGCGCCGACCATGCCCACGTGCTGCTCGTGCAGGATCTGCTCGCCGATCCGGTCACCCGAACCCAGGCGGTCAGCCGGGACGGGAAAGCCTGGTACCTGCCGGTGGGCATTGCCGGCGCGCTCGGCGATCCCACTGCGGCCGAATCGGTGGGCGCGGTGCGCGACATCACGACAGCGGTGTTCACCGGATCGGGGGTCAGTGCCCATGTCACCGGCCCGGCCGCGACGTTCAGTGACCAGATCTCTTCTGCCGAACACGATTTGCTGTTCGTGTCGATCGCCACCGCTGGGCTGATCGCGCTGATCCTGCTCATGGTGTACCGATCACTGTTCACCGCGCTGCTGCCGCTGCTGGTCATCGCGCTGAGCCTGGCCGTGGGGCGGGGCGTGCTCTCGGGACTCGGGCAATCCGGGTTGCCGGTCTCGCAGTTCACCGTGGCGTTCATGACCGCGATCCTGCTCGGCGCCGGCACCGACTACACGGTGTTCCTGATCAGCCGCTACCACGAACAACGCCGCGCCGGAACGCCACCGGAGGCGGCGGTCATCACGGCCACCGCGAGCATCGGCCGCGTCATCCTGGCCTCGGCGGCCACCGTCGCGTTGGCGTTCCTGTCCATGGTGTTCGCCACGCTGAGCGTGTTCGCCGCCCTGGGTCCGGCCTGCGCGGTCGCCGTCGCCGTCGGATTTGTGGCTACGGTGACCTTGCTGCCCCCGGTGCTGGCCGTGGCGGCCCGCCGCGGCATCGGCGAACCCAAACCCGACCGCACCCGCCGCTACTGGAATGCCGTCGCCGTCGCGGTGGTGCGCCGCCCGGTACCGCTGCTGGTCGCCAGCCTGCTCATCCTGGGACTGCTGGCCGCCGCGGCCACCGCGATGACCATCAGCTACGACGACCGCGCCGGCCAACCCGCCAGCACCGCCAGCAACCAGGGCTACCAACTGCTCAACCGGCACTTCCGCAAAGACATGGTCCTGGCCGAATTCCTCGTGGTGCAGAACCCGACCGACATGCGCACCGCCAAAGGGCTGGCCGACCTCGACCAAATGGCCTCCCGCATCGCTCAAGTGCCCGGCGTCGTCTCGATCGCCGGTGTCACCCGACCCACGGGCGCCCGCTTGGAGCAAGCCCAACTGTCCTGGCAGAACCGGCAGATCGGCGACAAGATGGCCCAATCGGTCACCGACGCCAACGCCCACCGCGCCGACCTGAACACCCTGACCCACGGGGCCGACCAACTCGCCGACGGCCTCGCCCAACTCGACACCGCCGTGCGCACCGCCATGGGACCTCTGGGCGGTGTGCTCACTCAGGCCTCCACTGCCGGCGCCCGCATGCAGCGTTTCGGCCCACTGCTGCAACAACTCTCGGCCACCGCACCTGGTGTGGATCAGGCCATCCAAGCCGGCCCCGGCATCCGCCCCCTGGCCCAGCGCGCCGAGAACGCCATCGGTGTCCTGGACCCGCTGGCCGGTGCCCTCAACGCTGCCCCGTGGTGTGTGGCGACCCCCGAATGCGCCCAAATCCGGGACCAAGTCGCGGTCCTGGTCACCTTGCGCGACAACGGATTTTTCACCCAGATCGCCACACTAGGAGACCACTACAACCCGGCCACCGATGCCACCGTGACCGGCACCCTCACCGACATTCAACACACCGTCACCGCCATGAACACCGCGTTCAAAACCCTCGGTGACCCCGCCGATCTGGCCGCCAACATCCACCGGCTGCAGCAAGGCATCGGCCAACTGGCCGTCGGATCCCGCGCCCTGGCCACCGGCGTACACGCCCTGGCCGACAGCAACATCCAGATGCTCACCGGCATGAGCACGATCGCCACCGCACTACAGAACTCGGCACGCGCCACCGCCGGCTCGGACTCCGCTGCCGGTTTCTTCCTGCCCGCCACCACCTTCGATGACCGCGAGTTCGCCGACGTCGCCAAACACTTCGTCTCAGCCGACGGCAAAACCGCCCGCTTCGCCATCGACACCAACGCCGACCCCTACAGCATTCAAGCGATGCGGCTGGCCCAGCAGATCACCGACGTCGCCAACGCCGCCCGCCCCAACACCACCCTGACCGATGCCAGGGTGGCGGTCGCCGGGTTCCCGGCCGTCAACGCCGACATCCAGCGCCTGCTGTCCGCGGACTTCACCCAACTGGCTATCGCCACCCTGGTCATCGTCGGGCTGATCCTGGTAGCGCTGCTGCGTGCCATCATCGCCCCGCTGTATCTGCTGGGCACCGTGATCCTGAACTACCTGGCCTCCCTGGGCATCGGCGTCATCGTCTTCCAGTGGATTCTCGGCTACCAAATCGCCTGGCCCGTACCGCTATTGGCGTTCATCATCCTGGTCGCAGTCGGCGCCGACTACAACATGCTCCTGGTATCCCGGCTGCGCGAAGAATCCACGGCCAACCTGCGCGTCGGGGTCCTGCGCACCGTCGCCAACACCGGATCAGTCATCACCTCGGCCGGCCTGATCTTCGCTGCCAGCATGTTCGGCCTCATGATCGGGTCGGTGGCGATCATGTTCCAGGTCGGGCTGATCATCGGCTGCGGGCTGCTCCTGGACACCTTCCTGGTGCGCACCCTCACAGTCCCCGCCATCGCCACCCTGCTCGGTCAAGCCAGCTGGTGGCCTCAACGTCCATCCCGGCGCCGGGCACCCGCCACCGCGCCGGCACACCGAGAACCGGTCGGCACAACGTAAGTCATGGCCCGCCGCGCCCGGGACTGTCAGATAAACGGTGGATCTGATCCTGGCATTTGGTTAGTTGCCAGTCGGAGTGATCCGGCCGTTAAAGGTGATCGCGAACGCGTTCAGTGCGGGCTTCCACCTCATCGCCCATCGTGCCCTACCGCGGCCGGTGGGGTCCAGGGATCGGGTCACCAGGTAGAGGCACTTGAGCGCGGCCTGTTCGGTCGGGAAGGCCCGCGGGCCCGAATCGCCCGTCGGTAGAGGGCATTGAGCGATTCGACCGCATTTGTCGAGCAGATGACGCGACGAATCTCGACGTCGTAGTCCAGGAACGGCACAAACTCACTCCAGGCGTTCTCCCACAGCGCCGTGATCGCCGGATACTGCGCACCCCACTTGGCGGTGAACTCGACGAACCGCTCCTTGGCCGCAGCCTCGGTCGCCGCGGTGTAGACCGGCCGGATGTCCTTGGCGATCTGATCCCAATACTTACGCGACGCGTAACGAAAGGTGTTACGCAGCAGATGAATCACGCACGTCTGCACCACCGCGCGGGACCACACCGTGTTGATCGCCTCCGGCAGCCCTTTGAGGCCATCGCAGACCACCATGCACACATCGGCGGTGCCGCGGTTCTTGATCTCTGTGAGTACCGCCAACCAGAATTTTGCGCCCTCACCGCCATCGCCGGCCCACAGGCCCAGGATGTCGCGCTCACCGGTGCAGGTGACCCCGATCGCGACGTAGATGGGCCGGTTGGTGACCTGACCATCGCGAACCTTGACGAAGATCGCATCGATGAACACCACCGGATACACCGACTCCAGCGGCCGGTTGCACCACTCGGTCATCTCGCCGACCACCTTGTCGGTGATCCGCGAGATGGTGTCCTTGGATACCGTGGCTCCGTAGACGTCGCCGAAGTGGGCGGCAATCTCCCCAGTGGTCAATCCCTTTGCCGTCAGCGACAACACGATTTCATCGATCCCCGTCAGGCGCCGTTGACGTTTCTTCACGATCTGCGGGGTGAACGAGCTGTTGGTATCCCGCGGCACGTCGATCTCGACCGGCCCGATCTCGGTGAACACCGTTTTGGTCCGGGTGCCGTTGCGGGAATTACCGCTGCCGCGGCCAGCCGGGTCATGCTTGTCATAGCCCAGGTGCTCGGCCATCTCGGCATCCAGCGCCGTTTCCAGCACGTTCTTGGTCAACTGGTTCAGCAGCCCATTCGGGCCGACCAGCTCGACGCCTTGTTCCTTCGCCTGTGCGAGCAGCTGCTCCGCTAGCTGCCGTTGATCCAGGTCAATCGCCATAGATTCGAGTGTTTCTGACATCGTCAGTCCTCCCCGCCAAGCTCAGAGCAATTGTCAATACCTGTGGATCGGGGTGTTTCAGGCGACCTCCGTTTCGGTGTGTTGATCGCCGTCTGACGG
>NZ_JBJIAL010000058.1:0-23609 GCF_045310895.1 Mycobacterium sp. SMC-18
CCGGGGCCGTTTAGGACCATCGCCGACGTCGAGTACGCGACAGCAGCCTGGGTCGAGTGGTACAACAACCGAAGGCTTTTTCTGGGGTTGGTCAGACTGTTGCGTGACGTTGCGTAGCTCGGCGACACGGGCCGGTTCTGCAACAGATCTCCTGGGGTGTGGTGCTCGTGGCTGGTAGTGGTAAAGCTGCCTGCTGCGAAAGGAGATCGGGGTGCGGGCGTTTCTAGTGAAGTTGCCGTCGGGGGCGCGTTATTGGACGGTGCTCGATGAGGATTTGGTGGTGGTGGCCGAAGCGGATGCGTTCTTACGGCATGTCCGATTCGGCCGTGACTGCTCGGAGCTGACTACCAGGTCGTATGCGGGTGGTATCGCGTTGTTCCTGCGCTGGTGCGCTCGTAGCGGCCGGCACTGGCATGACGGGGTGGCAGCGCTGGGGTTGTTCATCATCTGGCTGCGCCACGCCGGGCCGCAGGCCAGTGGTGTCGATCCTGTGGTGGGTGGGCAGGTGCTGGCGGGTCCGGGGGCGGAACCGGTACGTGAGGCCCGACGGATCAACGGTGTGCTGACCGCGGTGCGGGGGTTCGTCGCCCACGCAGTGACCTCCGGGCAGGCGCCGGGCGAGCTGTTGGGGTTGATCTACGAGCTGGCCGATGCGAGTGATCTGCCGGCGCAGGCTCGCGGCGAGGACCACCATGTGGCTTGGCGGATGCGGGCGCGGCATCGGTTGCATGAGCCGGAGGCGGCGGTGGACCGGGCCAGCGATGCCGAGATCGTGGCGTTGGTGCGGGCTTGTCGGTCGGCGCGGGATCGGCTGATCGTGTTGTTGATGGCTCGTGGCGGGCTACGCCGCGGCGAGTTGTGTGGGTTGCGGCGCTCCGATGTTCATCTGCTGGCCGACTCGCGGGTGCTGGGCTGCGTGTTCCCGCGGGCTCACCTGCATGTGGTGCGCCGGGATAATCCGAATGGCGCGTGGGCCAAATCCCGCCGCCAGCGGGTGGTGCCGCTGGATTTCCTGGTGGTGCAGGGGTTCGACGGCTACCAGTTCGAGCGGCTTGCTGTGCCACGGGCGGGTGAGTCGGATTTCTTGTTGGTCAACCTGTTTCGGGAACCTATCGGGGCGCCGATGCGCCCGGACGCGATCAATGAGGTGATCACCGCGTGCTCGCGGCGGGCCGGGATTGAGCATGTCACGCCGCATCGTCTGCGCCATGCGTTCGGCAGCAATCTGGCTGATGCGGGTAGCGGTTTGGATGAGATCGCCACGTTGATGGGTCACGCGTCGATGAGTTCGTCGCAGGTTTACCTGCACCCCGATCCGGGCCGGCTGCGTGAGGCCGTCGATCGGGTTGCCAGCCCGCGTGAGTTCGCCGGGACCGACCGGTGAGTGTTTCGCAGGCGCAGGCGCAGGCGCAGGCGCTGGCGCTGGCACCGGTACCAGGCGCCCCTGCCGGGGAGTATGTGTTCGCGGGCAGGCCGATCGACCACCACGTCGGGCGGATCGCTGCCGTGGTCGACCCGGTCTTCCTGGCCGAGGCCGGCTGGGATCCTGCCCGGCAGATCCTGGTGTTCGCACCGCAACATCCGCTGCTGGGGCGCCGAATCTGCCGCGCCGAGGGCTGCGCGACGACCGCGACCGGGGCGGCGGGAATCTGTGGTGTGTGCCGCAAACGGCTCATCGAGAACGGGCTCGATGCCTCTGAGGTCGCCGCACTGCCGCCTCGGGAACGGCGCAGTCAGCGCCGCGGTCCGGAACGCTGCCGGGTGCACGGTTGCGCGCGGGAATGGCTGTCGCTGCGGTCGGGGTTGTGCTCGGCGCATGCCGAACAGAAGCGCCGCATGCCAGGAGTCGGATTCTCGGCGTTTCTCACGCATCAGACGGTGAAACCGCTTCCGCTGCTGCCTGATTGCTCGGTCCAGGCCTGCGTCCGGCAGCGCCGCCATCCTGCCGGGCTCTACTGCGATGCCCACCAGCAACGGCTGCGCAGCCTCCGGAAGCAGGACCCGGGTCTCGACGAATCATGTTGGCAGGCTACCGAATCAGCGATAGGGCGCGGCGGTGAGGTGAGCCTGCGTGGGTTGAGTCCGTTGGTGGTGGCGCAGCTGCTGGCGGGGTTGCAGCAGCGCTGCCGGATCAACGCGGTCAAGACCAATGATGCGGTGCTACGGGTGCTGGTCAACGACATCCGCGCCCAGCGGGTGGCCTCGCTGGCTGACTACACCATCGGCGAGGACCGCGATCTGGAATTCACCGGCCTGGCCAACTGCCTGGCCGGCCACGCTCGCCGCGTCTTGTCTACCCCGGAAACCGAAGTGGTCACCGATGTTTGGGAGCTGGCGGTGTTCGGGCACAGCGGCACCCTATCGTTCACCGGTATCAGCCAGCACTGGCTGCGGGAGGCGGCCAAAAGATGGGCCGCCGACGATCTGCCGAAACGACGTGTTCGGGCCGGGCGGCGCACCAGTGCCGGCTTGTCGGTGCGCCACCATATCGGCTGCCTGACACGGTTGTCGGAGTCGCTGCGGATGCGTACCGACCGCGGTGAACACCCGGCAGCGTTAGGCCGCACCGACATGGAGGCATTCCTGCACCGGTTGGCCTACCTCGAATCGGTCGGGCAGATCAGCGACGACGCCCGCATCCGGGCCTGCCGTGAGGTCCGTGCCGTGCTGACCCGAATCCGGGCCATGGGGTTGACCCGACCCGACCGGCTAGCCGCGGGCCTGGGCGAGGACTTCGCGATCGCGGTCAGCGACATCCCCGCCGAACCTGAACCAGGAGAACCCAATCGCGACCTACCGCCGGAAATCATGGCCCAGCTGTGCGCACACCTGGATCGACTGACCTCGCCGGAGATACGCACCGCCGTCGAGTTGGCCATCGACACCGGCCGGCGTCCCGAGGAAATCTGCGCCCTGAACTTCGACTGCCTGACCCGCGACGACGACGGATTACCCGTGCTGGTCTATCACAACCACAAAGCCAACCGGCTCGCCCAGCGGCTGCCCATCACCGAGCAGACCGCCACCGTGATCATCGCCCAGCAGCAACGGGTTCACCAACGCTATCCACACACCCCGGTCGGTGAACTCAAGCTGCTGCCCACCAACCGCCGCAATCCCGACGGGAGCCGCGCGATCACCCCATTTACTGTCGCGTTCGCCCACCGCACGTGGGTCGATGCGATGCCCGTCCTGCACAACGTCGACCGTGTCGAATACGACAAATCCAAGATCGTGCTCTACAGCTACCGGCACAGCTACGCCCAACGCCACGCCGACGCCGGTGTTCCCGTCGAAGTGCTACGCGAGTTGATGTCGCACCGCCAACTACAAACCACCAGTGGCTACTACCGCATCGGCGAAACCCGCCGCCGCGAAGCCATCGACCGCGTCACCGCGATGCAGTTCGACCGCCACGGTAACCGCATCTGGCGACAAGCCCAAGCGCTGCTGGCCTCCGAACACGCCCGACGCGCCGTCGGTCAGGTCGCCGTCCCGTTCGGTGTCTGCGCCGAACCCTCCAACGTCAAAGCCGGGGGCGGCGCCTGCCCGTTCCGCTTCCGCTGCGCCGGCTGCGACCACTTCCGCACCGACGTCTCCTACCTGCCCGACCTGCACGCCTACCTCGACGACTTGCTGCGCACCCGCGAACGCCTACTCGCCACCACCGAACTCGATGACTGGGCACGCGCCGATGCGATGCCCTCGAACGAAGAAATCCGCCGGATCCGCCGCCTGATCGACCAGATCAGCCACGGCCTCGACGAACTCGAACCCGAACAACGCCAACAACTTCAGCAAGCCGTCACCCTTGCACGCCAACACCGCAGCGTCACCCTCGGCATGCCCCGTACCCGCCACACCCCGCCCGACCTACGCCCGGAGAGAACGACATGACCACCAACACAGCCGCCGTCGACGCGATGATCCAGGGACGTCGGGCCGACTCCACCCGCCGCCGCCAACGTGTCCTCAGCGCGCTCGACAACGCCATCACCGACGGCACCGAACTCAGCGTCACCGACATCGCTCGTCGCGCCGGGGTCGACCGCACCTTCCTTTACCGCCACCGCGACCTACTCGAACGCATCCACGCCGCCGAAACCGAGCCACCCGACAAACCAGACATAGGGCCCTCCGTTACCCGCGCCTCACTTCAAGCCGACCTGCTCGCCGCGCAGCAACGCTGCGCCCGCATGGCCGCACGCACCCAACAACTCGAGACACGACTATCGGAACTGCTCGGCGAACAAGCCTGGCGCGCAACCGGACTCGGCGCACCCACCGACATCGACCAGCTCCAACAACGCGTCGTATCGCTCGAACAGCAAGTCGTCGACCAGCGGCTACAACTTGAACAACGAGACCAGGACCTCGCCGCCGCCCGCGCCGCGAACCGCGAACTGATGACAGGACTCAATTCGTCCCGGCCAACCGGATAACACACCCGAACGAAACGCTTGCACAACACCTGTAGCGCACGATAATTTCAACGAACAGCCGCGGGACCTGCACAAACACCGGAGATTCGCACGAGCTTCAGGCCAGACCCCCAGAGAACCGACTGCACTCCAGTCTCGGCATGGTCAGCCCAACCGAGTACGAGCACGCCCACTACAGCGCCCTCGACCGAGAGCGTCAACCCGTATAGCAGCGGCGGAAAACCTGGGGCGGTTCATCTGCGAACAACTCGTCGAATTGGTCACTGACTACCTCGACGGCGCGCTCGACCCCGACGTCACCGCCAGATTTGACGCGCACCTGCTGGAATGTGATGGCTGCGTCAACTACGTCGAACAGTTCCGGTCGACGTTCAACACCCTCGGGCGGGTTCAGCCCGATCAACTCGACGAAGGCTTCCGAGAACGCCTGCTCGACACGTTCCGCGCCTGGACGACCACCCCTAAGCGAACACACGACAATCCGCACACGGACTCATGACCGCATCAGCTCCTGCCCACTGCATACCTGCAAGATTGCGACGTTGCATAAAGCCCCAACCGATTAGCGATGAATAGCTCCTCGCCCGCGACCGACGGTAATCGTGCGCTGTCATCGGCCGCCGACCCTGCACCGCGACCATTCGTCACACCGCCGACGACGATCCAGTGGGCCGACCTGCGCGCACGCTTGCGTGCGACCCGCTGGCCGGCCAGTACCGCGGGCACCGGGTGGTCGCTCGGGGCAAGTCTTTCCTACATGCGCGAGCTGGTCGAATACTGGGCCGAGGAATACGACTGGCCGAATCACGAACACGCACTGACCCAAGTACCACGCTTCCACACCGAGATTGGCGGTGCCTCAATCCATTACGCGCACATCAAGGCGAGGACGGCCGGTGGGCGCCCAAGCATGCCCCTACTCCTGGCCCACGGCTGGCCAGACTCATTCTGGCGATACACCAAGGTCATTCCGCTCTTGACAGACCCCGGGGCCCACGGCGCCGACCCGTCGGACGCCTTCGATGTCGTCGTACCCGACATGCCAGGGTTCGGCTACTCAATGCAGCCCACCGGCACGCCGCTCAACTCCATTGCCGTCGCCGATCTTTGGGCTCAGCTCATGACCGACCTCGGGTACTCCCGCTTCGGCGCAGCAGGCGGCGACATCGGTAGCGGCGTGTGCCGCTACCTCAGCCTCAATCACCCCGACCGAGTCACCGCACTGCATCGCCTCGACGCCGGAATGCCGGCAGGCGCCGCCGACGGCCATCTCACGAACGAGGAGCGGACCTGGCTCACGGCGGTCACGTCGTGGACCAACACCGAAGGCGCCTACGCCGCCATGCACCGCACCAAACCTGACACCGCCGCCTTCGGCCTCAACGACTCACCCAGCGGCCTAGCCGCCTGGATAGTCGAGAAATTTCGCTCTTGGAGCGACTGCAACGGCGACATCGAGGGAAGTTTCACCAAGGACGAAATTCTGACCAACGTCACCATCTATTGGCTCACCGGCACCATCGGATCCTCGATGAGCATCTACCACGCGAACGCGCACATCCCGCTCAATCAGCACACACGTCGGGTCAATGTCCCTTCCGGCTTCTCCTTGTTCCCCGCCGACATCCTCACCCCACCCGAGGCCTGGCTGCACCGCACCGCCAACACGGTATGGATCAGCCATCCGCCACGCGGAGGCCACTTCGCGCCGTTCGAGGAACCCGACATCTACGCGGACGAACTACGCAACTTCTTCCGACCTTACCGACCGCTTTCGACCTAATGACAGCCAGTGGTCAGGGCGAGGTGTCTCCTGTGCAGATGTCCGATGGAGCCGGCTCTTTCCTCCTTCGGCTCGCCAGCAGGAATATAGCCATACGCGGAAACACGATGACTGACAGTAGCCCGGCGGCCACTAGCGCGGCGTAGTTGGCCGGCTGCAGGAGCCCAAGTTCCACACCAATTCCTCCGGCCACCACCGGGATACTCAGCGACGTGGCCTGTAACAGTCCCGCCGCCAAGACCTGGCGCCCACCGCCGAGCAACGGACGGTACAAGACGGCCGGTACGGCTCGAACGATGAGAAGGGCGACGAGAAAGATGGGGACGTTGGCCAGGGCGGGCACGTGGTCGATGAGTGCTCGGACGTCGAGCGACACCCCGGTCCCAACGAAGAAGAATGGGATGAAGACGCCAAAGCCGACGGCATGCAGCTTCGTATAGAAATGGCTGTGTGTCATGTCCTCGTCGCGGTCCAGCAAGGTTAATGCCGCTCCGGCGAGGAACGCCCCCAGAATTGACTCAAGTCCGAAAGCTGTGGCCAGAGACGCGAAAACCAAGAGCAAGGCCACAGTTGCGCGGACCCGAATCTCGGCGGTGGTGTCCTGCAGATCGAGCAGCGTCTTACAGAACGTGCGGGCGCGCTCCAGGCCGAGAACGACGGCGATAACAACAGCTGTGAACCCGAGAAACGCCGCCAGCAGCGTGAGCCTGGCGCCAACGCCGGCCGACGTGTCTTCTGAAAACCATAGGGAAAGAAGCACTATGGGCACGATCTCGGCAATGGACGCACCGGCCACGATCACTTGACCGGCTCGGGATTCCACAACTCCCGCGTCCTTCAGAACCGGGAGGATGATTCCCAGCCCGGTTGCCGACAGGATCACAGCCACCAGCACCGGTGACCGAGTGAGCCCCACTAGGCCTAGCGTGACACCCACTAATGCCGCGAGAGCGAACGACACCACGAAGGCCCCCGAGGCGCGGCGCAAGAGTGGTCCCCTTAGATGCTGGACGTCAATTTCCAGTCCGGCCAACAAGAGTAGGAAACTCAAGCCGATCGTCGACAACACTTGAAGCGCGTCGTCCATGCGCACCCAGCCAAGCATTTGCGGACCGACGATGACCCCTACGAGGATTTCGAGCACGATCGCCGGCATTGGCAGCCGAAACACCCGCACACTGAGCGGCGAGAGTAAGGCGACGACCGAAACAATTGCCACTGAGGTCAGCGAAACGATGGCAAACCCTTCCGACTCGGAACGAACAGCGGTCACAGACCCGTGCTGAGTGCCGCCTGACCACGACGCCACCGACTACCTCCATTAAGGCTGGCGAATGGCGCTGCTCATAGTGCATCGTAATCTGCCTACGGTCGGGCGGCCTGCGGATAATGTACCGCAGAGTACAGTTTAGCCGCCATGTTGCCCCCGCAAACGACGTCGGAAACGCCGACTTGTACTGCCGCTCGACGGGAGGACTGGCACCCTCGTCGATCGCCTGGCCAATGCTGCAAGCACGTCCACATTTCTGTTCATCCCCGGCACCCGCTAGGCCCACCTGCGGCGGATCATCGGGCGCGGCGCGGAAAGCTCACCGAGATGCGATCGGCTCACGTCAGCTGCTGCGGTCAGCAATTCGCGAAGATCGAACATTGGTCACGAACGTGGGACGGACCCCCGGCGGTCGAGTTCTGAGACAACACGCAACTCAACAGTTCGCAGGTCAACATTGCTCACGAAGCGTAAGAAGTCACAACTGCGGGGTCCGCCGCCATATAGCACCCCGGCGCTATCCGCGACGGTGAAGCTCTTCACCAGTGGCGTTCGACCGCAACACACGTGTCCGGGCATTACTGCGCTAACACGCGTCACTACAACGCTTTCTAGCCCTTAAATGCTAGTTTTATCAGGATGACATCGATGCCGATTGGGCCGCGCCAAGTCAGTAGCCTGCGTCGGGTGACCATTCCCACCCGAACGTCGGTGCGGGTCGGAGTGCGGCCGGGATCGTGGGTTGTGGTCAGCGCTTCTCGCCGTGACCGAGGCGTACTGGTCATCCGCTCCACCGACGAGCCGATTCCTGGGTATGGCCTCAGGGACCCTCGACGCGCCCGCAAAGTCTCAGACAGCGGCCAGCTCACGCTGCCGGCGTCACTGCTTGATCAGGCGGGTATCGCCGTGGGTGGTTGGGTCGCGTTCACTACCACCGGTGTCGATCTGCGGGTGTTCGCCGCTGAGCGTGTTCGTGGGCCCAGGACTGGCCGGCGATGACCGACGGTCCCGGCGCGGCGGCTGGCAAGGACGTCAGGCAGGATGGCCCGATGCTTGGTGCTGACGTGACACCGCAGACACAGGATGCGCAGCTGGCTGTGGTGGAGCGTGCGGTGGCCAGCATCGTCGGTACCGTGGTGGCGCTGCCGGTTACCGAACTGTCGGGATGCCGGGGTTATCCGCTGATCCGGTGGTCGGCGGCGTTGGACGATCGCCTGGCCGGGGGGGTCGGCCCGGTTCTGGATCGGCCAACATTGTCGCGGTGGGAGTCGGCTACCGGTGCCGGCGGCGCGCCGCCGGCACCGCTGCAGATCGTGGGGGTGGCCTCGTCGGCGCCGTGGCGGCAGGCGGTCACCGCGGCGCGCCAGCTGCGCGGATTCGGCGCCGGATGCGTGTTGACCGGGAAGCGGCCTGCGACGATCAGACTGTCAGAAGCCGACTATGCCGGGGTCGGCGTTGTCTACGTCGGCCAGCACGGTGACCCCGAGGTGTTGGTGCGTGGCGACCACGACACCCGGCGGGCGCCGCGCATTGTCGCCACGCGGTACTGGGAGGAACGTCTGCTGGCGCACGCGCTGGCCGTCGGGTGTGTCAGACTCCTACAGCCGACGGCGATACCCGAACCCACTGCGCCAGTGAGTCTTTGGGAAGCCACAGCCCGTCAGTGGCCTCACTGACGGTGAAGTGCTCCAGTTGGGCTTGTAGACACAGTTGGGTCCATGCCGCCGGCGCCGACAGCCCCGCAGAGACCGCGGCGGTCAGGGCGGCGCCGATGTCGCCCAGTGCGGCCACCGAGTGCTTGAACGCCGCGTCGGCCGGGACGGAATCAGAGGCGATCCAAGTCAGGTCGCCACCGGCGCAGTAGGTGCAGTCGCACCGCCAGGCAGGCAAGCTCGGATCTAGGCGGTAGCTGTTCTCGAAGCGGCTGTTGAGGAAGTAGCCCAGCAGCGCAGGGATGAAGAAGGAGAGATTTTGCGCGCCTCCTCCCCCGTTTCGAAGTGGGTAGATGTGCCGGTAGGTCGAGGTGGTGCCCACGGCGGCTCCCGCGGCGCCGTGGGCTATCGCGCCCAGTGCGGCGGCATCGGAGCGCAGCAACAGCACCGGGGTCTCGGCGCCCAAAATTTCGACGAGGCCCTTGACGGCGCCGGGCTGGTCGAACGGGTCCTTCTCGTCTTCGACCATCAGCGCCACTGGCGTGGAGTGTCTATCGATCAGATCTTTGACCGTGCTGGCTTCGTCGACCACCCAACTGCCGGCGAGCGGCAGCGCCACGATGACCCGCGGACCTAAGGCGGCACCGCGTTGCAGCGTGGCGGTCAGACCACCGAGATCACCGTCAGCGCAGTATCCCGAATCGGTCAGGGCCCACGTCAGACCGTGATAGTGCTGGAAGCTGATCCAGTCTCGCTGCGGGGCAGCAGAAGCGAACTTGCGGTTCTTTCCTGTGTAGAGGCTGGCGTCGATGAGGATGTCGGCGTGCGGGGCGTGTTTGCGGGTGTAGTGGATCGCCCCCGCCGCGTCGGGCCGGGCATACGCGCGCCGCTGCGGGTCCACCGCGTACACGACGCCCACGCCGTGTGTGTGCACCAGCGAGGTCGCCGCGACGGTGCGATGACACTCGGCCTGCACCAGCAGGTCTGAGGTGAATCCCGCAAGCGGGCGGGCAGAGATCCGGCACGGCGGCGACGATGCCGGCAGTTCAGTATCGCCGGGAATGTCGGTCATGGCGCCACCACTCTCAGTCGGGTGCGGGGTGAATCATGTTGACCGACCAGGTAGTTGCGGGTGAATGCGTCGTCGGTCATGACCGCTGCCCGCGCGAGATCGTGCACCGAGTAATCGTGGTCGGTGACGTGCACGTCGATCACCGAGTTCAGGGTCCGCGGAGTCTCACCGGGCAACGTGCCCGGTTCGACTGTGCGCCAACCCAACCGCCCCAGCTTGATCTGGAATTCCCGGTACTGGCGCTCAGAGATCAGGTCGAGGTCATAGGCGCGGCGGATCAACGCCGCGATCGAGATCCCCCACTGCGCCTTCAGCTGCATCAATCGGGGAAACTCCGCGGTGGTCAAACCCGTGAGCAGCGGCACGATTTCGTCTGCAGGTGCCAAGAACTCCGCGGCGAACCGATCGGCCTCGCGTTCCTGATAGTCACCGGGCACGCTGTGCATGACCAGGTGCCCGGCCTCGTGCATGGTGGTGAATCTCTGTCGATCAGCGGGCAGTCCACGATTGAGCACCATGATGGGGGGGCGATCAGGGTCGTGCGGCCAGGTCGAAACGGCATCCTGTGCCGTAGTGCCCAGCGGGCGCATCACCACGATCACACCGACGGCTTCCAGCAGTCCCACCACGTTGGCGATCGGACCCGACGGGACCCGCCACCGGATCCGCAGCTCCCGCGCCACTGTTTCCGGCGTCCCAAACTCGTCGATGTCCATGCGCTCCAGCCGCGCCTGCGGCACGATCTCGATGCCGTGCAGCAGGCCCTCCACCGAGACCCGGGTCAGGTGGGTGATCGCCTCGATGCGGCGCTTGGTCGCCGCGGTCATTTTGGAGTGGCGTCGGCGATGGTGCAGACAGGTGACTTCCAGCCCCTGAACGGGGGTGTCGTCGACGAGTAATTGCGGGGGGCAATCCAGCGCGGCCGCCACCGCGGTGAGGTGCTCTCCGCGCAAATCCAGCAACCCGGATTCAACTTTGGAGACGAAACCCTGGCTGACGCCGGCGGCTTCGGCGAGGTCAGTCTGTGACCACCCCCGCGCTTCGCGCACCAGCGATACCAGGCGGGGATGAGCGACGACCTCGCTCACCGAACTCCTGACTGACCGTCGAGGCGTTCACGCACCACGGTGCGTGCCGACCGGATGATCGGCGCCGACAACGGAACCAGCGGGAGCTGACGCGCCGTCGTGGCGCTTCGCGGCAGGGCGAAGGAGTACAACGGCTCCTCACCGAGGTGACAGACCAGATGGGTGCCGGCCAGCCTCGTACCGCTATCGTCCACGACGTAGCCCGCGGTGAGGATGGTGGCTTCGGGCGCACCTGGCAAGCAGGGATCACCGAGGTGATAGGCCAGGCGGGTTTGACGCTCGGTGTCTGACGGGCACACCCGCAGCTGCGCGGTGAGCCTCTTAAACCGCAGCTGCACGCGGCCACCCTGAAGGCTGACCCACGGGCGGCCGTAGCGATCGGCCACCGCCGCTCCGGCAACACCGGCGAACAACCGGTGCGCCGGGGCGCGCACGAAGTCGGTGACCAGCATGGCCCGAGTCGCCGCCCCCGCCCGGCCCAAAGAAGAATCAGGCTGGTCGCGCAGCAGCTGATAGTCACGCCAGGCACTGTGCAAAATCTCGCCCAAGCGCGGCAGATGCGGGCGCACCACCGGCAGCATCGCGGTCGCACTCACCGGCGGGTCAGCGAAGTCGTCCATCCGGGACTCCCTTTCAGGTCGGTATCCGCAACCTACCACCGACTTATCGGATCGGCATATTTGGACACGCAATTACCGGGCTGTTGGAGTTACAGCAGGAGGCCCTGCTGAGGTTCCTCCCCCAGAGCATCCAGAGCCTGGCCCAGTTCTTCCCGCGACCGCACCGGACGTGCGCCGGCCTCGATCAGCAACCGGTTGCCCGCCGGCGTCTCGTCGCCGAAGTTAAGCACGAAGACCGGCCGAGCACGTTTGAGCGCGTCACGGCCGGCGGCCAGGGTGCCGCCTTTGTCTCCGGCCTCGATGACGACCAACGCTCGGCCGAGGCCGAAGATCACGTGATTGCGCGCCATCGCCGCGTACGACGCCCACGCTTGTGCGGGATGAAATTGGGAGACGACCAGAATGCGTTGTGGGTCATAGGCTTTGGTGAAGTCACGTTTGATGCGGAACCGGTTGATTCCCTCAGCCAGCACGATCACCGTGGTGCCGCCGCGGTCCAATGCGGCCAGATGAGTCTCGGTGTCGACACCTTTGGCGTACCCGGACACGACCGCCAGGCCACGCGCGCTGACTTCCTCGCCGCAGGCACGGGCGGCCTTGAGTCCCAGCGGGGTGGCTCTGCGTGATCCGCACATGCCTGCCGACGGCGTGGTGAGCAGATCGAGATCGCCCGAGCAGAACAGCGTCGCCACGACCGGGCGCCCATTGACGATCAGCGATGACGGAAAACGACCGTCGTCGAGGTTGATCGCCACCACGCCCCGCTGCGTGAGGTCATCGGCCTGGCGGGACAGTGTGTCTCGCGTGCTGGTGTCCAGGACGTCCCATTCCCGGCTCACCAAGTCTTTGCCGGCCTGCAGCAAGGCGGCGATCGTCTTGGCGGGCGTGCGGTAGCGCTCCAACGCCACCAGCGCCCGCAGGTTCGCGTCGAACGCTGCCTGCTCAGCCACTGATGGTCTTCGCGGCCGCGATTCCGTACACCGCCGTAGCGCCGGCCTTCCGGGCGGCCAGCGCCGTTGCGCGCATGGTCATCCCAGACTTATACACGTCGTCGACGACGATGCAGGCGCCCTCGACCATGGCGGGCAGCACGAACTGTCCGTCCAGGCCGACGGCGGCACCGCCGCCTTTTCGGGGTTCCCGCGCCGGTCCGGTGGTGCTGATCAGCGTCTTGCCGGCCTGTTCGGCGACACCGGCGGCGATGTACTCACCGACGGAGTTGCCGTCACCCTTGGAACCCGGGACCGACACGACAAACGGCGCAGCCCGCAACGCGGGATGGCGTTCGACCACCTCCGACAGCAGCTCGATGAGCCGGTTCGCCGACGCTCTTTGGATCCGCGGGTTGCTGACCCAATATTTCGCCTTCTGGACCAAACCGCCGGCTACGGTGTTTTCCCAGTCAGTCGAGGCGACCGTCGGGTCGAGGATCTTGTACCAGTCCAGTGTCACCGCCAGATCGAGGTGGTCGTCCTCGGTAGGCAGCACGAGCACCTCTTTGAGCAGATTGATGAGGCGTTGGGCCCCCTCGGGATAGCCGGTGGGCCAGTGCAGGCAGGTGTCGTAGTCGGCGGCACGGGCGGCCGGGAGCGGGGCGAGCCTGTCGAACCGATCCGCGAAACAGTGCTCGATGTGGGCCACTGGCAACCGGGGCGACTTCAGATAGCTGCGGGTCCAGGTCGGGCCGGCCGCGCTGGGTCGGGCGTAGAGCACCGCCTCGATCCGGCAGGGCTCCTCCATGGCGCGTCTCAACGCGTCCAATCCGATCCGCATTTCGATCTCCTTCTCCATCCGCCCGGGGATGGTCGCTGGCCGTGGCGAAGACCTGGACGGAGGGATCTTCGGGTCGCAGACGGTGGGGTCAGCCTTTGGACCGACGCGGGTCGTTGCCCGGTGCAATGGTGTCCTGTGCGCGGATGGTGCCGTTGCGTGCCCGCACCTGCATTTCGCCGCCGCCGTCGTTTCCGAGGATGGTGCGGGCCCGAGCGATGCCCTCGGCCTGGGTGCTCACCACCTTGCTCGCCCGGGCAGCACCCGGCTTGCGGATCTCCCAGTTGCCGTCGTCGCGGTGCTGAACGACACGCTTGTTGGTTCCCATCACGACCTCGCTTTCGAAGATCCGCCCCGGTCCGCACCGCTGAGAGGCGGCGGCACCGTACTGCTGCGGCCCACCATACCAGAATCTTGTGAGGGTTGATTAATGTTGTATAATAATCCCTATGGTTGATGAGGGCTTTCTGCGGGTGGCGGAGGCGGCGACTTATCTCGGGGTGTCCGCCCAGACGTTGCGGCGCTGGGATCGCGACGGCACCTTGCCCGCGTTGCGGCGCCCCGGCAGTGACTACCGCTATTACCGGCGCGCTGACCTGGAGCCGTTTCGGCTGCAGTACCGCCGCGCCCAAGAGGCCGCGGCGGCCGGCGCCGACAGCAGTGTGTTCGCCACCGCCAACGCCGACATTGAAGCCAATGCCGCGTTGCGCGACCCGCAGCGCGACGCCCACCGCGCGGTGCGTGAGCACTTCGCCGCCAACGCCGCGCCGGCGATCGTGCAGATCCCCGTCGGGTGCGGCAAGACCGGCATCATGGCCACGCTGCCATTCGGTATCGCGCGCGGCCGCACGCTGGTGATTACCCCGAATTTGACCATCCGCAAAGGCGTCGCCGACGCGGTGGATATCACCAGCCCGCAATGCTTCTGGACCAAGTGCCGGGTGCTGTCGGACTTCACCGCCGGGCCCTGGATGGCGGTGCTCGACGGGCCCAACGCCAACATCCACGACGCGATCGAAAGCGATTTCGTGGTGTGCAACATCCAGCAGCTGGCCAGCCAAGCCGACCGCTGGTTGCCCCAGTTTCCCGCAGACTTCTTCGACATGATTCTGGTCGACGAGGGACATCACGCCGCGGCTGAGAGCTGGCAGAAGGTGTTCCGCCGCTTCCCCAACGCTAAGGTCGTCAGCCTGACTGCGACGCCGTTTCGGTCTGATCAGCAGCAGCTGCATGGCGAGGTCGTTTACCGGTACCCGTTCACCCGGGCGATGATCACCGGCTACATCAAGCAGATCCACTCCCGCAACGTCGCGCCCGCGGAGCTCTACTTCACTTACCGCGACGACACCCGCCGCCACACCCTCGACGAAGTTCTACAGCTGCGCGAGGAAGCGTGGTTTCGCCGCGGTGTGGCGCTGAGCACCGAGTGCAACCGCCACATCGTGGAAGCCAGCATCCAGGCGTGTAACCGCATGCGCGCCCAGACCGGCATCCAGCACCAGATCATCGCCGCGGCGTGCTCGGTCGACCACGCCCGTCAGGTCGCCGCGCTCTACAACGAGTGCGGGTACCGTGCCGCTGAAATCCACTCCGACATGGATGAGGACGACCAGGACGCCGTCATCGAGCGGCTGCGCCAAGGACAGCTGGACTGCATCGTGCAGGTGCAGATGCTCGGCGAAGGCTTCGATCACCCCCGCCTCAGCGTCGCGGCGATCTTCCGCCCCTTCCGCAGCCTGGCACCTTACATCCAGTTCGTCGGACGGGTCATGCGCGTCGTGCAGGAAGGCGCCCCCGAGCACCCCGACAACCAGGGCCACATCATCTCCCACGTCGGGCTCAACAATGACGCCCGCTGGGCGGAGTTCCGCGAACTCGATCTCGACGACCAAGCTCTGGTGCACGGCTGGGTGGCCGGCAACACCGACGCAGACGGGGACGGCGACGGAGATGGCGAGCCGCGCGCTCGCCGCTTCGACGACGGCATGCTCGTCGACAACGAGATCCTCACTGACTTCGTCGAGCACACCTACCTCGACCCCACCGATGACCGGGTCCTCGACGAGATCCTCAACCGCGAAGTCGCCCCCGGGGTTCGACTGGCCACCTTGGTCGACCGCGAGCGCCTGCGTGAGCAACTGATGGCCCAACAGGCGGCCGCCGCGGCGCCTGCCCCGCAACCGATTCCGGTCTCTCCGCAGCGCCAACGGCAATCGGCGAGAACCCGGGTCAACGAACGGACCAAGTCGGTGGCCAACCGCGTCCTGTCCGACTTGGGTCTGCCCCACCGCGGTCACCAGCTCATGGCCGTGACCGGCGGACGCCGCCAACACAACTCGGCCATCGTCATCCGTCTCCTGCACGCCGCGATCAACGAAGCCGTCGGCATGGACAACAACACACGAGCGGAGTGGACCCGGGAGCAGATGAGCACCATCTTCGAGCGCATCGACGACATCGCCGACACCGTCCGCGACACCCTGCAAACCCAATTGTCCCCACGCGGGTAACACCCCGCACCGTGCCCTGAAGGAGTCGGCATGCCTACCACCAAAGCGGTCCTGCGCCACATCCGCGTCGAAACCCCGCGCACCAACCACGAACGCCCGTGCGCTGCCCACAAGAAGGGTAAGAAGGCCCACTTCATCCTCGCCGGCGACACCCACCTGGTTATCGTCGAAAACGACAAGGCGATCAGGTACTGCCCGCCGGCGGCGGCCGAAATCCTGGACCTCGCGCAACAGGACCTCGACGCCCTGCGCCAACAACTCGGTACCTGACCGCCTCGCGGCGATCCGGACCATCAACCACAGAGCAATACCGATCACCTGACGAAAACACCTGGGAGAATTGACGATGAATTATTTGACGATCCTGGACACCGTGGAAAACAGCCTGCCGGAGCACTGGACGGAGGTGACCGACGTCGTCACCGACGATGGCCATCACAACGTGTACGTGTTCCACGACGACGCCGCCATCACCCTGGCCTGGGGCAAAGACCACCGTGACGGGCAGCCATGGACCGAGGCGTGGTCGCAGGCCGGCGGATTCCCGGACAACAAGATCTACGGTCACTGGTTCGACATCCGCTACCACGGCGTGGTGATTCACCGCGACCTGCTCCTCAGCGTCGACGGCCACCGCGGCGAGCTGCCTAGCGGCCAACCAATCAGCGAGAAAGGCAAAGGCATCATCGGCATGCGGGTGACCGAGCCCGAAGCCCGACGCGCCCGACTCCTCGACAGCCTGGTCCACGGCCCCAGCTCACAGTTCGACCGGTACTTCGCCAGCGCCAACATCCAGTACCGATGAACAACGACCAGCCGCCCAAGTCTCTACCGCTGAACTGGGATCCGCGCACCGAACAGGAGCTGGCGCACTGCGCCCGCAACGGGCTTCTGGAAGAGACCCACCGTCTCGACATCAAACGCGAACTCGAGTCGGGAAACTCGGCGAACAAGAAGTTGGCCAACGACATCGCCGCGTTCGCCCTCGACGGCGGCATCATCGTGATCGGAGTCGACGAGGACACCTCACCGCCGAGCCTGTCACCAGTCGCGCTGGACGGGCTGGCCGAACGCATCGAGCAGATCGCCCGCATGCGGGTCGAGGAAGCCGTCCAGATCCGCACCACCGAAATCGAATCCACCACCCGCCCCGGACACGGCTATCTCGTCGTGCACATCCCGGTCTCCCCGCGAGCACCACACATGGCCGACGGCCGCTACTACGGCCGCGGTGACAAGACCAACCGCGTGCTGTCCAACACCGAGGTGGTACGACTACTGGACCGTCGCCTCGCCGACCGGCGCGACCTGCGCGCCGAGGCCAGCGCGATCCGTACCGACCTCGTCGGCGCCGACGCCCCACTGTTCGTGGCCGTCGCCGACCCCCTCGGGGCACCCGAGGAGATGCTGGTAGCGTTGACCGAAGATCCGCAATGGCCCTCCACCGCAATCGAACTCATCCACGCCGCCGTCACACGTGAACACCAGCAGTACGCGCCGACATTAGCCCAAGCCGGCGGTTTCGCCCGGCGCGCCGACGGAGTCGCGGTCACCACCGGAATGGCGAACGGCGCCCGATTCGAGGGCAAGGAGTACGCCGCCGAAGTCGTCTTCACCGAATCCGGACGACTCATCCTGGCTTCCGAACGCGCCGTGGCCACCTGGTCGTTTGGCAACGTGATGCCGCCACCCCCGGATGCCTCCGTTGTGTTCGAAGCGCTGATCCTCGGTCACTTGAGTCTGCTCGCCCGGCTCGCGGCAGCGGTGTCCCGGCGCTGGGGCTTCACCGGCAGCTGGCGCCTAGCACTGTCGATGAACGGGCTGCGCGGCGCACAATCGTTGACATTGGCTGAGGAAAGGTTCGGCGAGCGAGGCACGGTCTACACCGCAGACCTGTATGAACGGGTGACCGAAGCCTCCCTGGAAGACCTCGGCGACAATCCTCAGCAGATCGTCGCCGCGCTGGCCTCGCCGCTGCTGCGCAGCGTCGGTAGCTACCCGAGATGGGCCAACCACCTCAACACGTCGACCACCGGGTGACATTCTGTCGGCCACCCGGTGACAATCTGATGAGGTAACGCCGGTGCCCACGGGGCTGTATCCAACTGCCACACAACGGGTCCACCACGGCTTGCCTCACGAGCGCATCCCCCAATAGACCCCCAAAGGGCACTTCGCGGCGGCTCACGGCGAGGGCAGTCGGATGCCGCACGCGGGGCACCAGCGGGGTGGTGTGCCGAGCGCGGCCTGGATCGCTGTCAGGGCGTCGAGGTGATGGATGCACTCCCGTCGGGTGAGGTGGGTGCGGATCATGTCCACGATGAACTGTGCTCGCTCCAGGGGTGTTGTCCCATAGTTTTCGGTGTCGGTGGTGCCGGTGGCGATGACGTCGCCCCCCTGCAACTCGCGCTCGTGGTATCGGATCGCGCCGTCGTCGCCAGCGCCGGTCACAGTCCGAACGAAACGGCCGCTCGGTCGTAGATTGAGCTCGATGTACCACTGGTCGTGGCGCTCGCGAAAATAGAAGCTATGACCATCGATTTCACCGCGCCACTGTTCGGGAGCCAGGCCGCCGTGGCTGTGCACAAGGACGCCCGGCTGCCGTGCGAGCCAGACCTGCAGTTCGGCGTCGGCGGCCTGCTCCGCGGCGGTGATCCGTTGGCCCTCAGGCGATTGCCAGAACCGCGCAATGCTCTCGCGCCACTGGTTCACGGCGTGACGACGGGCCTCGGGTGTGCGTGAGCAGGGACAATCGAATCCGTAGTCGTGCAGATCGCTTTCTGGCAGTCGAGGATGGCAGGAACAATGGCAGCGGGCTCCGCTGTCGATGTAGCGCCACACGGTCAGCGCGTCCAGCGTCGCATCGGCGAGTTCATCGGGAACTGCGACACCGAGCTGGTCGAACATATCCGTCAGATGTTCGCGGTAGCGGGAGCGCGCCTGGCTGCGGTGACGTTCGACGCGTTGTCGGTACTCGGCTTCCACCATGGCGGGGTTGCTCGCGCAAAGGTCGGAATCCTGGTTCACAGCGATCGAGGGTGACACGCCCAAAGCCGTCATGTCGACCGATTTTTTCGACGTCCAGGCATAAAGGAAGGATTCGCCGAGCTGGCGGCTCCACCCAAGAGCCAATGAACAGCGCGCGATACGGCTGGAATCTAACCCCAACCGGCTCGAAGGAGTAATCCTGTTGACCCCCGCCTGCCGGCAGCGAAAGACAAGACCCTAGATGACCACCCACCATTTCACCGCGAAATGCTCGTGCCACGATGCCCGTCGAGAGTTATGTGGCGACTGCGGCGACTGCGGCGACTGCCTCGTCGAGGGTAGGGACCACGGTCACGATGTTGGTGACACCGGTGAGCTTCATCGGGCGGCTGGTGGCCGGACCGTCGGCCACGACGGCGAATCCGATTCGCGGGGCCAGGTCAGTGGGCTTGCACCAGTAGTCCCATGCCGACGGAGGCCAGAAAGTCCACGGCGCTGAGGTCGACGATTACCGCGCGGGGGGGAGGCGGCCGTTGCGGTGAAACGCTGTTTCGAGCTGCGGGGCGGTGAGAGTGTCGACCGTTCCGCTGACTTCCAAGACCCTTATGTCATCGACGTGGCGGTCCCGGATCGTGCAATCTGCCGCGGCTGCGTGGCCTGTCGGATCGGGCTGGCCGGTCATGGTCGCCCGACATCTTGGCGAAAGAGAGCAGATAAGCAACTCCAACGAAGGGTTTTGCCGTCGACACGCCGGTGTTGGTCAACACCAGCACCGGCGATGAAGTTCGAGGGTCATTATCGAGGACTTCGGGCCGACCGCCGGCCACGGTGTTTACGTCGGCGACGAGATGATCGTACCGGCCGCCCGCAGATGGGCGGTCCTACTCGACGACGGCCGACTAGTTTTGTCGACAGCCGCCAGCTCGCCGCGATAACGGGCTAAGTCATCAGTGCATGGGGCGAAAGGGCTGCTCCCCCCGCGGTATTGCCGACAAGGATGCGCCGAGAATGTCGCTACATCTGTAGCACGACGTCGGCAACGGCTGCGCGAAGCGCCGGTTCTAGGAAACGCAGGGCGGATATGAGGCTGCTGAAACTCAATTGCGGTTTCGCCCGCCAGGCCGAAACCCGGGCCTGCCGCACGCCCCGGAAGCTGCAGCAGTGTGCATCTCATATGTCGCCGCGGTACAGATTCCCGCGAAGACCCCGGCGACATGGATGACGAATCCGGGTACTGTCCGGACGCGTGGCAGTCAGGTGGAGTTGTCGTCTCTGATCATCTTCTTGACGAGTTCACGTGAGGCGCTTAACGCGTCCTCTGCCTCGATGCGCTGTATGCGTTCAGCTTCGACTCGTGCGTTGAGTTCAGTGACCTGAGATCGCAGGGAGTCGTTGTCGTGGTGGAGTTCGTCGATCTCGCGTCGAAGCGAAGCCGCGTCTCCGAATTCGACCTCGGCGCCCAGCTTTTCGCGCAGAGCGCGTCGAAGCTGGGCAACCTCACTGCGCAGCTTGTCGTTCCGTGTCTTCAACAGCAGCACCTCCGTGCGAGGCACGGGCGCCGCGGCGGGTCGATGGATGGACCGCAGCGGCTGTGCCCGCCCGATATCGATATCTTCTCGGACGCCGGGTGTATAAACCAGCGATCGTGAGACGCCGGCGCGGCGTGCCACTGCGGCGAAGGTGACGGTGGCGCCCTCGTCGATCATGGCTTGCAGCGCGGCCCGCACCCGTTGCCGCTTGTCACGCGAGTGCTTGTGCTGTGCGGCCGCCAGATGCGGGGGCCGTTGACGGCTGGGTTCGGGTGCGGTCGTCATCGGGGGTCCTCGGATGTAGTGACCGGTTGAATTTTCAGCTGCGGGCGCTGCCCGGCGCGGATGCGCCGCATGATGGTTGCCGCCTCGAGAAGGTTGTTGCGGTCGTCCTCGCTCATGGCGTCGATCCTCTTCTTCATTTCCGCCACGATGCGGAGGTAGCTGGCGATTTGGCCGTCGATGGACTGCAGGACGTAGGGTTCGACCTCCATGGCGAGGGCGTGTTCATAGTTTTTGCGAAGGTCGTGGATCTCCTGCTCGATGGCCACCAGGTGGGAGGCGTCGGGTCGGTAGAAACCGCAGCCCGAGCATTGGAATCGAATCGGGCAGGTCTGGCCACCTGATTTGACGTTGGCTGGTTCGGTGCAGTTGCCGTACGGCACTGCGAGCGACCGTAATTGGTAGGTCGATGCATCGACCGGCGGGCGGGGTTGGCCTAGGTGGTTGAACGTGTGCTGGGCGACCTTTGTAATTGCCGAGCGTTTGCGTTTGTCACTGACCCGGTAATAGACGCCGACCGTATCTAGGCCATCATGGTCGAGCAACTCGGCAAGGACTTCGATCTCGGTGCCCGAGTCGGCGTGCCGTTGCGCCCAAGTGTGACGAAAACTGTAGGGATAGATGTTGGACCGATCAAAATCAATCTCGTTGCCGTCGGAGTCGACGATGCCCGACCCGATGAACGGGATGCTTTGAACCCAAAGTCGCAACGTGGCAGCGAAATACCTTGGATGAAGGTGGGGCTCCGCCGCGACCTCACTCACCGCCGGAAACAGGCACGGGCGTGAGGCTTTTGGGATGCTCAGCGCTCCACGCACAGACAGCCACTCCTGGACTTCTCGGGCCAGAGCAGCTTCGATGGGAAGATCGCGGCCCGGTCGGCCCATTTTATAGCTGTACCAACGCAAGACGGGTTCATCGGCGGTTCCGCCGATGCAGTCGGTGCGGAGGGCGCAGATTTCGATCGGTCGACGACCAGTGTCCCGCATCAACAGATAGATGGTGCGGAACATGGCTCTTACTTGGGGTTCGGTCATCAGGTAGTGACGTCGGCCAGCGGCCAATAGGTCAAGATTCGCGTCGAGAGTTCTTACCACGCTGTCCGGTAATGCCTTGGTGTCCTTCGATTCACGGTTGCGCCGCTCGGCCTGGTGAAACACGTGCTTTTTGGAACGGGCGAACGTTGTGGGAAGACCAGTGATGAGTTCGAGTTGCACACCTCTTTCAACGATCTTGAAGAATACGTTGTATTTCGCCATCCGGTAGGCGCGGTTCAGCAGCCGGCCGTCGGCATCGCTTTCCTCGGCCATCCGTTTGGCGACGCGGTCAGCGTCGCGTTGTCCGAGCTGAGAAGGATCCGATCCTCGGTCCCGTCGTCTGCCCAACACTTCAGAGCCATACAGCGCCGCTCTGTACGCATCGTAAAGATAGGTAGTCGTCGTCAGATCGCGGCAGTAGTTCATTGCCGCTGTGCGCAACCATTCTTGTTCGATGAGGGTGAAGTCGACGCCCTTTCGGCGTCGCGTGCCCCGTAGCGGCGACGGGTCACGAGAAAGGCCGATCTCGACGGGATCCCAATGCAGTTGACCTTTCAGGTCGACACCCTGGAATGACCGAAACCCCTCCCGCACATCGCGGGCGAACTCGAAAACCGTTGATCGATACGACTGGGTGAGGCGGCGGGTCTCCATGTCGGCTACCTCGCTATCGGTCAGCTTTGCAAACGATTCGATCCCATACTCGACGAGTCCGTTGACGGCCAAACGGATCACACTCGGATTGAGCTTGCGGTTTCTGCTATCGCGCACCGCTAGCGCGTAGAGGATCTCGTCTATCACCAACGGTGGCAGTTGCCCTAGCCAGAACTGATTAGCGTTCAACGCCGGATCAGCGCACAGGGCCCAGTCGGCGTGGCTTTTGTCGGATTGTTCGCGCTCCCAGCGCCCATAGTGGATCGAGCACAGCGGAATTCGTGACGTCTTAGCCGGCAGCTGGCAGGCCGCAACAAGACACTCCGCTAGATCGAGCGGGGGTGGAATCGAGTGGGGCCCCCCGTGCTCGATCCACACGTTCAACGACTGGGCCACCGCGTTGGGCTCCCTTATAGTGCCCGACCGAATCCTTCGCTGCCGCTTATGCCATTGGTAGTAGTGGTAGTGACACAGGCTCTTGGTATCGGCGACGCGCGGGCATCTCCGGTCATCGCGCGTGATGACGCACCGTTCTCGATCCGGAAACGTCATCTGCTGCTTACGTGTTCGCGTCACTTTCTCGGGCACGTCAGTTCCGTTGGCGCGCAGCTTGGCTTGCCGGTGTCTTCGCATGCAATAGTCGCAGTAAGTCGTGCGCGTGGTGAGCACACGGCAGTCTGGGCAACGCGTCACGAAAGTTTGTGGGTTGTGTTCGTCACCGCAGAACACCAGCGTTTGCGCGTCCCATTCGCCAGGTCGCCACGGATCAGGAGTGTGCTCTCGCAGCCAAGCCCGCCATTGAGCGACATCTGAGTCGTCACGGACAACCTGCAACGAGGAATTGTCAATACCTGTGGATCGGCTTGTTTCAGGCGACCTCCGTTCCAGTTGATTCGGTCGGTGCCGAGTCCG
>NZ_JBJIAL010000059.1:0-21757 GCF_045310895.1 Mycobacterium sp. SMC-18
CAATCACCACCGAGCCCACTCCGCCATCGGAGGCCGCCCACCGGTCACTCGGCTGACCAACGTCCCTGGACATCACACCTAGGTAGCGCTGGCAGTGCAGTACCGCTCACGGACGCTAACCCCGACCGGCCCACTCAAGGGAGCCTTAACGACGTTCATGCGCGTACGGCGGCAATCCGATCCACGCAGCGTCTAGTCCTATCTTATTGAAGCGCATCAGGGTTAACGTGCCAATGCCTTCCGATCCAGTTAGCTGCGGAGGCGATGCGCACCTGCCATAGTGTTCGATATAGCTCATGGTCAAGGCTGTACCGGCCAGGCCCGGACCCGGCTGATCGCGGTGGTATTCGACGTCGCGGATTCACTTGGGGCTTGGAGCGCGGGACACCGCAGGTCGACGGCGTATTTCCTGTCGGTGGTCTCCACGATGTGCAGGTGCACTAAGTCCACATCGCCGAGTTCGTCGACAAGCACTCGATTTGCCCGTCAACGGCTTCGGTCGTCCCGCAGTGTCAGCCGGATGCGATTGTCGCATCGAACCGCCCGGTGATCGGTGCGGACTTTGGCGTTGGTCGACATGAACAGCGCCGGCGACTCGATCTTCAAATGAGCTGTGCGACGCCGCAATGCGAGGCATTTGCCAACCCGGTCAAACCAAGCGGTCGCGATTTGACGGTTCAGCCAATGTTCCGGTCGATCGGGGTGCCTTAGGTTTGCTGCATCTGTCTGTGCGTCACGCGTCGTGGGGCGGATGCTTCAACTACGAGAGGGTGAGACCAATGATCGCGGTGGCCGATGTAGTCAAGCCTGCCTCGGCGCTTGGCGGATTCTTCGCAATGTCATTGGACACGTTTGTGCAGATGTTTCGGCCGCCGTGGGCTTGGCGGGAGTTTCTTAACCAGACCTGGTTTGTGGCACGCGTTTCGCTGCTGCCCACGGTGCTGTTGGCGATTCCGTTCGTTGTGCTGACCACATTCACCGTAAGTACGCTGCTTGTCGAAATCGGTGCAGCGGATTTCTCCGGTGCCGGTGCAGCACTGAGCACTCTGACTCAAACTGGACCCATCGTTACGGTTTTGGTCATCACTGGTGCCGGCGCGACTGCCATGTGCGCCGACCTCGGTGCCCGGACCATCCGCGAGGAGCTAGACGCGCTGCGGGTGCTCGGCATCGATCCGATCCAGGCGCTGGTGGTTCCGCGAGTCCTGGCAGCGACTGTGGTGGCGTTGCTGCTGGCGTCGGTAGTCACCGTCACTGGCCTGGTCGGCGGGTTCTTCTTCGCCGTGTACTTCCAGCACGTCACGCCAGGCGCCTTCGCGGCGGGACTGACCCTATTGGTAGGAACTCCCGACGTGCTGGTCTGCCTGGGCAAGGCTGTCGTCTTCGGGGTCGCGGCTGGACTCATCGCTTGTTACAAGGGAATTCATGTCGGGGGAGGGCCCCAAGGGGTCGGCAATGCCGTGAATGAGACTGTTGTCTTCACATTCATGGTGCTGTTCCTGGTCAACGTGATCGCGACAGCGGTCGGCGTCAAGGTGGCATTGTGAGCCCGTCGACTCCGAGCGGCCGCCAGTCGCGATTGCACACCATCGTCGCGAAGATCGCTGACGAGTGGAACCGTATCGGTTCTCAGGCCCAGTTCTACAGCCAGACAGTCCGCGGTATCGGCGACGCGTTCGTTCACTACAAAGTCGAACTTGTCCGGCTGATCGCCCAAATGAGCTTGGGTACAGGTGCTTTGGCAATTATCGGCGGATCGATAGCGATCGTCGGATTTCTGACTCTGTCCGGTGGTTCGCTGGTGGCAGTGCAGGTGTACAGCTATTTGCAGCAGATCGGCGTTGGCGCGCTCGCCGGGTTCTCCTCGGCGTACCTCAATGTGAGGCTGATCGCGCCACTGGTTGCTGGCGTCGGTCTGGCCGCCACGATCGGGGCTGGCGCCACCGCACAGCTCGGCGCCATGCGGATCAGCGAGGAGATCGATGCACTCGAGGTGATGGGTATCAGGTCAGTGGCATATCTGACGTCGACCCGGGTGGTCGCGGGGATCATAGTCGTGGTGCCGCTGTATTGCGTCTCAGTCCTGATGGCCTTTTTGGCAACACGTTTCGGCACGACCTACATCTACGGTCAGTCGACCGGAGTTTACGATCATTACTTCAACACGTTCCTCAACCCCACCGACTTGCTGTGGTCGTTCTTGCAGGCAGTTTCGATGGCGGTGGTGGTGATGCTGGTGCACACCTATTACGGCTTCACAGCATCCGGCGGTCCGGCCGGGGTAGGAGACGCCGTGGGTCGGGCCGTGCGTACATCGATGGTCGCGGCGGTCGCTGTCACTCTATTGGTATCGCTAGCCATTTATGGCCAGTCCGGCAACTTCCACTTGGCGGGTTAGCAGCATGCCGACTAGAGCTCGAGACCAGCGTATTCACCCCGCTTTGTGGACCCTCATCCTGGTTGGCGTGATCGGGTTGTTCGTGTACGTGACGATGGCGCAATTTGCCGGCAGCTTCACCCGATACGTTCCGGTGACCGTGACGTCGGATCGCGCAGGGCTGGTGATGGATGCCGGAGCTAGGGTCAAGTTGCGCGGGGTTCAGGTCGGCCGGGTTTCGGCGATTCAGGCCGATACGGGTGCGGAAGGCACCGCAGTGCGGCTGAGGCTCGAGCTTGACCCGGGCCAGGTCGGTCACATTCCCGCCAATGTCCGCGCCGAGATCCGGGCCACCACGCTGTTCGGTGCCAAGTACGTCGATCTCGTGATGCCGAAAAGTCCTAGTGTCCAACATATTTCATCAGGTGCGGTGATCCCGTCGGACAACGTCAGCACCGAGGTCAACACGGTCTTCCAGAATCTATACAACCTGCTCGGAGAAATCGATCCGGCCAAGCTCAACAGCACACTCACCGCGCTGGCTGACGGCCTGCGGGGGGAAGGCCAGGCGATCGGTCAGAGCATCACCGATTACGACGAGGTCCTCAAGGCGCTCAATCCTCGTGCCGACACGATCCGCGCCGGCTGGCAATCGCTGCGCGGGTACAGCCAGACGTATGGCGCCACGGTCCCCGACATTGTGTCGATCCTCGATTCGGTGACCACGACCAGTGCGGCCATCACCGACAACGCCCGAGCGCTCGATGCCTTGTTGCTCAACGTGACTGGATTGGCACATAGCGGAACCAGCCTGTTCGCTCCGAACAAGGAGAATTTCGTCACCGCCATCAACGCGCTGCAACCGACCACCAGTCTGCTGCTCAAGTACAACCCCGAGCTCACCTGTTTGATCGTTGGTGGAAAATACTATCTGGACCACGGTGGGTATCAGGCCGTCGGGGGCAACGGTAGGTCAACCATCATCGACGCCGCCCTTCTGCTCGGCGACGACCCGTACAAGTATCCGGACAACCTACCGGTCGTCGGAGCCAAGGGCGGTCCCGATGGCAAACCCGGCTGCGGCTCGCTACCTGACGTTGCCAAGAACTGGCCGGTGCGTCAGCTGGTCACCAACACCGGATGGGGAAGCGGCGTGGACTGGCGCCCTAACCCGGGTATCGGATTCCCCGGCTGGGCCAACTACTTCCCGGTAACCCGGGCAGTCCCCGAGCCGCCGAGTGTGCGAAATTCTGACGGCGGTCCAGCCCCCGGACCTATCCCGTATGCGGGCGCCCCGGCCTACGGCGCCCCGCTATATGCGCCCGACGGAAACCCGCTGTACCCGGGCTTGCCGCCGGCACCGCAGCCCGGCACACCACGCGAGCCGGGGCCGCCACCGCCCGGCACCGAACCTTTCACGGTGCTGAATCCCGCAGCGCTACAACCGACACCCCAGGCGCCGCCACCGACACCCGCTGTGCCATCACCGTGACGACGGCACTCTGTTGAACTACCGCATCGAAAGGCCCCACGATCGTGAGAGATAAACTGCCAGGCACTATCTGGCGTCTCACCGTGTTCCTGGCGGTCTGCCTGTTCTTCATGTTCGCGATGTTCGCGGTGTTCAGCCAGTTGCGCTTTGAGGACCAGCGGGTGTACCACGCAGCGTTCGCAAACGTATCGGGTCTCGAACGTGGGCGGTTCGTCCGGATCGGCGGTGTCGAGGTCGGTAAGGTCAAGGACATCGTCGTGCAACCCGACGCGACCGTACTGGTCACATTCGGCACCGACGACTCCGTCGTGCTGACCCGCGGCACCCACGCCGTCATCCGGTACGACGACTTGATCGGAGGCCGCTACCTCGCATTGGAGGAGGGCGCGGGCAGTCCACAGCGGCTCAATCCGGGCGACACCATCGCCTTGGCGAATACCTCGCCCGCGCTCGATCTCGACGCGCTGATCGGCGGCTTTCGGCCGCTGTTCCGCGCGCTGGACCCTGATCAGGTCAACGCCTTGACCAGTCAGCTGATCAGTGCTTTCGAGGGGCAGGGTGACACTATCTCCGGATTTTTCGAGCACGCCGCGACGTTGACCAACACGCTGGCCGATCGTGATCAACTGATCGGCCAGGTGATCGGCAATCTGAACACCGTGCTCGGCTCCCTGGGGGATCAGCGGAGCCAGTTCGCCAAAGCTGTCGACTCGCTGTCTCAATTGGTCACAACGCTGGCCGACCGCAAGCAGGACATCAGCAATGCGGTCGCGTACACCAATGCCGCCGCCGGGACTATCGCCGACCTGCTGGCCCGGTCGCGTCCACCGCTGCAGCAAGTCGTCCATGAAACCGACCGCACCGCAGGGCTTGTCGTCGCGGACAAGGATTACATGGACAACCTGCTCCGAACCTTGCCCGATAAGTACCAACTGCTGGCGCGCCAGGGCGTCTACGGCGACTTCTTCAGCTTCTACCTGTGCGACGCCGTGCTGAAGGTCAACGGCAAAGGGGGACAACCGGTCTACATCAAGGTGGCGGGTCAAGACAGTGGAAGGTGTGCGCCGAAATGAAGTCCTTCTCCGAACGGAATCCGTTGGTGCTGTGTGCCGTCGGTGTGGCCGGGACCGTCGGGATGGCACTTTTTGCGCTCAACTACGACAAGGTGCCTCTGATCAATCAGGACAAGAACTATTCGGCCTACTTCGCTGATGCGGCGGGCCTGATCCCCGGTGCTGCCGTGCAGGTTTCGGGATACCGGGTGGGCAAGGTGGACAGCCTTGGCCTAGACGGTCCCCGGGTCCTCGTGACGTTCAACTTGGACAAGGGCATCCACCTAGGCGACCGTACGGAGGCTTCAATCCAAACCAGGACCGTGCTCGGATCAAAGATTCTCGAGATCACGCCGCGTGGCGGCGGCCAGCAAAACGCTCCAATTCCGTTGGAACGCACCCGATCCCCCTACCAGCTTCCTGACGCGTTGGGGGATCTGACGTCGACGATCAGTGGGCTAAACACCGACCAGCTGTCTCAGGCATTGACAGTGCTGACCGATACCTTCAAGGACACGCCTGCTCCGCTGAAGGTGGCCGTGGCCGGGGTGGGCCGGTTCTCGGACACCCTCAACCAGCGCGACGCGCAACTTCGCAACCTGCTGGCCAATGCCAGAAAGGTGACCGGAGTATTGGCGGAGGACAGCGACAAGATCGTCGCTCTGGTGCAGTCCAGTAACGCTCTGCTGGTTCAGTTGCGTACTGAAAGTGCTGCAGTGGAACAGATCTCGAAAAACATTGCGGCGGTAACCGAACAGGTGCGCGGGCTGATCGGCGAACACCGGAACACGCTCAAGCCGGCGCTGGAGAAACTCAACGGCACGTTGGCCATCCTGGATCAGCACAAGGACCAAATCCAGTCGGCGATAAAGAAGCTCAACTCCTATGCGATGTCCCTCGGGGAGTCAGTCGCGTCCGGACCGTTCTTCAAGGCCTACCTGTCGAACCTGCTACCGGGGCAATTCGTCCAACCGTTCGTCGATGCCGCGTTCTCCGATTTGGGGTTGGACCCGCACGTTTTGGCACCGTCGGAGCGCACAGACCCTCAAGTGGGACAGCGCGCCACCCCGGCGCTACCCGTGCCCTACCCGCGTACCGGTCAGGGCGGTGAACCGCACCTCAATCTGCCTGACGCCATCACCGGTAAGCCCGGAGATCCACGGTATCCGTACCGGGAGCCGCTGACGCCACCGCCACCGGGTGGACCGCCGCCGGGACCGCCGGCAACGGCGCCGCCCGGACTTGAACCGGTTCCGGCGCCCACCAGCGCTCCGCTGCTGGCTCAGGATCCGGTCGAGGCGCCACATGTCAATGGCGGTGGGCAATGATGACCCGCAGCACCAAGCGCATCACCATTGCCGCAGGGCTCGCGGTCGCCCTCGTGGTCGGGCTGTTCATGGTTGTGAGAACTACAGCGAACGCACACCGCATCCATGTCGTTGGCTACTTCGCCAACAGCAACGGTGTTTACACCGGCGATGAAGTCCGCATCTTGGGCATCCCCGTCGGAACGATCGACCGCATCGAACCCCAACAACAGCGGGTGAAAATCTCTTTCTCTTATGACGCCAAGTATCAGGTGCCAGCCGATGCGAAAGCCGTTGTGCTGTCGCCCTCCCTGGTGTCGGTCCGGGCGATTCAGCTCACCCCGGCGTACACCGCGGGACGCGTGATGACCGACGGTGCCACAATTCCCCTGAACCGCACTGCGGTTCCGGTCGAGTGGGATGATCTGCGGGTCCAATTGCAGAAGCTGACCGAGTCGCTGCAACCGACGCAACCGGGTGGGGTCAGCCCGCTCGGCGCGTACGTGAACACCGCGGCCGAGAACCTACGCGGTGAGGGTCCGAGCATTCGGGACACTCTGATCAAGACTTCCCAGGTGTTTTCGGCGCTAGGCGATCACAGCGACGACATCTTCTCCACCGTAAAAAACATCTCCACGCTGGTGACCGCATTGAAAGACAGCCACGATGTGTTGCGGCGCCTCAACATCAATCTGGCGGACATCACGGGCCTGCTGGCACGCGATCCCGATCAGGTCGCTCACGCGCTGTCCGGCGTGAACTCCGTGGTGGGTGACCTACAGACGTTTGTCGCGGCGAACCGCGAGACGCTGGGCACCACGTCGGACAAACTCGCCGCAGTCACGTCGACGCTCAATGGCAGCCTCGATGACGTCAAACAGACGTTGCACACGCTGCCGACCGTGCTGCAAAACTTCGTCAACATCTATCAACCGTCGCAAGGCGCCCTCACCGGTGTGCTGGCATTGAACAACTTCGCAGACCCGATCTCGTTCCTGTGCGGCGCAATTCAGGCCGCCTCGCGCCTCGGTGCCGATCAGTCGGCCAAGCTATGTGTGCAGTATCTGGCGCCGATCGTGAAGAACCGGCAGTACAACTTCCTGCCGATCGGCGAGAACCTGTTTGTCGGACAATCCGCCCGGCCCAACGAAATCACATACAGCGAGGACTGGATGCGCCCCGATTACGTGCCGCCGGCACGTCCAGGTACCCCCGCGGCTCTGCCGCCGGCCGCGCCTAGTCAGGCACCGGCAGGTCCGCCGCTGCCAGCGGAGTCGGCCGATCCTGCCACCGGTCTACAGGGGTTGATGGCACCACCCGGAGGTGGCTCATGAGATGTCGCGCTGCTGCGGTGATCTCGCTCCTGGTGGTCGTGCTGTCAGGATGTCAATGGCGGGGCGTGAACTCGCTGCCGCTGCCCGGTACCGCCGGACATGGCGCCGGCTCGTTCACAATCCAGGTCGAACTGCCCGACGTCGACAACATCCAACGCAACTCGCGGGTCCGGGTCGGCGATGTCACCGTGGGCACCGTTACCAGAATCGATCGTCAGGGTTGGCACGCGTTGCTCACGCTCACGCTCGACGGCAGTGTGAACCTGCCCGCCAATGCGACGGCCAAGATCGGGCAGACGAGCTTGCTGGGCTCCAAGCATATTGAATTGGCTCGGCCGACGGCCACAGCTCCGGAGGGCCGTCTCCACGACGGTTCGCGGATCGCGCTCACCTCGGGGAGCTCCTATCCAACGACGGAAAAGACCCTGGCGGCAATGTCATTGGTGCTCAACGGTGGAGGCATCGGCCAACTCCAGGACATCACCCGAGCGCTGAGCACAGCATTCGCCGGCCGAGAGCAGCAGCTACGCAGCCTGCTGACTCAGCTCGACGAGTTCATCGCACACCTCGATGACCAAACCAGTGACATCATCGACGCGACCGCGGCGCTGAACAATCTGGCCGGCCAGGTGGCGAGCCAACAGCCGGTGCTGGACAAGGCGATTCGGACCGTGCCGGACGCACTTTGGGTGCTCAAGGACGAACGCGGCAAGCTGGCCGACGCGCTGGATGCGATCGGCAAATTCAGTGCGGTGGCGGCCGATTCGGTGAACAAGACCAAGGAAGACCTGGTCCGTGAACTGCAGGCCGTTGGCCCGGTACTGGCCTCGCTGGCCAACGCCGGACCGGATCTCACCAGATCACTGAGCTTCTTCGGCACCTTCCCGTGGCCCAACGAAACGCTTGAGAATTGGTTCCGCGGCGACTACGCCAACCTCACCGCAGTCATCGATCTCACCTTGAGTCGGATCGACGCGGGCCTGTTCACCGGGACGCGGTGGGAGGGCAAACTCACCGAGCTCGAGATGCAGTGGGGCCGAACCATCGGGCAGATGCCGAGCCCGTACACCGCGGGCAATCCACTTGTCGCGCCGTATCACTGGGATCAGGGGCACTGACATGCGAATGAACCGGAAGATCTGGATGCAACTGGCGGTGTTGTTCGTCGTCACCACAACAGCGTTCGTCGTCATGGCGATCGGGTATGTGCGACTGCCCAACCTGTTGTTCGGTATCGGGCACTACCAGGTCACTGTGCAATTGCCGGAGACCGCCGGTCTTTACGAACGGGCGAACGTCAGCTACCTGGGAACGGAGGTGGGGCAGGTCAAGTCGTTGGCGCTGACCGCGCGCGGGGTCGATGCTGTGCTGTCGCTGCGCTCGGACGTCAAGATCCCCTCCGATCTGGACGCGCAGGTGCACAGCACGTCGGCGGTCGGGGAGCAATACGTGGCGCTGCTGCCGCGGGCCGGACAGTCGGCACCCCTGCGCAACGGCGACGTCATCCCAGCCGACCGGACCACGGTTCCGCCGGATGTCAACGAGCTGTTGGACGCCACGAACAGAGGGCTGCGGGCGATACCCGGGGACAACCTGAAGACCGTGATCGACGAATCCGCCACTGCGGTTGGCGGGTTGGGGCCGGAGCTGTCCCGCATCGTCAAGGGATCAACCACTCTCGGCGCGGGCGCCCGTGCGCACCTCGATGACCTGACCAATGTCATCGACAACGGTGGACCGCTGCTCGATACCCAGACCGACACCGCAGATGCGGTGCAGGCGTGGGCCGCTCACCTGGCCCACGTGACCAAACAGATCAAGGACAGCGATCCCGCGGTGCGCGGGATATTGCAGCACGGCCCCGAGGCCGCGGACCAGGTACGCCAACTGTTCGACCGATTGCAGCCCACGTTGCCGATCATGCTGGCCAACCTTGCCAATATCGCGCCGGTCCTGGCCACCTACAACGCCAGCCTGGAACAGATTCTCGTGCTGCTGCCGGTTGGTACCGAGGCTGTGCAGGGCGTGACGCTCGCCAACAGGGATATGCCGCAGAAGTACCGGGGCGCCTATCTGAGCTTCAACCTCAACGTCAATCTGCCGCCGCCATGCACGACCGGGTTTCTGCCCATTCAGCAGCAGCGACAGGCGGTGTTGCAGGACGCCCCGAACCGGCCGGCGGGCGACGTGTACTGCCGCGTGCCGCAAGACTCGATGTTCAACGCCCGGGGAGCACGCAACCTGCCATGCATCACCCGCCCCGGCAAGCGGGCGCCGACCGTCAAAATGTGCGAGAGCGACCAGAACTATGTGCCGCTCAACGACGGCTTCAACTGGAAAGGCGACCCGAACGCCACGCTGTCAGGGCAGGACATCCCGCAACTGCCGCCGGATTCCGCGCCCGCGGCCAAACCACCGCCACCGATCGCGGCAGCTACCTACGACCCGGCCACCGGGAACTACGTCGGTCCCGACGGCAACGTGTACACCCAGGCCGATCTCGCCCAAACCGCACCTAAGGAGCAGACATGGCAGTCGATGTTGACGCCGTCGGCGAAGTAGCCGACACCGAAGTAGCCGACGAGGCAGAGCAATTGACGAATGAGGGAGACGTCGGGGCGTCCCAGCGGCGCCCGGGTATGCGCGCCCTGATCATCGGGGGCATAGTGACCGCCGCCGCTGCGGCCGGTGTCGTCGGCTGGCTCGGCGTCCAGTATCGCCACCAGGCACAGGATCAGCAGCGGCAGGAGCAATTCCTGCAGGCCGCGCGGCAGGGTGCGATCAACCTGACCACCATCGACTTCGCCGAGGCCGACGCCGATGTGCAACGCATCGTCGACGGGGCGACCGGTCCGTTCTACGACGATTTCCAGAAACGAGCGCAACCGTTCGTCGGCGTCGTGAAACAGGCCAAATCAAAATCGATCGGAACGGTGACGGCTGCGGGCCTGGCCTCCGTGCAGGGCGATGAGGCACAGGCGCTGGTCACCGTCTCGGTGAACACCACCAATGCCGGTGCGGCAGAGCAGAAGCCGCGACTGTGGCGGATGCGGATAGACATGCAACGGGTGAACGATGTGGTCAAGGTATCCAACGTCTCGTTCGTGCCATGACGCAGCAGTACATCTCACGAAAGGGGCAACGATGACCGAGACCGCGATAGCCGAACATGACCTCACGACCGACGACGAGCCGGTGGACGCCATCCCCACAGATCGGCCAGAAGTCGCGGCGAAGAAACGGAACTGGTATCGCGTCCTGGGTCTCGTGGTGCTGCCAGTCGTCGTCCTGGCGCTCGGTGTCGCCGCCGGGTACCTTAAATGGCTGAGCGGATCGGCAAGCGAATCCGCCCATGCCCGTGCGGAATCCGTGCAAGCGGCCACCGATAGCACCGTCGCGATGTTGTCGTACCGACCGGACACCGTCGAAAAGGACCTCGGCGCGGCCGAAGGCCGGTTGACCGGGACTTTCCGCGACTCCTACGCCAAATTGGTGCACGACGTCGTCATCCCCGGGGCCAAACAGCAGTCGATTTCCGCGGTCGCGACCGTGCCGGCAGCGGCCGTGGTCTCGACCACCCCGCGTCACGCGGTAGTGGTGGTCTTCGTTAACCAGACGACCATCGTGGGCAACGGGGCACCGACCAATACCGCCTCGAGCGTGCGGGTGACACTGGACAAGGTGGGATCGAGTTGGCTGGTCTCGGACTTCACACCCGTATGAGCGGGTCGGTATGCGGTCGGAAGTTGATGTCGAGTGCTGTTGCAGCAGCAGGGGCGTTCGTGCTGTCCCCGGCATCGCCTGGACACGCCGATGCGGTGGCATACCTAACCAACGTCACCCTTGGTCCGGGCTATTACTTCGCGAGCGCCGATGCGGCCCTGCAGTACGGCTACCGATTGTGCGACAAGGTGCGCCGCGGCGAACCGTACGCCCTCATCCTAGCGGCAGTGAAGGACGACGTCGGCGACCCCGGCGAATATCAGACCGCCTTCTTGCTCAACCAGGCTGTGAACGAACTTTGCCCGGCAGCAATCTGGCAGCTACGCAATTCAGCAGCTCACCACCGAGCTGGAGGAACGTCATGATGGTGAAAAAAGCGGTGGCAACAATGGTGCTCGCTGTCACCGCACTGACTGGGGCCGCTACTGCCGCTGCCGACAACCACCGACTCAACGACAGCGTCGCGGTAAATGTCTATACCGTGCAACACCACGCCGGGTGCACCAGCGAGCTACGGGTCGATCCGGCGCTACAACTGGCCGCCCAGTGGCAGGCCGTCGACATGCTGAACAATCGCGCGCTTGACGCTGATCTGGGATCTGACGGATCAACCACCCAAGATCGGGCACGTGCCGCCGGATTCCACGGCCGGGTCGCTCAGACTGTGGCGATCAATCCGGCGATGGCGATTACCGGAGTCGAGATCATGCGCCAATGGTTCAACGACCCAGCGGATCTCGCGATCATGTCGAACTGTGCCAACACTGCCATCGGGGTCTGGTCAGAGAATGCCCTGGACCGGACAGTAGTGGTTGCGGTCTACGGACAACCTGCCTGACTGATTGAGGCCCCTTGTGTCGAACGAAGTTGGCCACCGGCGACGCCTGCTACGTTGCGCATCGGTATGCCCTGGATCGTGACGAGCTGCGACGTCGGAACGATGACGCGGTACCCGTCCGTGACCGTCTGATCGGGCTAGAGTATTTATGGGCGCAAGGCCAGTAGCAGTGGAGGAGGCGTGTCCCTCGGTGCGCACAGATGTTCCCGGACCCACGTGGCCAGCAGGCGGCCGACGAGCGGTGCGGCGTAGCGGGATAACCACGTTGCCCGGGGAAGCAACTAGCTTCATCGGGCGCCGTGACGTGCTAACAGCGATCCGGTCCCGGATCGGGAGCGGAGCGCGGCTCGTTACGCTCGTCGGTATCGGTGGCATTGGCAAGAGCCGGGTCGTTGTCCAGGCGGCACGACAGTTGACGCCGGTGTTTCCCGACGGGGTCATCTACGTGGATCTGACCCAATTAAGACACCGTGAGCTCTTGGCCCAAGCGGTCTTGGATGCCGCGGGCATACCGCCGGCTGCCAGCGAAGAGGCAGCGGAATACTTGATCCGTAGCCTGGCTGGGAAAGCTGTACTTATCGTGCTCGACAACTGCGAGCACCTGCTTGCCGCGTGCGCGGAACTCGTAGCCCTGCTGTTGCGTCGAACGGCAGGGGTGGCGGTTCTGTCTACGAGTCGAATGCCACTCGGCACAACCGGCGAATGGTTAATCCCAGTGCAGCCGTTGGCCGTTAGCGGCCAAGACGCCGACGGTGTCGCGCTGTTCGTTGACCGGGTCCAGTCGGTGCAATCAGCCTTCGTCGTCGACGCCGCCAATATCGGACGGATCGAGGCGCTATGCGCGCGGTTGGATGGCCTTCCGCTAGCCATCGAACTCGCCGCGCGTCGGATGCGTGTACTGTCGCTCGACCAACTTATCGACCGTCTGGAGGACCGCTTCCGGATTCTGACGGAGGCTCCCAACGACGTGCCCGAACGACATCGCAGCCTGCGGGCGGTATTCGACTACAGCTATGAACAGTGTTCGCCTGACGAAAGTCGGCTGTGGGCACAGGCATCGGTATTCGTCGGTAGCATCAGCCTGGAGGCTCTGGAGGCGGTCTGTGTTCCAGACGGTCCGGTGACGGCACTAGATCTGGTTGACGGATTAGTCCAGCGGTCGATCCTGATTCGGTCGGAGTCCGTCAACGGCGCCCGTTACCGGATGCTGGAAAGTATCCGCGAATACGGAATCGACCGTCTGCATGACGAACTCGATACGGTGCAGTTGCGCCACCGGCATCGTGGTTACTTCTCTGAAGTCGCGCGGCGCGCCGAACGTCATTGGTTTGGACCGCGGCAAGCTGATTGGAGCGAGGAGCTCCGTTTAGAGCTGCCCAATCTGCGGGCTGCACTGGACTCATTTCTGAGCGATGGTGAGTGGGAGGCCGCCGCTGAGATGGTGGCCGATCTGTGGCCGTTCTGGCTGGCTCATGGACATTTGCACGAGGGTCGGATGTGGTTCCAGCGATCCCGCGTCGACGACTATCCAAGTCCCAAGACGATGTGGGTGTCGGCCTGGATTGACCTGCTTGAGGGCGATGTCGAGACATCGACCCGACGGCTGAAGATCAGCGTCGCCCTATCGCAGAAACTCGGGGACATTCGCTCGCTGGCGAATGCGACAGCGCTGCAGGGCGCCGTGGCGCTCGTTAAGGGCGACCTGGAAACCGGCGCATCGCTGTACGAGCGGTCACTCGAGATCAACGCCACAACCGACGACCCTGCCGGAAGGGCCTTCATATATCTGCAGCTGGGCGAGATTTACTGCGCCGCCGGAAGACCCGACGACGCACTAGTCTGCGCACAGAAGAGCCGCGAGCTTAGCGAACCTTTGGGTGAGCAGGCCTGCTCCTCCTATGCCATGTGGGTACAGGCACTCGCTATGCACATCAGCGGGGACAACTCGGCCGCGGAGGCAATGGCCAGCACGGCGATGCTGACGAAGTACCGGCTTCACGATCGTCTGGGCATGATGCTGCTCGCCGAGCTGCTCGCTTGGATCGCTGTGGATAACGGCGAATTTGACCGCGGTGCCGTGCTTTTAGGGGCGACATCGGAAATCTGGGTATCCGTGAGCAGCCAGTTGATGGGACTCGGCTCGCTGATCACACTCAGGGATCAGGCGATGGCGACGTTGCGTGGTGCTTTGGATGCGCCGGTGCTCGACACGGCCTGGCAGCGCGGAACAGGCATGGCTGAAGACGACATGATCAAAACCGCCATCAGGGGCGCGGGCAGTCCCGCGGCCGGCACCGAGGATGTGCCCTCGCCGAACACCCCGGTCTCGCCGCTCACCAAACGCGAAATCGAGGTCGCCCGGCTGATCGCTGAAGGACTCAGCAATCGCGAACTCGCGAGGCGGTTGGTGATTGGCCAGCGGACGGTGGAGACACACGTGACCAACATCCTGACCAAGGCGGGACTGGACCGTCGCGGACAGGTAGCAAAGTGGCTTGCCGACCAAGGCGTCCGTAGCGAATCGGTATAAGCACCGATGCTGGGTCCGCCCAGCGGGCGGACGATCGGTGAATGACACAGACACACAACGCGACGCTCCTGGTCATCGGGGAGGGAGCAGTTGTCGGTTTCACCCGGACCGAATGTCTTTCAGGGCTGTATCCATGTCCGATTGACGCAACAGACCTCCATACGGCCGCGCTCGTGGCCAGTCGTTTGGAGCCAGATTCCATGGGATGCGCACCGCTGTCACTACTGCGCGTGCACGCGCCCACGGAGGAGTTCACCGTTGATTCCAGTGCTCGGTCAATCCCGTTTGTGCGGAAGGCGCGGCTCCTGGCGGGCTTGATCGGCGATGCGGTACTGGCCGGCGTTGCGTCTGGTGCTGTGGTGAGCACCCGTGGTGATGAGTCGGCGCGAGCTGAGCTGCGCGATGAGATCGCCGCGTACTTGGAAGCAGCGGGATTCGGCGTAGCCCTTGAGATTCCGGGCTGGACCTTGTCTGTTGCGCCTACGCTCCGTGAGATCCGTACTGCGTAGGTAGTTGCCCGGATGTATGCACCGCCCCCGGAATGAAAACTCGATCTAGTGGGGCTGGACAGCCACCGCCATCGAAAACCTACTGCGGCCATTGGAGTTAATCATGCGATTCGTGATGTTGACGGAGTGCGAGACCCAGACGGGCACCACCCACCACCGTCGGTATTGGGGCATGGTGCAGGAGGCGGTCTTCGCCGAGGAGATGGGCTTTGATGCCTGGGGGACCTCAGAGCACCACTTTTTTGCCGACCTGGCAGTGACCCCGTCGCCGGAATGTCTGTTTACGGCAGTGGCCATGCGCACCAACCGGATTCGGCTGCGACACATGAGCCGGCTGATCTCGACCGTGCATCCGGTTCTGGTTGCCGAGCAGCTGGCGACGACGGACATCTTCTCCAATGGTCGCGTCGAGATGGCCACGGCACGCGGCAATACCCTGCTTCAGCTGGACGCGTTTGGGGTGTCGCTTGACGAAACAAAGGGCCGTTCCGAAGAAGCCTTGGACCTGATCGTGAGGGCACTGACCAACGAAACCTTCAGTCATGACGGCAAGTACTGGGGCAACATTCCCGAACGCTGTCTGACTCCCAAAGGAGTTCAGGAACCACACCCGCCGCTCTACAAGATCGTTCAGAGCGTGGAGTCGGCCGAGGACGCTGCCCGGAAAGGTCTCGGCATGGTGACGTGTGACTTGTACCTCGGCTGGGAGAACCTCGAACCGCAGATGAAGGCGTACTGGGGTGTTCCCGAATCCGAGATCAAGCCGGTGGGTGCCTATGCAGTGCGGTCGGCCGGCGCCTTCGCGATGACGGCAGTCTGCGCCGAGACCAACGACGAGGCCATGCGGCGAGCAGAACCCGGACTTCTGCGGGCGGCGCGCGCAATCATCAACGACATCTACGCGCAGCTGGCCGAACGCTCCGACAGCGGATACCACGGCTTCGAGCGGGTCAAGGAACTTCGGGATCATGTCGACGACGCGCGCTACCTTCGCGACCTGTCTCCGACGATCATGGTCGGCGACCCCGACCATTGCATCGAGCAGATCGCTCGGTACCAGGCGCTGGGCGCCGACGAGATCGTGTTGAAGATCGACGGCGACACCCACGCGAACATCATGAGCACCATCGAGTACTTCGGCCGGTATGTCATTCCGGTCTTCAAGAACTCGTCAGCGGTGGTCAACGCCGGCACGATCGGGGTGCTGCCGGGTGATCCGAACCAGAAGACCAGCTGGAAACTCGCCGAGGCGCGCTGACCATGTCGTCGCCAACCCTCGACCGCACTGGCCTCGCCGCCGTGCATCGCGCCGTGTCGAACGCGATCGATGAGCACGACGCTGCCGCACTGGCCGCGCTCTATGAATCCGACGGGACACTGATGCCACCGAGCGGCATGGTGATCCGCGGCCGTTCGGCCATCGAGGACACGTTGCGGGCAATGTTCACGCAGGGGCTATGCGGTCAACGTGTCGAAGTCGACGAGTTCTTCACCTCCGGAGACCTCGCGGTGGAGATAGGCCGATCCGTCGCTGACGTCCGCGACCCGGCAACGGGTTCGATGACAACATTGGCGGGCAACTACCTAATCGTCCACCGTCGACAGGCGGACGGTTCCTGGTCCATGTCGCATGACATCTGGACCTCCGTTCCGGATGGTGCACATGCGGATTGACGAGTACGCCGAATTTGACGGGGTAGGTCTGGCAGGTCTGATCCGCAGCAATCAGATCAGCGCGGCCGAGGTCCAGGCGGTGTCCCGGACCGCGATCGAATCGCTACAGCCGCAGCTGAACGCGGTGGTGGACGGACCCTGGCAGCAGCCGCTGAAGTACAACGCGAATGGACCGTTCGCGGGAGTTCCGTTCGTGCTCAAGGACATTCTGTTGCACGCGGCGGGTGTGCCCACCCACTGCGGCAGCAGATTGTTCGGCACCGGCATGGTCCACGACCACGACACCGAGCTGATGCGTAGGTTCCGCGAGGCTGGCCTAGCCGCGATGGCCACCACTCGCACCCCAGAATTCGGGCTCAGCGCGGGTACCGAGCCTGTGCTGGGCGGGGCTACCCGCAATCCGTGGGACATTTCACGCACCCCGGGCGGGTCCAGCGGCGGCACCGCGGCATTGGTCGCAGCGGGTGCGGTTCCGTTGGGGCACGCCAACGATGGCGGGGGATCGATCCGCATCCCGGCATCATTCACTGGGCTAGTGGGGCTCAAGCCTAGTCGTGGCCGAATCCCGATCGGCCCTGATCTTCAGGAAGCGATGTACGGCTTGGCCACTGAGCTGGCGATCACTCGCACGGTGCGTGACACCGCGGCGATGCTCGACGCAGTCAGTGGATTCGCATCAGGGGAGAAGTTCACCATGTTGGCGCCTGGCCAGTCGTTTGCGTCGCAGGTTGGCGCGGAGCCGGGGCGGTTGCGGATTGCGGTGCAGCCCGACTCCTGGACCGGCCACGCCACCGACCCCGGCGTTGTCGCGGCTGTCCGGCGCACCGCCGAGACACTGTCAGATCTCGGTCATCACGTCGAATTCGCCTGCCCCACAGTCGAATGGGATCAGTTCAGCGAGGCGTTGACGACGACCTGGGCGGCAGGCGCGGCAACCGCGGTATATCCTGCTGCGGACGCGCTCGGCGTGGAGGTGGATGAGAACCTCCTGGAATTGTCTACGCTCCGGCTGGCCGAAATGGGCCGCGGCGTGACCGCAATCGAGCTGGCCGGAATGGTCGCGGCGTTCAACGCGGTGTCGCGGGCTATGGGCACATTCTTCGACCAGTGGGACTTGTGGCTAACAGCAACCACCAGCGTGCCGGCGCCGCCGATTGGGCACTTCAACGCCGACGTGGACGTGACTCCCGCCGAGTGGGTCCGGCGCTGTGTGGAGCTCTTCCCTTACTTGGCGGTGCTCAACGTGACTGGTACACCGGCAATTAGCCTGCCAGCAGGTCTGGTAGACGGCTTGCCGATCGGCATTCAGCTAGCCGCTCCGATGGCTGGCGAGGCGACGTTGATCCGCGTCGCTGCTCAGCTTGAGCAGGTGGCCGGGTGGGCCGACCTACGGCCAGCAGGGTGGGTCGGCAATGGGAACTGAAGCCGCTGATCGGGTATTACGCTGGATCGACGAAACAAGCGCCGATCTCGTCGAAAGCGTGCGCGAGCTCATTCGAGTGCCCAGTGTGAACCCGAACTACCCGGGTACCCGGTTCGATGACCACATCGGTTACGAGTCAGAAGCCAACCTCGTCCTGCGCGACTCGTTTGCAGGAATCTTCGACACCACTGAGACCCTCTGGAGCGCACCAAAACGCGAGAATTTCGTTGGGGTGGTGCGGGGTTCGGGTGGCGGGCGTTCGTTGCTGCTCAATGGGCATATCGACGTCGTACCCACTGGCGGCGAGGACAATTGGACGTTCGCCCCGTTCGGTGCCCAGCTCGACGACGGCCGGATCTACGGTCGAGGTGCCTGCGATATGAAAGCCGGTGTAGTTGCTGGCTTTTGGGCTGCGAAAGCACTGCAGGAGTGCGGCATCCGCCTTGCAGGCGACTTGATAGTGCACTCGGTGGCCGGTGAGGAGGTCGGAGAACGGGAGATCGGCACGGGCTTGCTGCTCGACCGCGGCTACACCGCTGATGCAGCGATCGTCATGGAACCGTCCGCGAGTTTCGGTGGACCGCTGTCGATCAATCCCACCGCGGCCTCCCTCCTGTGGGGCAAAGTGCGGGTGGAGGGCAAGGCCGGCCACCCAGGAATGCGGCGGGAGTTGGTGCGCGCCGGCGGAATTGGTCACCGGGCCGGCGTCAATGCCATCGATAAGGGCTATCTCGTGCTGCAGGCGCTCTACCGGCTCGAGGAGCACTGGGGGATCAGTAAGCAACGCCCGCACTATCTGCCCGGACACTTCACAATCATGCCGGGGATCATCAACGGCGGTCCCAACGGAATCGATGCGCCGCTGATGTTCGCTGAATACTGCGAGATCGACTTTCTGGTGTGGTACCCGCAGGACGAAGAGCCCGCCGCGATCCAGGCCGAGATCACTGAATTCATCGCCCGCGCAGTGTCGATCGACCCTTGGCTGTCGGCCCATCGGCCGGTGTTCACCTGGCCACTGAGTTACACCGGCTATCACACCGCGGTGGACCATCCCATTGTTGCGGCACTGGGTTCGGCGCATCTGGTGGCGAGCGGCGGACGGTCGCCCGTCGAGGCGTTCCCGGCTGCATGTGACGCGAGTTGTATGTCCGAACTGGGCATCCCGGTGGTCAATTACGGGCCAGGGCATCTCGTAAATGCACACAAAGCCGACGAATCGGTCGAGGTCGCGGAAATTGTGACAGCCGCCCGCAGTATCGCGCTGACCGCCATGGACTGGTGCGGCCTTTCATAGCCCGTACCGGGCATCCAAATCAAGAGGAGATATCCGTTCCGCATGCTTAGTCCAGCAACGTCGTCGATCGGCAGAGCTCGTCGGCTCACGATGACCACGGCCCTTCCGGATCTCAAAGTCGGAGTTGCCGTTACCGATGAATCAGTGAATATATTTGCACCACAACGCCTTACCTGCTTCAAGCGGCCGAAATACATGGTGTTCACCGACGCAATGCCGAATAGCCCGAGCGGCAGGGTGCTCAACAGGAACTTGCCAGACCGGTATGCCGGTCTGGCAGAAAAGGAGATGCTGCCATGACGATCCCTGAGTCCGATGTGGCGTTGGTGAGCGGCGGGTTGGGTGGTATCGGGTGGGCCATCGCTGAACGGCTCGCAGAGGCGGGCTACACCGTTGTGGCGGCGGATCTTCCGGCGGCGGTTGCCGGCGCAACCGCCAGGGGCAGCATTCATCCGTTTCCGCTCGACGTAGGGGATAGCGCCAGCGTAAAGGCGTGTGTGGCCGCAGCCACCGATCTGGGCAACTTGGGCGCTGTTGTCAACTGCGCTGGTATTCTCCGGGCGAATCCGGTTGCTGCGTTCGCAGACTCTGATCTGGACTTGCTGTGGCAAGTCAACGTCGCAGGTGCGACGCGGGTCTGCCGTGCCGCGCTGCCGCATCTACGGCCACAGGCCTCGATCGTGAATATCAGCAGTATCGCCAGTTGTATCGGCCGGTTTCCCGGTGCTTCGCTCTATGGCGCCACCAAGGCGGCTCTGAATCAATTCACCAGATATTTGGCGTGCGAGCTAGGCGACAGTGGGATTCGGGTCAATTCGGTGCTGCCGGGATTCATCGCGGTACCGATGAGCGAGCACATGCGTGCCGCGTCCGGAGGCGAAGAGAGCGCTGCGGCGCAGGTGCCGATGAAACGGATGGGGGAGCCCGCTGAAGTTGCTGAGCTCGTCGAGTTTCTGCTCTCGCCCCGTGCGTCGTATATCCACGGCGCTGTCATTCCTGTCGACGGCGGCGTCACCGCTGCCTCGTAGTTAACACCACCTCCCGAAAGGAAGCGGACATGTTCGATCAGGTTGCATCGCAACGTAAAATGGAGTGCGAGGCGTCTCTCGCCCGGCTATCGGAATCCGGTGCCAGGTTTGCGCAGATGGAGTTTTCCGATATCAACGGGGTGTTCCGCGGCAAGCTGACCACCCTGGAGAAGGGCTTGTCGACATCGGGCACCGGGGTGTCGACCCTGATGATGTCGGCACGCAGCGGTGACGAGATTGTGTTGACCGAGTGGAGCGACTTCTCCAATGGGTTTCCCAAGATGGTCGCGGTGGCAGACCCTGGCACGGCGACCGAGTGGCCGTGGAATCCGGAGATCGCGGGGGTGCTCTGCGACCTCTTCATGGAGGATGGCAGCCCCTGTCCGTTGGACGGCCGGCAGATGCTGCGCCGAATCGCCTCGGAATACGCGGATCTGGGCATTGAGGCGCGGGCCGCGCTGGAATGGGAATTCTACCTGTACGAGGTCGACGACGCGTTGATGCGGGAGAAGCGCTACCGTGAACTGAAGACGTTCGGCCGGGGCCTTGACTTCTACAGCGTGACCAGAACGCCGTCGTTCGCTCCGCTGGCCATCGAATTCCTCTCGCGTACAAAGAGTGTCGACATCGACGTCGAGGTGTTCCACACCGAGTACGGCCACGGGATGTACGAGTACACCTGCGGTCATGAAACTGCACTGAAAGCCGCAGACGACGCGGTGCGGTCCAAGGCATATCTGCGGCAGCTATGCGATGAACTGTCGGTGGTGCCGACCTTCATGCCGGCTCTACATCGGGGCACCAACGATTCCGCCAATGGCTGCCACCACAACGTCAGCTTGTGGCGCGACGGCCGGAATGCTTTCTGGGACCCTCAAACCGAACAGCTCACTGAGATCGGAAGATGGTTTGCCGGAGGGGTTTTGGCGACTATGTCTGACTTTCATCTGGTCATGCGTCCGTGGGTTAATTCCTACCGGCGGTTCGACCACCAGGCTTGGAACCCGGTCGACGCATCCTGGGGCCTGGACAATCACGCGGTGGCGTTGCGTCTGGTACACGGTTCGGTACCGGCCAAGCACACCCGGTTCGAGCATCGTGAACCGTCCCGGGTTTCATGCACCCTCAGGTTTCTGTGATCCGGCCGGTCTACCGGTCACGAGTTGGGAATAG
>NZ_JBJIAL010000060.1:0-21596 GCF_045310895.1 Mycobacterium sp. SMC-18
TACTATTCCCAACTCGTGACCGGTAGACCGGCCGGATCACAGAAACCTGAGGGTGCATGAAACCCGGGACGGTTCATGACGATGTTGGGGGTGTCGTCGTGCAACCGCTTGGGGACAGTGCGCGGCTGGTACGTCGACTCCTGCAGTGTCCGGCCGGCAATGCTGGCCGACGGCACCGGTGGGAACGGCAAGACGCCACCGTTCGGCAGCACCGGAGCCACCACACTAGTGTCAGACAACTCGACCCCTCTTTCTGCTGATGCTGCAAGAGACTGTTCCCGAATCCGGGGTCTACTGTGCCGTACGGCACTTACGGTCGCGTCAGCGGGGGAGATGTTTGCCGTGCCGGGTCAGCCCTGATGGCCGTCCAGGAATCCGGTGAGTCCCGACGGGGTGTGCGGACCGATGGCGATCTGTTCGACGACGCCGATCCCGGTGCGCTCACCCATGGTCGCCTTCACGACGTTCTGCAGGTGCAACGATGTGAAGTCCGTCGGATCGAAATCGTCCAAACGGATTGACTCCCGGCCGATTTCGTACTGGCCGTGATTCGACCCGTGCCCCCAGTGCGGGTGCCAGTAGCCGATGCCGCGCATCCGGAACGTGTAGAGCTTCTCCAGTTCGATGTGGGTCTCACCCTCGATGGGGTCGGTGAACCACAGATGGGCCCGCCGGATTTCGCGCCGCCCCGGTTCCCAGTCGAGTTCGTAGCCGACGTTGTAGCACTCGCGTACTCCCACCCGGCTGCACGGTGACGCACCGTCCGGCAGCGGGTCCAGGATCGCGGCGGTTTCCAGCCACCGGCGCCCGTCCTCGTGCTCGTGGAACGCGTAGTGGGTGAATCGGTCGCCGAAATGCAATGGTGCCCACAGCCAGAAGACCTGGAAGGGCATGGGCTGGCGCAACACGGCGAGTTGCTCGCCGACCGGCCGGATGCCCCAGGACCGATCCCGGGTCCCCGGCACGTCGCCCGCCTTGACCGCAAGGTCTTCGCCGTCGACGCTGATCGTCCCTTCCCACGTCCCCCATTGCGTCAGCCTGGTGTGGTCCGTCAGCACGATGCCTTCGGCGGTGCGGCGCTGCTGACGCGGCTCCTCCACGGCCACGGTGGTGGCCCGGAAGGTCAGGTCGCAGGAGATGTTCTGTTCGTTCGCCTCGACGACGTAGCGGATGGTCCGCAGCGGTTCGATGACCTCGATACGGAAAGGGCCGATGGTCGCCGACCGGTCCAGGGGCATGGCTCCTGACGCGAAGACCGAATGCTCGACACCATCTTTCACCACGCTGAACGCCGCGTCGATGATGCCGCGGACGGGGTAGTGCCCCGTGGCCGCACCGAAGTAGAAGTCGCCGTCGCGCTGGTGGCCGTTGAACCAGTAGCGGTCGTAGTGATTGGGGTCGCCGCTGGCCGGCACGCCTACCGGGTCGGCGGACGCGTGGATCGGATAGTCGTCGAACGGAGTCAGCACGGTCGCGTCACCGCGCCGGTTCGTTGATCTTGACCAGCATCTTGCCGATGTTCGCTCCGGTGAACAGCCCGTTGAGCGCGTCGATGCTGGATTCCAGTCCGTCGTACACGGTTTCGCGATGCACCAGCAGGCCCTGCTGCTCCCAGCCGCTCAGCGCGGCGAACGCCTCATCGAAGCGTGACCACTCCTCGAGTGCGATGAAGCCCTGCATCGTCGACGCCGTGGCGAGCAGGTTCACGTAGTTGGACGGGCCGGGGTGGTCGCCGTTGAGGTACGTGGTGATGATGCCGCACATGACCACGCGGGCCCGATGGGCGAGGTTGCCGAGCGCGGCGTTGAGGATGTCACCACCGACGTTGTCGAAGTAGACGTTGATGCCGCCCGGACACGCCGCCTTCAAGGCGGCCGGGAAGTCGTCGGCCTTGTAGTCGACGCAGGCGTCGAAGCCGAACTCCTCGACCACGACGCGGCACTTCTCCGGACCGCCCGCGATGCCGACGACGCGCGCGCCGGCGATCTTGGCGATCTGCCCGGCCACCGATCCGGTGGCGCCCGCCGCGGCCGAGACGACGACCGTCTCACCGGGTTGGGGCTTTCCGACGCCCGTCATGCCGAAGTAGGCGGTCGCTCCGGTGGGGCCGTAGATGGACATCACCGCGAGGGGGTCGGTGTACCCGACGACCGGCGTGCTGAACAGGTCGTCGCGGATTATCGCGTAGTCCTGCAGCCCGGTCAGCGTCGTGACCAGATCGCCGACTTTATAGGCGTCGCAACGTGATTCGACCACCTCGCCGATACCGGCCACGCGCACCACCTCGCCGAGCTGGAGTGGCGGGAGGTAACCGGGTTCGCCGTCGAGCCAGGTGCGGGCGGCGGCGTCGATGCCGACGTACGTCGTCCGCAGCAGCGCTTCCCCCTCGCCGGGGGCCGGCGCGGGCTCCGGCACCATCTCGGTGTCGTCGGGGGAGACCAGACCGTTGGGGCGGCGCCGCAGCAGGATCTGACGGTTCTCTCGGTTCATCGTGTCGTTTCTGTGGAGGATCGGCGAGTTTTCACATTGATTATTAAAAGTCCTCTCGGTTATCGTCAACCCCGATGGCCGTGAACAACTCAGCGCGCCGGCGGGGACGACCGCCGCGCATAGACGAGAGCGCCATTGCCGCAGCGGTTTTGGAGATCGGCACCGAGAACGCCACGATGCGCCGCGTTGCCGAACACCTCGGTGTCAGCCTGCCGGGGCTCTACCACCACGTGAAGAACCAGCACGACCTACTGCGCCTGGCGACCGTCAGCGCCCTGACGAATTCACCGCCGCCGCGCTACACCGGCGAGCACTGGGCCACCTGGCTCCGCGACTACGCGACGTACATCCGGACGGTGCTGGCCGCCGAACCCGCGTTGGTGGAGAAGTTCGTCAGTGGTGCGGTCGGTCACGATGTCGAGATGGAGTACACCGCCGATGCGGTCGAAGCTCTTGCCGCACAAGGTTTGTCGCCGAGCGATGCCCTTGCGGTGTGGGCGTCGGTGAGCACCATGGCGGTCGGCAGCGTCACCGAGGCCCATCGCGAATATCTGTACTCCGAAAGCGGGCAGCCGTGGCTGGCCCGGATCCTCGCGCTCACCGCCAAGCGTGCGCCGTCGGAGTTTCCGACGTTGCGTGCCATCGCGAAATCGGGCGACGATCCGTTCGGCGACGAGGCATTCCAGCATCGAATCACCTTGTTGCTGGTCGGCATCGCGGCCCATTATGGGCTGTCGCCGGAGCCCTGATCCCGGTCAGGTCGCGCGCTGACCCTTCGACCACGCCCAGGATGCGATCCGCCAGCTGATGCCCTCCCGGCGCATCGCGACGGTGAAGACCGCTCCGGTCTGGGTGATCCGAGTTCCCTTGAGATCGAACGTCATTGTCGCGGGCAGCACGACGTACGCTGCGTCGTCGTTGATGTCGTTGTGCAGCGGATCGCCCACCGCCACATGATAATTCGAGGCTCCGAGGTGCTCGCTCTCGGCCATCACGTCGCGGTACCAGTCCGCTACGGCCGTTGGCCCCAGCCACTGGTGCGGTGCCATCCCGTCCAAGATCGAACCGTTGACAGAGAACATGGCCGACATGCCGTCTGCGTCACCGGCGTTGAATGCGTCAACGTAGGACTGGATGGCATCTAGCGGCGTCGCACTCATTGCGTCTGATCCAAACGTCGGCGTTCCGTGGCAATGCGTCACATTAGCATCGCCCAATCCACCCGGTGGCGAAACGAATCCGGCCTGCCCGGGCGCCGTAGCGGCACCCAGACAGGCCGGATCGTCGTCAGCTTTGCGGCTTGGTCAGCTCCGCGGGTACGTCGGGTACTCGATGCCCGACAGGAACTGCACGACGCGAACAACCTGGCACGAGTAGCCGAATTCGTTGTCGTACCAGCAGTACAGGATCGCCTGATCGCCGTCGACGATGGCGGCGTTGGCGTCGATGATCGACGCCGCACGCGAACCGATGAAGTCGCTCGACACGGCGTCGGTCGCCGCGGTGTAGTCGAGGTTGCGGCTCAGCGGACCCGACAGCGACGTCTCACGCAGGTGCGTGAGCACCTCATCCTTCGTCGTCTCCTTCTTGAGCTGCAGGCTCAGGATGGCGATCGACACGTCGGGGGTGGGGACGCGGATCGAGTTACCCGTGATCTTGGCCTTGAGCTCCGGCAGCGCCTTGGCGACGGCCGAGGCGGCACCGGTCTCGGTGATGGTCAGGTTCAGCGGCGCGGAACGGCCACGACGGTCGGCCTTGTGGTAGTTGTCCAGCAGATTCTGGTCGTTGGTGAACGAGTGGACCGTCTCGACGTGACCACGGATGATGCCGAACTTCTCGTCCATCGCCTTGAGCGGCGGCACGATCGCGTTGGTGGTGCACGACGCACACGAGAAGATCTGCTGGTTGACGTCCTGGCCCAGGTGGTTGACGCCGTGCACGATGTTCGGCACATCGCCCTTGCCCGGTGCGGTGAGGACGACCTTCGAGATGCCCGGACGCAGGTGCTGCTCGAGGCCGGCGCGGTCGCGCCACTTGCCGGTGTTGTCAATCAGGATGGCGTCGCTGATGCCGTACTGGGTGTAGTCGACCTCGGACGGGTCATTCGCGTAGATGAACTTGATGACGTTGCCATTGGCGATGAGGAGGTTGTTCTCCTTGTCGACCTTGATGGTGCCGTTGAAGTGTCCGTGCACCGAGTCGCGCCGCAGCAGCGAAGCGCGCTTCTTCAGGTCATCGGCGCCGCCGCTGCGGACCACGACGGCGCGGAGGTTCAGGCCGTTGCCGCCGCCGGCCTTCTCGACGAGCAGTCGCGCCACGAGGCGACCGATCCGGCCGAAGCCGTACAGGACCACGTCGCGCGGGCCCTGCGGCTCGGCCTTGTTGTCACCGGTGACGTCGGACAGCGCGTCGGCGACGAAGTCGGCGACCGAGAGGCCACGCTCATCGGCGCGGTAGGCGTGTACCAGCAGGCCGAGATCGATCTTGGCCGGACCCAGGTCCAGGTTCGCCAGCGCCTCCAGGAACGGGAAGGTCTCGACCACCGACAGCTCTTCGCCGGCGATCTGCCGAGCGAAACGGTGGGTGCGCAGGATGCTGATCACCGACTTGTTCACCAGCGACCGGCTGTGCAGCAGGACGGTGACGCCGCGCGTGCGGTGCAAGGTGCCGACGATCGGAATCATCGCCTCCGCCAGGGCTTCCTGGGTGTTCCAATTGGCAAGTTCTGGTGTATTCAACTCATCTGTCCTACGGGTCGCTTGGCCGATCGCGCTGAGCAGCGCATTCATGTTAGCGATCGGCATTTCCGGTTCTGCAGGTCGTCCCGCTGGCAGGGCACGTAGGGGTTGACAGCAGCCCCAACAGGCGCTCACCCAGCGGTTACGGCAGCGTCGCGGGCTGGATCCGACGCAGGATCGGCACCAAGCCCGCAAGTGCGACGACGTTCGCCACCACGATCAGCGCGATCGTGTAGGTGGGGGAGATGTCGTAGACCGCACCGAGCAGCCCACCGGCGATGAGCAACGCGATACCGCGCAACAAGGCGAGCCAGCCGAACGCCACAGCCCGGGTGTGCACCGGGACCAGCTCGGTGACGACTGACTTCACGGTGGAGTCGAGGACTCCGTTGACGATGCCCCACACCGCAACGCCGATCCATACGAGGGTCCGGTCGCCGGTGAAGGCAATCGCGGACAACGCGGCGGCAATGGGCACCGCGACCAGAGTGACGGGCCCGCGCTTGTCGTAAACCCGACCCATCACGAGGCCGGCCGCACCGTCGACCGCCATCGCAACCGCGAAGAGGACGGGGACCTGAGCGTCAGACAGCAGCCCGGTGCGTTGGGCGTGGAATGCGAGCAACGGGAACGAGGCGACGCCGCACGACAGCACCCCGATCGTGATGACGTAGTGCCAGAACCGAGCGGGCAACCGCTTCGGTACCGCAGGGCTACCGGCGTCGGGTTCGGTTGCTTCCCGAATGGCCTCCTCTTCGTAGCTCCGCGGATCGGGAACGCGAAAGCGGAGCCAACCCAGCAGGATCAGGACGAGTACGCCCGGAACAATCAGTACTCCGAACGCCATCCGGTAGTCGCCGGCGTGAGCGCTCAACACCGCGGCCAGCAGCAGCGGCCCGGCGATGGCGCCGGTCTGGTCGAGGGCCTGGTGTACGCCGAAGGCGCTGCCGCGACCCGTGCTCGTCGACGCGTGCGACAGCAATGTGTCCTTGGCCGGCGAGCGGACCGCCTTGCCCAGGCGCTCGGCGCCATACAGCAGCAGCGCCGGTACGAGCGATCCTGTGACGCCGATCAACGGGACGCTCAGCACCGTCAGTGCGTAGCCGGTGATCGTCCAGGTCCAGTAGTGCTGGGTCCGGGCCACGGCATAGCCGGCGACAACCCGCAGCCCGTATCCGATGAATTCGCCTGCGCCGGCGACCAATCCGACGACGGCGGCGGACGCCCCGAGGGTGGCCAGATAGGGGCCGATGATGCTGCGTGCGCCTTCGTACACCATGTCGGCAAGCAGGCTCACCACGCCGAAGACGAGGACAAAGTGCCAGGGCTTGAGTGGTCGGCCGGTCACGCACCGATTGTGCACGGGACCCAGGCGGAAGTGTCACCGATGTCTTGAGACATAACACGTGACAACGTGTCAGATCTGGCGGTATACTCGAACACATGTTCGAACATTCTGGTATCGGGGCCGGCGGTGTGCCGGTCCACGATGCCGGCGTGGTCGACTTGATGATCCACTTCGCGCGGGTGGAAAACCAGTGCGCTGCGGGCCGGCTGACAGCCGTCGCCGACCTGGCGATGCTGCGGGTCGATGATCAGGATGGCCGGCAGTGGTGGGCCTGCGATGGCTGGGACGCCGCGGTCGCCGAAGTCGGGGCGGCGCTGGGGATCGGGAAACGCGAAGCCTCGGGGCAGTTGTCGATCGCCGTGGCGTTGCGCTTCCGGCTACCTCGGGTGGCGGCGGTGTTCGCCGACGGTGGAGTCTCCGCGCGGACGGTCGGGGCGATCTGCTGGCGTACTCGTCTGGTCGAGGACCCCAACACGCTGGCGGTGATCGACGCCGCGCTCGCGGGAGCACTGTCGGAGTGGGCGGGGTTGTCGCGCAAGAAGATCGAGAAGAAGATCGACGGCTGGGTACAGAAGTTCGACCCAGCCGCGGTGTTGAAGGTCCGCTCGGCGGCGCGCCGCCGTGGGGTCGGGGTCGGCAAGCCCGATGACGAGACCGGGGTGGCCTCGATCTGGGGTGCACTCCTGGCCACCGATGCCGAACTGCTGGATCGGGTGCTCACGGAGATGGCCCGGCAGGTTTGCGACCAGGATCCGCGTACGTTCGGGCAGCGCCGCGCTGACGCCTTGGGGGTGCTGGCGGCCCGTGGGGATCGGTTGGCCTGCCAGTGCGGCAATCCCGACTGCCCGGCGGCTGGGCCTGATGCCCGGGCGACGGCGGTGATGATTCATGTCCTCACCAAGGGGCTACCGGCGCCGGTGGCTGACCCGCTGCTCAGCGGGGACCCGGCCGCGCCGCTGGTGCCCACGCCAGAACCGCCTGCGGCTGAGCCGGCCGTCGCGCGCGAGGCTGTGGCCGAGCCGGACGTCGCACCTGAACCCGAGCTGGCGAACGACCCGGCGCCGGCGCCGACACCCATGCCGATGTCCGACCCGGCGGCTGCGACCGATGCGGCGTCCACCGACACCCCGGCGCCTCCGGCAGTCGAACCGGCCGGCGACCCTGCGTCAGATCCGGCCCCAGTTCCGTCATCTGCGTCTGCGCCCGTTCGGGTTCCGGCGCCGGTGCGCACACCGGTCGGTTATGTCCTCGGCGGCGGTGTGGTGCCCCCGACAGTGTTGGCGGACCTTGTAGCTCGTGGTGCGAAGGTCCGCACCGTCGCCTCCGCCACTGATTTGGATGAGGTGCCGCGGTACCGGCCGTCGGCCGCGATGGATGAGTTCGTGCGGATGCGGGCGATGACGTGCATGTTCCCGGGCTGCGATCACCCGGCCACCGCCTCCGATATCGACCACACGGTGCCCTGGCCGGCCGGGCCCACCCATCCGGGCAACCTGAACCCCAAGTGCCGCAAACACCACTTACTGAAAACGTTCTACGGCGGCCCGGACGGGTGGCAGGACCGTCAACAACCCGACGGGACCATCGTGTGGACCGCACCGACGGGCCACACCTACATCAGCGTGCCCGAAAGCCGAATCCTGTTCCCCCGCACCATCACCGACACGCCGCTGCCGAATCCGCCACCAGAGACCGTTGGTCTGGACACCGCCACGGCTCCCGGCCGGAGCATCATGATGCCCATCCGCCGCCGCACCCGCGCGCAAGGCCAGGCCCAGCAGATCGCCTACGAACGCGCCCTGAACCAAGCCGACATCGACGCACAAGAGGCCGCCCGGGAAGCGTTCGCCCGCCAACGTAAAGAACGAGAAGAACGGGAAGCCGCAGAGGCCGCCGAGGCCGCAGCCACTGCCGAATCGGCAGAGCAACAAGACATCCCGCCACTGCGGTGAATCAGATGGCTAGTGTGCGTGGTCGAACAGAACCAACGTGTCGGCCAGGTTGCCGTCCACGAAGTAGGCGCGGCAGGTGAAGGGGTCATGAATCGTGCCGCCGGCTTCGGCCTTGGCGTCGATCGTCCCCGACACGTTCCACACCGTAATGCGGCTGCGGTCAACGCCTTTCAGTGGCTCGTCCATCATCAGCGGGAACATGTCCTGTCCATCCGTCTCCAGCGTGCCGGCAACCGACCGAACGCCGGGAAGTTGGGCTGAATCGGGCGATGCCAATTGCTTGCGCACGTCGGCCTGGCATCTGTCGCGGGCGACGTCTTGCGCAGCACGCGGCTCCGGACCCATGAGGCCGAAACCGCGGGTTTTCACGCCGATCACCGCGAGGACCGCCAGCGTCAGCACACACACACACACACACACACACACACACTGCCGCGATGATGAGGAGCCGGCGCGGACGACGACGCTCTCCGTGGTCAGCTGTCATGGCCCGAACGTAACCTGCGTCGCGTCGCACCCGGTCACAGGCTTGCCGGATGGGAAGTCATGCGGGTCGACGTTCGGGATGACGGTGTCCCAGCGGTACGCGTGTTGCGCATCGGCGGCGCACCCTTCGTTGGCGGTGTCGTACAGCACCCGGAACGTATGTGGGTCGGCGCCCACGATAGCCCGGTCCTGGTAGTAGGCACGCTGATCATCGACGGCGTAATTGAACACACTGTCGTTGAGGCGACGGAAGGTGGCCGCGTTCGCTCCGGGGATCGCCTCGCAGCGGTAGTAGGCGGTGTGAATGTCCTTGGCATAGTCCAGGTTTCGGTCGTCGGGGGAGAAGCGCAGGATCTCGAAGTGCGCTGGGTCGTCCGAAATCTCGCGGTCCTTGCAATAGACACTCCGACCGTCTTTCGCCAGATCGCTGTTGATCGGCACGAAATGGTCGGGGTCGTTACTGAGGGGCAGAGTGCCGGCCCAGATGTGGTTGCGGTCCTTGGCCCAGCCGTAATTCAGCCAGTCGAATGTGGCGGCATCGGCACCTGGGATCTGAGCCCCGCGGTAGTAGGCGTGCGACTTGTCCCGTGCGTAGCCGTTCGAGAGTTTGTGGAAGGACTCGGCGTCAGCATCTGCCACCACCGGGGGTGACGAGTCGATGCCGGCGGTCCAATAGACCTTGCCGTCCTCGACGTAGTACCCGCCGACGACCTTGGGACTGCACGCACCGACGAGTGCGGACGCGGCGATGCACAGCACGGCAGCCAACCGACGCATGTCGACCCCTTTCGATGGCCCGTCCGCAGTCTCTCGAGCAGAGCGGTTCGCCCGGCCGTGATGACGCTACTCGCGGTGTACCGCGCGGCGATGACGATCAATGTCGGCGACCGAGTCTCGGTGTTGGCGCTTCTGCGTACGCTGGCGAACAGTTCCCGCTCAATCTGGAGTTGTCATGACGATCAGCGTGTTCGATCTGTTTTCCATCGGGATCGGGCCGTCGAGTTCACACACCGTCGGGCCGATGCGAGCCGCCGGCATGTTCGTCGACGAACTCAACGCGCGCAATGTGGTCGACCGGGTCGTCGATGTCCACGTCGACCTGTACGGGTCGCTGGCTGCCACGGGCGGCGGCCACGGCACCATGCCGGCGATTCTGCTCGGTCTGGAGTGCTACCGGCCTGACACCATCGAGACCGATGAGATGGAACGGCGGCTGGCGGTCATCCGGGCTGAAGGGAAGATCCGGCTCGGTGGCCGAATCGTGCTTGCCCTCACCGAATCCGATATCGCTCTGCACCCGACGCAGCAACTCGACCGTCACCCCAACGCGATGACGGTCACGGCGACCTCTGCGGACGGCGGGGTGCTGTACCGAGAAACGTACTTCTCGGTCGGCGGTGGCTTTGTCCTCACCGAGGAGGCCATGGCCGCCTCACCCGAAAGCACCAGCGAGACCGCCGCTTTCACGTCGGCAGCCGAACTGCTGGCCCTCACCGACCGTGAGCGCATCTCCATCAGTGATGCGATGATGGCGCAGGAGTCCGCGACTCGCACCGAGGCAGAGGTGCGCGAGCGTCTGCTGCACATCCGTGACGTGATGGTCGCCTGCGCGACCAACGGGATGTCGCGCGACGGCTACCTGCCCGGCAACCTGCGGGTCCGTCGCCGGGCCAAGGACTGGTTCGTGCGGCTCAATGCCGAAGACCCGCAGCGGGATCCGGCGTTCGCCGAGGATTGGGTGAATCTGGTGGCGCTGGCGGTCAACGAGGAGAACGCCTCGGGCGGACGCGTCGTCACGGCTCCGACGAACGGCGCCGCGGGCATCATTCCGGCCGTGCTGCACTATGCCTTGCACTACACGGCGGCGGGTAAGGCCGACCCCGATGACGCGACGGTTCGATTCCTGCTGACCGCCGGAGCCATCGGGTCGCTGTACAAGGAACGCGCATCCATCTCGGGCGCTGAGGTCGGTTGTCAGGGCGAGGTCGGATCCGCGGCCTCCATGGCGGCGGGCGGCCTCGCGGAAATTCTCGGTGGCACAACGCAACAGGTCGAGAACGCTGCCGAGATCGCCATGGAACACAGCTTGGGGCTGACGTGTGATCCGATTGGCGGCCTTGTCCAGATCCCCTGTATCGAACGCAACGCCATCTCCGCGGGCAAGGCCATCAACGCCGCACGCATGGCGCTGCGAGGTGACGGCACCCATCGGGTCAGCCTCGACCAGGTCATCGAAACCATGCGCGCCACGGGCATGGACATGAGCTCCAAGTACAAAGAAACCTCGACTGGCGGCCTCGCAGTGACCGTCAATGTCGTCGAATGCTGAGCCGTTGATGAGCGAGACAGTCGCGCCGGTACGAATCGGCATCCTCGGCGCAGCCCGGATCGCGCCGTTGGCGCTCATCAAACCGGCCAAGGGCCGCGGCGACGTCGTCGTGGCCGCGGTCGCAGCCCGCGAGGAAGAGCGGGCCGCCGCATTCGCCACCCGCCATGGCATCGGTACGGCGTACAGCGCCTACGAGGACCTGATCGCGGATCCCGAGCTGGACGCGGTGTACATCCCACTGCCGAACGGGCTGCACGGCAGGTGGATTCGGGCTGCCCTCGAGGCAGGTAAACATGTGCTCTGCGAAAAGCCGTTCACCGCCAACGCCGCTGAGGCGGCCGACATCGCCCAACGCGCGGCCACTTCCGACCGTGTGGTGATGGAGGCGTTCCACTACCGCTACCACCCGCTGGCGCTGCGCGTCGAGGAGACCATCGCCTCAGGCGAATTGGGGAAGCTGCAGCACGTCGAGACGGCGATGTGCTTCCCGCTGCCCAAATTCTCCGACATCCGGTACAACTACGCGCTGGCGGGCGGCGCGACGATGGACGCCGGCTGCTACGCCATCCACATGGCGCGCATCTTCGGCGGTGGCACTCCCGAGGTCGTATCGGCGCAGGCGAAACTCCGGGACCGGCAGGTCGACCGTGCGATGACCGCCGAATTGCGTTACCCCGCAGGGCATACCGGACGGATACGTTGCAGCATGTGGTCGACGAGTCTCCTCGAGATGAGCGCTCGGGTCGTCGGGGACCACGGCGAGTTGCGGGTGTTCAATCCCGTGCTGCCCCAGCTGTACCACCGCCTGACGGTCCGCACCGTGAAAGGCAAACGGGTGGAACGGTTTCCGCGGCGCGCATCCTATGACTATCAGCTGGACGCCTTCGCCGGTGCGGTCTTGCGTGGTGAACCTGTCAAGACGTCTCCGCAGGACGCGGTCGAGAACATGACCGTCATCGATGCCGTGTACCGGGCCGCCGGACTTCCGGTGCGAGAGCCTGCTTGAAGCGGCGGACCATGAGGGCCACCACGGCGCCGATGGCCAGGACGACGACCGAACCGACGGCGTTGACCAGGCCGTTGGCGACGTCGAACGGGAACGTGAAGATGATGCCGAGCAGGACGGCCACCTGAATCAGCAGGCCGACGCCGACGACGGCGCTCAGTCGGACGTGCAACGCCAATAACGCGGTGGTCGGAGTGTGCTCGGTGGTGGCCGGCATGAATCGGGCCGCGACGAACTGCGTCATGGGCTTGCCGAGCAGGCAGCTGGCGAGGAACACCGCCGCCGCCACACCGCCGACGAGCGTCTGCCCAGCCAGCACGAGCCGGGGATCGGTCGTCACCAGGGCGACGGCCAGGGTGAGCCCGAACATCAGCATGAGGTACCCGGAGTAGGGATCGAGCCGACGAACCCGCACGAGCCCGTACGCGACCGGGACACCGGCGACGACCGTCGCGGCCAGGAGCGCGAAGTACTCGGAATGCCCGGTGGCGCGGAGGCCGTAGAAGGCGACCAGCGGCGTGCCGATCTCGAGGACGGTCCGGACGATCGCGCGGCGTTTGGCGGCGGATCGGGCGGCATCCGGGCGGTCGACCGGCTCCGGTTCGATGGTGTCGATCGACATGGCGGTCATGGAGATGTCCTTCCCGGACGAGTCGGTGGCGTCGCCGTGCAGCGATGCCTACAGCGTCTCGCTCGGGCGGTCCCGGGTCTGTCGGGCGACCGGTTGATGAGGGGGAGGAAACCGATGTCCACCGATCGGCGGAGCCGCTGAAGGCGCGTACCTCCGAGCCACGCCAAAAGTCCACGTCAACCGGATTGTCCGCGCTAATGTCGTCTCGACGTCACTGCCGTAAGGAGACAGCCATGGGTAGCTATCGGACGGTCCTGGTCGGAACTGACGGCTCAGACTCATCGATGAAGGCAGTCGAGCACGCGGCTACGTTCGCCGCTCAGCAGGGCGCGAAGCTGGTGATCGCGACGGCCCATTTCCACGAAGTCGAAAAGGGCAGCTGGGCACGAGCGGCCGCACCGGAAAAGGCCAGTGATCGTCGCGCCGAGGACGTACTCGGTCGTGACGCCGGCTACCGGGTGCACGGCGACGCGCACGTGTACGAGATTCTGCGCGACGCAGGCGAACTCGCGCGTGGCGCGGGCGCCCAGGACGTGGAAGAGCGGTCGGTCATCGGCGCACCCGTCGAAGCGCTGACCACGCTGGCGCGCGACGTCGCCGCCGACCTGATCGTCGTCGGCGATGTCGGCCTGAACACGACCGCAGGACGCCTGTTGGGCTCGGTTCCCGCCGACGTTGCGCGCAAGGCCAAGATCGACATCTTGATCGTGCACACCGTCGACTGACCTTGTGCCGATGTCGACCCACGACTTTGCCACCTACGAGGAATTCGGCCGAAAGTTCTTCGAGGTCGCTGTCACCGCCGATCGCGTTGCCGATGGCTTCGGCACGATGGCCGGCGACACCTTTGAGCTCGGGCCCTTTCCGGCCGGTCCTGCCGGGATCGCGCGGGTGACGGCACGGGTCAGCATCGAGCAGCCACAGGTGACACGCAGGGACGGCGACATGATCGCTTTCGACGTTCGCATTCCCCTCGACATCGATCTGCTCATCGACCTGCGCGTGGACCGGTCCCGGTTCGAGGTGACGGGCGAGATCGCATTGATCGCCACGGCTCGCGCTGCCGAGCCGCTGCTGCTGATCATCGACATCCCGAAGCCGGAGCGCAAAGACATCACCGTGAACGTGACGTCGCAGACACTGCGCGGTGAGCTGCTGCGGATCGTGGCCGACGTCGACTCGGAGATCAAGCGCGTCATCGCCAAACAGGTCGGCCGCCGGATCGAGGCGCCCGAGGCGCAGCAGGCGAAGGTCGTCGACATCGGTAAGCGCATTGCCAGTGCGTGGACCGGAGTCTGACGGTGCCGGCGGGGTAGCGTGCCCGCATGACGGTGTATGCCATCGAAGGGGACTGGGACCGCGAGAAGGTGGTCCTGATGTCGTTCCCCGACGAGCAGTCGTTCGGGGACTGGGCGAATTCGCCTGAGTATCAGGAAATCTCGGTTGACCGCCGGGCCGGGTCGGATGCCGTCGTCGTGCTCGTCAAGGGAATCGGCGCGCCGTAGCTGCGGCATACCGAACAATCCGCGGTGAGCGATCAGACCGGCGCGATGTAATTGCTGCTGTAGAACTCATCCGGAATCTGTGAATGCGCAGACGGTAGGTCCACGGCCAGCCACATGCCGCTGGTGCCGGCTGGTATGGGCGCCTGCAGCGTGATGCTGCCGCTGCCGAAGGCGTCGGTGACGAGCGTTCCCGTGGTGATGCCGCGGTCACCGGACAGGCAGCCCAGCACGGCGTGGGGTGCCGGGATCACCCGCACCACGTACCGCGCGTCGTCGGCGCCGTTCGTCAAGTCGATATGGGCCACCGCGATGCGCCCGTCCGAGGTGATCTCGGCGAAGGGTTTTGCGCTTGCGCGACCCAATTGGGTTGTCACAAGCTGAAAGTCGCACGTGTGCATGTTGGCGAGCAGGAACATTCGATGGGCCGGCGATGCCGACGCCGACGTGGCCACCATCGTCAGGGTCGCGCTCATTGCTGCCGAGATGGCCACGGCTCGCGTGATTGCGGCCCGCGCGGTCGCTGCTGTGTTCACTGTGAACCTTCTTGCTCGTGCGTGAAATAGATTGGTGCACTACGTGTTCAACAGCCTATGAAGGTCAGTGGTCAGCCCGGATCGTGCTCTGGTTGGAGATCGGGCGAAGACTTCCTACTCCCGGGGTAGGTATCGATCGCCACCCACGGCACGATGCCGGCGCTTGCGGCGTGACTAGCGCGCCGGGGCAACACCGTTCAGGACGAAGTCGATCACGTCGCCGGCGACGTCGCGTTGCGTCCGTTGTGAACTCAGGGCGTTGTGCAACAGCGCTGTCATCATGACCGCACCGAAAATGCTGACAGCATCGGTGTGCGGATCCGCGACGCGCTTCAAGGTGCCGTCCGCGGCGCCGGCCTCGAGCACGCGGGCAATGGGTTCGTAGAACGCATGCTGGACCGCCGAAGCGAGGTCGGGAAGTCGGATGGCGCGGCCCAGGTCGCCGACCAACGCCATGCTGGTCCCTGGCCGATCCATGGTGTGTGCGACCTGCGCGGTAATGACGGCGATGAGCCGTTCCCGCCCGCTTCCCGTGGAATCGGCGGCCGCGGCAACGTCACGCGCCAGGTCGCCCAGTGAATCCCGCAGCAGAAAGCCGAGGATGTCGTCCTTGCCGGTGAAGTAGTAGTACAGCGTGGCCTTGGGAACGCCGGACGCGGCGGCGATCTCTTCGATCTTTGTGTTTTCCAGGCCCTTGGTGGCGATCAGGTCGGCCGCGGCATAGAGCTTGCTCGCCACCGCCGCGGGCACCGCGCGTCCCGTCTGTTCAACCACGAGTCGAAGTGTACGAGGGGTCGACCAACGGAATCCGGCGACCGTGAAACCGGCATCCAAACTGATATGTTGTACTCAGAGTCTAAACCGTCAGCTCTAGATGTGTCGGAAGGGATCACCATGAGCAGCGTCACCGCAGACGTCGTTGTGGTCGGCTACGGAGCCGCTGGGGTGTGCGCTGCGCTCGAAGCGCGTGCGCAGGGAGCCGACGTCCTCGCCATCGATCGCTTCAACGGCGGCGGCGCCACGCAGGTGTCGGGCGGGATCATCTACGCCGGCGGTGGCACGTGGGTCCAGCGCCAGGCAGGCATCACCGACAGCGCCGATGCCATGTACGAATACCTGCACGCTGAGGTCGGTGACTCGGTGCGGCCGGAAACACTGCGGCGGTTCGTCGACGGCAGTCCCGCAATGATCGACTGGCTCACCGCACACGGCGTGCCGTTCGAGGCCTCGGTGTGTCCCTACAAGACGTCGTATCCCAACAACAAGTACTACCTCTACTACTCGGGCAGTGAGAACTCCGGCCACTTCCGCGCGATCACGCCGCCGGTGCAGCGCGGCCACCGGGCCAAGGGTCCGGGCGCGTCGGGTAAAAAGATCTATCAGCCGCTGGCGGCGTCAGCGCGCCGGGCGGGTGTACGCACGATGTTCCACACGCGAGCCGATTCCCTTCTGACCGATGCCGCAGGCCGGGTCGTGGGTGTCCGCACCAGCACCCTGGCGCAGGCGCCGGCGTGGGTGCAGCGACGCTACGCGACATACGCCGCGCTGTCCGTGAAGCCCGGTATCTACTACCCGCCGCTGCGCGCGGCGATGGACCGGCTGCTGGCCGCACTCGAACGCCGCTTCGCCCGAACGGTCGACATCCGTGCCCGTAAGGGTGTAATCCTCTGCGCCGGTGGATATATCGCCAATCGTGAGTTGATCCAGCAGCACGCTCCGGACTATCGCGATGGCCTGCAACTCGGCACCAGCGCGGACGACGGCAGCGGCATGCAGTTGGCTGTCGATGTCGGCGCGGCCGTGGATCGGCTGGACAACGTGTCCGCGTGGCGGTTCATCACGCCGCCCAGTGCGATGCTGGGCGGGCTTGTCGTCGACGAACGCGGGCACCGCTTCATCGACGAAACCCGTTACGGCGCAGCCATCGGCAACGCGATGGTGCAGGGCCACAACGGACGGGGCTGGATTCTGGCCGACCGGTCGCTGCTCGAGCAGGCGCGCAAACAGCTCCCGCAGCAGGCGATCTGGTTTCAGCGCCTGCAGATGGAGGCGATGCTGCGGACCGATCGCGTGGAGGCGGCCACCATCGAAGCTGTCGCCGCCAAGGCGGGCGTCGACCCGGGCGGACTGTGCCGGACAGTCGCTGAGCATAACGAGGCCGCGGCAGCGGGGCGCCCTGATCCGATGGGCAAGCCGGCCGAATATGTCCACCCCATCGAACGGGGTCCGTACTCGCTGATCGCGATCTCGATCAAGCGGAGCCTCATCAATCCGTGCCCGATGTTCACCCTCGGCGGCCTCATCGTCGACGAAGACACCGGTGCCGTGAAAACCGTTGAGGGACAACCGATCGACGGCCTCTTCGCGGCGGGACGCACAGCTGTCGGCATCTGTGCCAACTCCTACGTGAGCGGGCTGTCGCTCGCCGACTGTGTGTACTCCGGACGGCGTGCCGCGCAGCACGCCGTCCAGTGCGGTTCGGTCAGCGCTCGCTGAGCGACAGGTCGTCGTCGTCGAACTTCCGCGGCGACGGCCACTCGGCGGGCACCGGACGCTGGCGCACGATCTGCGGCCACCAGAACCACTTGCCCAGCAGTGCGGCGATCGACGGTGTCATGAACGATCGCACCACCAACGTGTCGAACAGCAGGCCCAGGCCGATGGTCGTACCGATCTGCCCCAGGCCCACGAGGGGGCTGAAGATGAACGCCGCCATGGTCGCCGAGAACACCAGACCGGCTGCGGTGACGACGCTGCCGGTGCCGCCCATCGACCGGATGATTCCGGTGTTGAGTCCTGCATGCATCTCTTCTTTGAACCGGGACACCAGCAGCAGGTTGTAGTCCGCGCCGACGGCCAACAACAGGATGATCGCGAGCGGCACCACGACCCAGTACAGATGAATGCCGAAGATGTACTGCCACACCAGAACCGACAATCCGATCGATGCGCCCAGCGACAGCACGACGGTGCCGACGATGACGGCCGCGGCCACGATGCTGCGGGTCACGATCACCATGATCAGCAGGATGAGCGCGACTGCCGCCAGCGCGGAGATCAACAGGTCGTACTTGGTGCCCTCTTGGATGTCCTTGTTGGTGGAGCCGATACCGGCGATGTAGATCTTGGCGTCCGACATGGGTGTCGCCTTGAGGGCATCGAACACCGCGTCCTTGATCGCGTTGATGTGCGGGATGGCCTCGGGGTTGGCGGGATTGCCCTGGTGCGTCACGATCATTCGCGCCGCCTTGCCGTCGGGCGACAGGAACAGCTTGAGCCCGCGTTTGAAGTCGGCGTTGTCGAAGGCCTCGGGCGGCAGGTAGAACGTGTCGTCGTTCTTGGCGTCGTCGAAGGCCTTGCCCATGGCAGTGGCGTTCTTCAGGGCTTCATCGCTCTGGGCGTTGGTGCCACCGGTGGTCGCGTAATTCGACAGCGTCAGTTCGCGATTGCGCTCCTGGATGGCGATCTGTGGTGGGATCAGCGCCACCAGCTGCGGCTGCAGGGCGTCCAACTTGTCGAGGCTGGCCGTGATGTTGCCGAACTTGTCAGAGAGATCGGCGATGCCGTCCAGCGAGTCGAACACGGACCGCAGTGCCGCGCACATCGGGATGTCGAAGCAGTGCGGTTCCCAGTAGAAGTAGTTGCGCAACGGACGGAACTGGTCGTCGAAATCGGCGAGTTTGTTCCGCAGATCATTGACCGTTGTGACGGTGTCGTGGAACGCCTCGACCTGGTCGTGCGTCGCCTCGGCGCTCTGCTTCTGCAACGACAGCTGTTGCTTGAGCACGCTGATGGTGTTGTCGATCTCGCCCGCCTGCTTGAGCAGATCGTTGGCCCGGTCCTTCTGGTAGCCCAGGTTCATGATCTGGCTGGCACTCGAGGCGCTGATCTGGAACGGGATGGAGCTGTGGGTGATCGGCGTACCCAGCGGCCGCGTAATCGATTGCACCAGAGCGATTCCCGGTGTGTGGAGCACGGCCTTGGCGGCGCGCTCGAGGATCAGCATGTCCGCCGGGTTGCGCATGTCGTGATCGGCTTCGATCATCACCAGCTCGGGGTTGATGCGTGCCTCGGTGAAGTGCCGTTCGGCGGCTTCCATGCCGACGACACCGGGTGCGCTGGCAGGGATGTATGGACGGCTGTCGTAGCTCACCTCGAAGCCGGGCAGCGCGAACACACCGATGAGCGCGATCGCGCCGGTCACCACCAGGATCGGGCCGGGCCAGCGCACGATGGCGGTGCCGATGCGGCGCCAGCCCCGTGCCCGTTGGGCGACCTTGGGTTCCAGTAGCCCGAACCGGGTGGCGATCAACAACACCGCCGGCCCCAACGTCAGCGCAGCGGCCAACGTCACGAGCACGCCGAGGGCGGCGGGAATGCCGAGGGTCTGGAAGTAGGGGAGTCGCGTGAACTGCATGCACGCCACGGCGCCGGCGATGGTCAGTCCGGAGCCGACCATCACATGGACCGTGCCATGCCACATGTCGTGGTAGGCCGAGATTCGGTCCATGCCCTTGCCGCGCGCCTCCTGGTAGCGGCCGACGACGAAGATCGCGTAGTCGGTACCGGCGGCGATGGCGAGGAGGGTCAGCAGGTTTGTCGCGTAGGTGGACAGACCGATGACGCCGGCGTGCGCGAGGACCGCCACGACGCCACGGGCCGCCGCGAGTTCGATGGCGACGGTCAGCAGGACGATGAGCATCGACACCAGTGAGCGGTAGACGAACAGCAGCATGATGCCGATGACCAGGAAGGTGACGCCGGTGACCTCGTTGGTGCCCGCGCTGCCGACTTCGAAGTTGTCGGTCACCAGCGGGGAAGCACCGGTGATGTACGCACGAATACCGGGTGGCGGCGGATCGTCGGCGACGATCTTGCGGACGGCGTCGACGGAGATGTTCGACATCGCTTCGCCCTGGTTACCGCGCAGATACAGCTGCGTCAGTGCCGCCTTGCCGTCCTTGCTCTGGGAACCGCCGGCGGTGAGCGGGTCACCCCAGAAGTCCTGGACGTGCTCGACGTGCTCTTTGTCGGCCTGGAGGCGCTTGACCAAGCCGTCGTAGTAGTTGTGGGCTTCCGGACCGAGCGGCTTGTCGCCCTCGATCACGAGCATTGCCGCACTGTCGGAATCGAATTCGTGGAAGACCTCGCCGATGTGCCGCATCGCGAGAATGCCGGGCGCATCGGGTGCGTTCTGCCCGACCGAGCGCTCCCAGCCGACCACTTCGAGCTGCGGCGAGATGGTATTGGAAACGCCGGCGATGGCGATCCAGATCAGCAGGATCGGCAGTGCGAACTTGCGGATGAGCCGTGCCGGCAGGGCACCCTCGACGGCGGCGTCGCTGCGATGCTCGCTCATGCCGTCTTGTCCAAGCAGGCGATGTAACCGTTCACGTGGTTCGTGGACCTTTCGTCCTTGACGATGCCGTTGACGGTGATGCGACAGCCGATGGTGCTGCCATCACCCTGCGCGCGGAGGTCGGCGTACATCGTCGGATCGTCGGTGGTCAGGGCCTGCGACCACGGCAGGGTGACGTTCTCGACGCGCTGCGGCTGTGCATTGATGTCCAGAAAATTGATCGTGGCTGTGGATCCTGGTGAACCGAACACTTCGAACAACACCCGTTTCGGGTTGTAGCCGGTGTTCTCCAGGGCTTCTGATCCGGGCCGCGATATCTCGTTGTCGGAACCGAAGATGCCCCGCAATCGGTCGACACTGAACGCGACCAGAGCGATCACCACGATCACCACGATGGCGATCCACTGCCGGCGCGCCAACTTGCTCACCGAAAACTTGCTCAAGCCACAGCCTTTCGACGCCCCCGTTGACGAGCAGCCGCAGCAACCTCGTCAAATCGTCCCGTAAAGCAGAACGGTACGGTACCGTACGTGCGATCGCAACCGGATTGACATATGAGCAAAAGCCTGCGCACATTGCCGCAACGAAGTGCAACGCCACGGTGTATCTCTGGTATTCCATCTTGGGTGAGTGCGGCAGAAAGGGGCACGGCGATGTCAGAGGACATGCCCGCGAGCTCCGGCTGCCCATGGAGTGAGCGGGAAGCCGAACTTCTGGCCATCACACTCGAACTGTTACGGGAGCACGGCTACGACCGGTTGAGTGTGGAAGCCGTGGCGACCAAGGCCAAAGCGAGCAAGGCGACGATGTACCGGCGCTGGCCGTCGAAGGCGGACCTGGTGCAGGCTGCGTTCATCGAGGGCACCCGGCAATCCGCCGTGCCACCCCGCACCGGCTCGCTGCGCGGCGACCTGCTGGAGATCGGACGGGCCACCTGCGAACAGGCGCGCGAACACACGCCGACCATGCGGGCGGTGCTGAACGAGATGTCGCACAGCCCGGGTCTGCAGGCGGTGATGCAGGAGAAGTTCGTCCTGCAGCGCAAGTTGGTGCTGGACGGAGTGCTCGCCGACGCCGTCGAACGCGGCGAGATCGACGCGGCGGCGATCAATGAGGAGATATTCGATCTGCTGCCGGGTTATCTGGCTCTTCACAGATGAGGGTGTAGAGGTGGTTGGCGCGTCGTTGCCGGGATAGAGGTCGAGGTCTCTCGAAAATG
>NZ_JBJIAL010000061.1:0-21362 GCF_045310895.1 Mycobacterium sp. SMC-18
TCATTTTCGAGAGACCTCGACCTCTATCCCGGCAACGACGCGCCAACCACCTCTACACCCTCATCTGTGAAGAGCCGCTTTTTCGACGCGATCTCGTTCCACCCGTACGAGTTCAACCAGGTCCTGAAGTTCTCGCAGGGTGCCTTGAACCCACTCGCGCCGCTGTACCAGCTGCAGCAAATGCGGGCGATCATGGTGCAGAACGGTGACGGCGACAAGCTGATCTGGGCCACCGAGTACGGCTTCCAGACCGTGCTGGACCAACTCGGCGTCGTCGATCCCACGAGCAACCAGAAGCAGGCCGATTTCATCTCGGACTTCATCACTGCCTGGCGGGCGCTGACCTACACCGGCCCGATATTCATCTACACCACCCGTGACGGCACGCCGGGCACGGACACCGGTTACGGCATCTTCCAGGCGGACTGGACGGCGAAGCTGGCGGTGAAGGTGATCTCGGATGCCATCGGTCTTCCGCCGGTCATCGTCTCGCCGATCGTGGCGCTGGCCCAATTGATACAGAAGGCGCTGGCTCAGGCCCAGAAAGCCTTCGCGTCGTTCACCGCATCGCTGCAGACCGCGGTCAACAACGCCGTCAAGGCGTTCCAGAGCCTGCTGGCGGGCATCTTCAAACCCGCTGCGGCGCAACCGAGTACCACCGCGAGCCTGGCATCCGCCGCCGCCTCGATCAGTGCGGACACCCTCTCGGAGGCCAACCGGGCCGCGACGGAGCTGAAGTCTCAGGTGGGTGGTACGAAGGACACCGCCGACCACGTCAAGGCCGGCGACAAGCCCGAGGCGGGTGACGTCAAGGTGGTCGACGCCGTCGAGCACGAAACCGCGGGAGCGGTCGACCCGAAGGCCGTGGAGACCAAGGTCGAGGATCCCAAGACTGAGGATCCCAAGGCTGAAACCCCGAAGGAAGACACCCCGAAGGCGGAGAGCCCGAAGGCCGAGACCCCGAAGGAAGAAACTCCGAAGGTCGAAACGCCCAAGACGGAGACCCCGAAGGAAGAGACGCCCAAGGCGGAAACGCCGAAGGCGGAAGCGCCCAAAGCAGAAACCCCGCAGTCCGATTCGCCTGCGTCGGCGGAGCCGAAGGCCGCGAACGAATCCAAGAAGCCGGCCAAAGACGCTGCGGCCGAGGGCAAGTCGACCGACGGCAAGGACGGCGACAGGCCGGCCGCCAAGGGCAAGGGCAAGAAGCCGGGCAAGACGAAGAAGCCGGCCCCCGCTGCCAGTGAGCCGTCGAAGCCGACGGGACGGTCGAACGGCGACACCGGTGGCAAGACTTCGCCGGCGGACAGCAAGTCACATCAGCATCAGGGCGCATAACCCGGGTGCGGACGAGGCCTCCCTGGCGTGTCATGCGCCGGGGAGGCCCTCGGGTTTGGCGGCTCAGACCGAATAGATCGGGGCGCCGATCCCGGACATGGTTGCCCGGAGGCGGTGCGCGATATCCCGGTCCAGGGCAACGAGATTCGCGGCGAAGTGCCGGATGTCGGCGGAGTGGTCATCGGCCATGGACTCGCGCGACTCGCGTTCCCTCGCCACGAACCGGTATCTGACCTCGGTCACCGACAGGTCTTCGGAGACGGTGAACTCGTTGGTACGCGCTTCGTCAATTGCGTTGAGCGCCAATCGCTTCACGTCGGACAGCGACGCGGCGCCGGCGTGGGCGATACTCGCGGCGGTCCGTAGTGCGTCGGCCGAGCCACGGACCTTGACCAGGTCGCGCCACGCGATGTCCTGCGCGTTCTCCGCCGCACTGCCTTCCCACGTGGTGCCGCCGGGACGCAGGGTGCCCTGCCAGACGTCGTGGAATGAGTTCTCCCACAGATCGGCGGTCTTGTTCCACTGCGCGGCGGCGTCGACCAGGTGTTGCACATCCCAATCGGTGATCTGTGCCAGCGTCGGCAACTCGAGTTCGGCCATCATGGCTACTCCGCCAATGCTGCCGTGGCCGAGCTGTCGGAGTCGGTATAGGCGCGTCCGGCGGCGGTCAGCGCGGAGACGACAGACCAGATCCGTTCGGCATGTGCGGCGGACGCGGCATCGATGCGCGATTGGATCTCGGCGACGACATCCGCGGTGGACTGACCTTCGGGAAGCAGCGCGCCACTGGTGACGTGTGCGGACAGAGCTTGGGCATGCTGCTCGAGTTGACCGGCAACGGCGAACAGCCCATCAGCAGTGACTCGCAGTGCCCCCATGCCTGCAGTTTAGCGGCGAGCTTTGGTGCCCTCGGTGAGATTCGAACTCACACTGCACGGGTTTTGAATCCGTTTCCTCTGCCAGTTGGGATACGAGGGCGTCGCACCCGTTGATCGGGTGCGGTGTACCACCATAGTTGATGTGATTCTCCGGGCCCGCCGCGCCCCGAGGTCGCTTCATCGGACCGCTCACGCGACAATATGGGGATGACCGGGTCAACATCTGATGTCGCACCGCGCCGTGTCCTCGTGGCCGAGGATGAGGCGCTCATCCGGCTGGACCTGGCGGAGATGCTCCGCGAGGAGGGCTACGAGATCGTCGGCGAGGCCGGCGACGGCCAGGAGGCCGTCGAGCTCGCCGAGCAGCTCAAGCCTGACCTGGTGATCATGGATGTGAAGATGCCGCGCCGTGACGGCATCGACGCCGCGTCCGAGATCGCCGCCAAGCGCATCGCGCCTATCGTGATCCTGACCGCGTTTTCCCAGCGTGAGCTGGTCGAACGGGCCCGCGATGCGGGTGCCATGGCCTATCTGGTCAAGCCGTTCTCCATCACGGATCTGGTGCCGGCCATCGAGGTCGCGGTGAGCCGCTTCGGTGAGCTGACAGCGCTGGAGAAGGAAGTCCTGTCGCTGTCCGACCGGCTCGAGACACGCAAGCTCGTCGAGCGCGCCAAGGGCATCCTGCAGACCAAGCAGGGCATGACCGAACCCGAGGCGTTCAAGTGGATTCAGCGGGCGGCCATGGACCGTCGCACCACGATGAAACGGGTCGCCGAGGTCGTCGTCGAGACGCTGGATCCGCCGGCCGCGGAAGCGACAGAACCGTCAGCCGGCTGAGTCCCGCGGGCGCGTCCCGTTAACTCTGTGTTTCCGGCCGCAGCATTTACACAGGTCCGATGAAGACAACGTCGGCCAGCATCGCTCAACAGCGCGTATAGCCGCGCCGTGTTGGTTACTGTCTACGCGAAGCAGCGGATGTCGGCCCCACTTGCGAAGAGTGCAGGCCGCATCCGGTGCCACGTAACCATGACCCGGAGGTGAAGCGTGCGCAGTCGCGTAGCTCGGAATGCTCTTGCAGTCGGCAGTGCCGGTTTGATCGTGTTCGGTCTGGCGGGATGCAGCCAGTCTGATCCGAAGCAGAGCGGCGCGGCCGGCTCGAATCTCAAGATCGTCGAACAGGTGCAGATCGACGAGAACGGCGCCGAGGTCAAGGGCGCCGCCGGCGCGACTCCTGCCGATCCCGCCGGTGACGGCAAGGCCACCTGCCCGCCGGTGAACATCGCCATGGCGGGCGCGCTGAACGGCCCCGACGCCGCACTGGGCATCAACATCAAGGACGGCGTGCAGCTCGCCATCGACAAGCACAACGCGGCCAACCCCGGCTGCCAGGTGACGCTCAAGACCTTCGACACCGAGGGTGACCCACAGAAGGCGACGGGCATCGCGCCGCAGATCGTCGACGACAAGTTCACCATCGGTCTGGTCGGCCCCGCCTTCTCCGGCGAGACCAAGGCCACCGGCACCGTCTTCGACCAGGCCGGCCTCGTCGCCGCCACCGCCTCGGCCACCAACGTGACGCTGAGCGAGAACGGCTGGAAGACCTTCTTCCGCGGCCTGGCCAACGACGGCGTGCAGGGCCCGTCGGTCGCGAACTACCTGAAGAACACGCTCAACTACAAGAAGGTCTGCGTCGTCGACGACAGCACCGACTACGGCCTGGGCCTGGCCACGGCCGTGCGCACCACGCTGGGGCCGGTCGCCGACTCGGCGTGCAACATCTCGGTCAAGAAGGGCGACAAGGACTTCTCGGCGGCCGTCACCCAGATCAAGGGTGCCGCGCCCGACGCGATCTTCTACAGCGGCTACTACGCCGAGGCCGCGACGTTCGCTCAGCAGCTCAAGGACGGCGGCGTCACCGCGACGTTCGCCAGCGCCGACGGCACGAAGGACCCCGAGTTCGTCAAGCAGGGCGGCGAGGCGACGAAGGGCGCCATCCTGTCCTGCCCGTGCGGCCCGGCGAGCAAGCAGTTCGCCGAGGAATACACCAAGAAGTTCGGCCAGGAGCCCGGCACGTACAGCACCGAGGGCTACGACCTGGGCACCATCCTGGTCAAGGGCATCGACTCGGGTGCCGTCACCCGGCCCGCGCTGCTGGACTTCGTGACCAAGTACGAAGGTCAGGGCGTGGCCCGCAAGTACCAGTGGAACAACAAGGGTGAGCTGACCACCAACCTGATCTGGATCTACAAGGTCCAGTAGGAACCTGCAGACGACGACGCGTCCGGACCCCGTGCCGGGCGCGTCGTCGTTCCTGGACTCTCACCACCGCGATAACCGAGGAGCCGCCACCCGATGACACCCGACTGCGTCGGCCACTACGTGTGCACCGCGGCCAACATCAATTTCAACGTCGACAACCTGGTGAACGGGTTCTGGCAGTTGACGATTGACGGGTTGTCGTGGGGTGCGATCTATGCCCTCGTCGCCGTCGGCTACACCCTGGTGTTCGGCGTGCTGCGACTGATCAACTTCGCGCACTCGGAAATCTTCATGCTCGGCATGTTCGGCGCGTACTTCGCGCTGGAGATCATTCTCGGGTTCAAGCCCAGCGGAAACGCCTACAACCTGGGCGTCGGGTTGACGATCTTCTACCTGGGCGTCGCCATGGTGGTCGCGATGCTGGTCTCCGGCGCCGCGGCCGTCGGGCTGGAGGTGGTGGCCTACCGGCCGCTGCGCCGCCGCAATGCGCGCGGGCTGACGTTCCTGATCACCGCCATCGGCATGTCCTTCGTCCTCCAGGAATTCGTGCACTTCGTGCTGCCGAAGATTCTGAAGGGTTTCGGCGGCAGCAATGCCCAGCAGCCGATCATCCTGGTACAGCCCAAGACTCAGTTCACACTCTTCAGCGCGAACATCTCGAACGTCACCATCGTCATCGTCGTGGCCGCCATCGTGCTGGCGCTGCTCACCGACATCGCGCTCAACCGCACCAAGTTCGGCCGCGGCATCCGCGCCGTCGCGCAGGACCCGACGACCGCCACCCTCATGGGCGTGTCCCGGGAGCGCATCATCATGACGACGTTCCTCATCGGTGGCCTGCTGGCCGGCGCCGCGGCACTGCTCTACACCTTGAAGGTGCCGCAGGGCATCATCTACTCAGGCGGTTTCCTGTTGGGTATCAAGGCCTTCTCGGCCGCGGTGCTCGGCGGTATCGGCAACCTGCGGGGTGCCCTGCTCGGTGGGTTGATCCTCGGCATCATGGAGAACTACGGCCAGGCGTTCTTCGGCACCCAATGGCGCGACGTGGTGGCATTCGTCCTCCTCGTGCTGGTGCTGTTGATCCGTCCCACCGGGATACTCGGTGAAAGTCTCGGGAAGGCACGCGCATGAGCGGGCAGCATCGAAACGACGGCGTCGCCCGCTACCTGCTGGCGCCCGGCGACCAGATCCGCCGATGGTGGGATCAACAGTCGAGACCGGCGAAGTGGTCCTTCGGCGTTCTCGTGTTCGTTCTGGTGGCGTACCTGCCGCTGCACACCCCGTCGTTCCTCAACACACCCGGCATCAGCTTCGGCGGCACCATGGCGCAGTTCGCGATGGTGGCGATCATCGCGATCGGCCTCAATGTCGTTGTGGGCCAAGCCGGATTGCTCGACCTCGGCTATGTCGGTTTCTACGCCGTCGGCGCCTACACCGTCGCACTGCTGACCAGCCCCGACAGCCCCTGGAACCAGGTCGGGGTCGACGGGTTCCTCGACAAGGACTGGGCCTGGCTGGCCTGCGTCCCCCTGGCCATGGCGGTCACCGCCATGGCCGGCCTGGTGCTGGGCATCCCGACACTGCGGTTGCGCGGCGACTACCTCGCCATCGTCACGCTCGGGTTCGGCGAGATCATCCGGCTCCTGGCCGACAACCTCTCCGACCTGACCAACGGTGCCCGCGGCCTCAACCAGATCGCCTATCCGCGACTGGGGGAGACGGACAAACTCCCGACGGGCGTGTTCTCGAGCGGTAACTCCGCCGGCGCCGCGAACTACGGCACGTGGTGGTTCTGGCTGGGGCTGGTGCTCATGGTCGGCATCCTCCTGCTCGTCGGCAACCTGGAACGCAGCCGCGTCGGGCGGGCGTGGGTCGCCATCCGCGAGGACGAGGACGCCGCAGAAGTCATGGGTGTCAACACGTTCAAGTTCAAGCTGTGGGCGTTCGTCATCGGCGCGGGCATCGGCGGCCTGTCGGGCGCGCTGTATGCCGGTCAGGTGCAGTACGTCGCGCCGCCCACCTTCAACATCATCAACTCGATGCTGTTCCTGTGCGCGGTGGTCCTCGGCGGGCAGGGCAACAAGCTCGGCGTGATCATCGGCGCGTTCATCATCGTGTACCTGCCCAACCGGCTGCTCGGAGTGCACTTCCTCGGCATCAATCTCGGCGACCTCAAGTACCTGTTCTTCGGCCTGGCACTGGTGGTACTGATGATCTTCCGGCCGCAGGGCCTCTTCCCGGTACGTCAACAGCTGCTGACCTACGGCAAGGCGGCGCGCGCGCTGCTACGCAACGCCGACGAATCGAAGGCGGCGGCATGAGCGACACGTTCGAGCCCGCACCCGACGAGGAACTCGCCGCCCTGCACCGGGACGTGCAGGTCGCCGAGGGTGAGAAGCTCTTGGCCACAACCGATCTCACCGTCAAATTCGGCGGGCTCACCGCGCTCGACGCGGTGACGTTCGACATCCGGCGTGGCGAGATCCTCGGCCTCATCGGCCCCAACGGCGCCGGCAAGACCACCTGCTTCAACGCCATCACCGGTGTCTACCGGCCGTCGTCCGGATCGGTGATGTTCGACGGCGCGCCGCTCGGCAAGATCAAGCGCCACCAGATCACCCGGCGCGGCATCGCGCGCACCTTCCAGAACATCCGGCTGTGGGGCGAGATGACGGCGCTGGAGAACGTCGTCGTCGGCACCGATGCCCGGCACAAGACGTCGGTCCCGGGCGCGCTGCTGCGCACCGCGCGGCACCGCCGCGAGGAACGCGACGCCATCGAACGTGCCGCGGCGCTCCTGCAATTCGTGGGCATCGCGCACCGCGGTGAGGAGAAGGCGCGGAACCTCTCGTACGGCGACCAGCGCCGGCTGGAGATCGCCCGTGCCCTGGCCACCGAGCCGAAGCTGCTGTGTCTGGACGAGCCCGCCGCCGGCTTCAATCCGAGTGAGAAGTCCGCGCTCATCGAGCTGATCCAGGCGATCCGGGACGACGGCTACACCGTGCTGCTGATCGAACACGACATGCGGCTGGTCATGGGTGTCACCGACCGGATCGTGGTGCTGGAGTTCGGCCGCAAGATCGCCGAAGGCCTACCGGCCGAGATCCGCGAGGACCCGAAGGTCATCGCCGCTTATCTGGGGGTGCCCGATGACCAGCTCTGAGTCCACCGACCTCGACCCGCGGCCCGTGCTGCTGGAGGTCCGTGACGCCGTCGTCCACTACGGCAGAATTCAAGCGCTGCATGGTATTTCGCTCGTCGTGCGGGAGGGCGAACTGGTCACCCTGCTCGGCTCCAACGGCGCGGGCAAGACCACCATGATGCGGGCCATCTCGGGATTGCTGCCGTTGTCGTCGGGCTCGGTGTGGTTCGACGGCGAAGACGTCTCGAAGATGAAAGCGCATCGCCGCGTGACCGCGGGCCTCATCCAGGCGCCCGAGGGTCGCGGCATCTTCCCCGGTATGACCATCATCGAGAATCTCGAAATGGGTTGCTATGGGCGCAAATTCGAGTCCAAGCACCACCACGACGAGCGTCTCGACTGGGTGCTGACGACGTTCCCGCGGCTGGCCGAACGCCGCAGCCAGGCCGGCGGCACGCTGTCCGGTGGCGAGCAGCAGATGCTGGCGATCGGCCGCGCACTGATGGCCCGGCCCAAGGTGCTGTTGCTCGACGAGCCGTCGATGGGTCTCGCGCCCATGGTGATCTCCCAGATCTTCCGGATCATCTCCGAGATCAACACTCAGGGCACCACGGTGCTGCTGGTCGAGCAGAATGCCCAGCAGGCACTGAGCCGGTCCGATCGGGCCTACATCCTGGAGACCGGCGCCGTCACCCGCAGCGGCAATGCCCGGGATCTGCTGAAGGACGACAGCATCCGAGCCGCCTACCTCGGCGTCGCCTGAGCTGGGGCCTACGGCAGCTGTCGCATGATCCTGTCGTGGATATCGTCGCTGAACGCCACGAATCTGACGTCAGTGACGGCGGTGTCGGCGGTGGAGGCCGTCTCGACCGCAATCGTGACCGCGTCGTCCAGCGGCCAGCCATAGATACCCGCGCTGATCAACGGGAAAGCCACGCTCTGCGCGCCGAGTTCGTCCGCGACTTCGAGTGACCGCCGGTAACAGGACCGCAGCAGCTCTGGATCGCGTTGGCCCGCGCGGTAATTCGGCCCGACGGTGTGGATCACCCAGCGTGCCGGGAGGTTGCCCGCGGTGGTCCAGCCGGCATCGCCGGTCGCCAGGCCATGCGGGAAACGTTCGATGCAATCCGCGAGCACAGCGGGCCCACCCGCCCGGTGGATGGCGCCGTCGACGCCGCCACCACCACGCATCGCGTTGTTGGCGGCGTTGACGATCGCGTCGACGTCCTGCTTCGTGATGTCGCCGAGGACAGCGGTGATGCGGGGCATGACTGCAGTATCCGCGTTATTCGTCGATGCGGAACCGCTTGATCCGGGCGGCGCCGCCGGACACCAGCTCGACCCGCGACTTCGGTACGTCGAAATGTTCGGCCAGCACCCGGATCACCGCGGTGTTGGCCTTGCCGTCGACCGCCTGCTCGCGGACGTACACGACCAGCGTGCCGTCGTCGTCGGTCTCGACGAGCGGTCCTTTGCGGCTGCCCGGCTTGACCCGGACCGAGATCATCACTGGTCCACTGTGCAAGAAAGCCCCGGGAAATCGGTAATTTCCCGGGACTTTCCGCACGTTCTGCGGTTCGAGAACTAGCGCGCGACGATCACCGACGAACCGTGGCCGAACAGGCCCTGGTTCGCCGTCACGCCCACGCGGGCACCCTCGACCTGGCGGCCGGTGGCCTGGCCCTTCAGCTGCCAGGTCAGCTCACACACCTGCGCGATGGCCTGGGCCGGGATGGCCTCGCCGAAGCACGCCAGACCGCCCGACGGGTTGACCGGCACGCGGCCACCGATGGTGGTGGCACCGGAGCGCAGCAGCTGCTCGCCCTCACCCTTGGCGCACAGGCCAAGGTGTTCGTACCAGTCGAGTTCCAGCGCGGTCGACAGGTCGTAGACCTCCGCGAGGTTGACGTCGTCGGGTCCGATGCCGGCCTCGGCGTACGCCGCATCGAGGATCTGGTCCTTGAAGACCCGTTCCGGCCCGGCGATGGCCGCGGTGGAATCCGTTGCGATGTCCGGCAATTCGGGCAGGTGCTGCGGGTACTGCGGCGTGACGGTGCTGATCGCACGCACCGATGGCACACCCTCCAGCGAGCCGAGGTGCTTTCGCGCGAAGTCGGCGCTGGCCACGATCAGCGCGGCGGCGCCGTCCGAGGTGGCGCAGATGTCCAGCTGCCGCAGCGGGTCGGAGACGACCGGGCTGGCCAGCACGTCCTCGACCGAAGCCTCTTTGTGGTACCGGGCATTCGGGTTGTTCAGGCCGTGCTTGGAGTTCTTCACCTTGATCTGGGCGAAGTCTTCAGAGGTGGCGCCGTACAGGTCCATGCGGCGGCGGGCCAGCAGGGCGAAGTACACCGGGTTCATCGCACCCAGCAGGTGGAAGCGCTGCCAGTCGGGGTCGTTCTTGCGCTCGCCACCGACGGGGGCGAAGGCACCCTTGGGCGTGGTGTCGGCGCCGATGACCAGCGCTACGTCGCAGAAGCCGGCGAGGATGTGGGCACGGGCGCTCTGCAGGGCCTGCGAACCACTGGCGCACGCGGCGTACGACGACGACACCGGCACGCCGTTCCAGCCCAGCTTCTGGGCGAACGTCGAACCGGCGATGAAGCCGGGGTAGCCGTTGCGGATGGTGTCGGCGCCGGCGACCAGCTGGATCTGACGCCAGTCCAGGCCGGCCTCGGCCAGTGCGGCGCGGGCGGCGACGACGCCGTACTCGGTGAAGTCGCGGCCCCACTTGCCCCACGGGTGCATACCCGCACCGAGGATGTACAACGGCTCAGGCGTACTCACTTCGCGATCTCCCAGGCATAGGTGGTCCGCTCGACACCGTGGGCGTCCGTGTACAGCGGCATGGTGGTCAGTTCCATCTCCATGCCGACCTTGAGATCCGCAGCGAGCGTGCCCTCGACGACCTTGCCCAGCACGATGAGGCCCTCGGCCTCCAGCTGGACGGCGGCGATGGCGAACGGTTCGAACGGATCAGCGGCCGGGTAGGGCGCCGGCGGGGGATACCGGTTCTCGGTGTAGCTCCACACCGTGCCGCGGCGCGACAACGCGACGGGCTCGAGCACGTCGCTGTCACAGGCCGGGCTGGGGCAGTTATTGGCGCGGGGCGGGAAAACGTAGGTCCCGCACTGCGGGCACTTGGCCCCGATCAGGTGCGGCGCACCGTTTTCGTCGGTGTCCCACCAACCTTCAATTGCCGGTTGACTCCCGGCGTCCGTCACTCCTGGCACGAGCTCAGCGTAGCTGCCAATAGGCCGGAAACTGAAACGTGTTGCAGTTTTATCCCGGCAACCGGGAAAAGATTTTGAAGTGTACGAAACGGTTTCGTACACTTCGGTCATGGTTCGAGGGATGGAGCGGGAACAGGCGGTGCTCGCGGCGACAGCCGACTTGCTCGTCGAGCGGGGTTACGCGGCATTGACCATCGACGCGGTCGCGGTGCGGGCAGGTGCCAGCAAGGCGACCATCTATCGCCGTTGGCCGAACAAGGCGCAACTCGTCCGTGCCACGCTCGACGCCGCCGACGCTGCCCGCAACGCGTCGATGCCCGATACCGGGACGCTGCGTACCGACCTGTTCGCCGTGATGGACGCCATCGCTGCGAACGTCGCTGACCCGCTGACGCGCGTCACGGCCGAACTCGCGACGCTCATGCGCCACGACGACCAACTCGCCGAGGCCATCCGCCAGCATCTGGACAAAGAGGAGCTTTCGCCGTTCCACGACGCGCTCCAGCGCGCCATCGCACGGGGTGACATCGCCCCCGACGCCGACGTCGACCTGATCCACGACGTCGCCGAAGCGATGATCCTGCGGCAGATGCACCTCGACCGGCCCGTCGACGCCGCCTTCAGTGCGCGGCTCATCGACGAGGTACTGCTGCCCCTGCTGGGCGGTGCCCGATGAGCGTGGTGATCGCCGGTGCCGGGCCGACCGGACTGACCCTCGCCATCGAGCTGGCGCGCCGAGGCGTACCGGTTCGCGTGCTGGACCGGGCGCCGGCGTTGTTTCCCGGTTCACGCGGTAAGGGACTGCAACCGCGCACCCTCGAAGTGTTCGACGACCTCGGCGTCATCGGCGCCGTGCTCGCGGCCGGCGAGACGTTTCCGCCCATGCGCCTGTACCGCGGCGCCGAGGTGGTCTGGACCAAGCCGATCTACGAACTCCTGGGGCTGCCCGAACTCGCGGCCACGCCGGCCGTGCCGTATCCCTTCACCTGGCTGATACCGCAGTGGCGGACCGACCAGATCCTGGCGGCGCGGTTCGCCGAACTCGGTGGGTTCATCGAATTCGATACCGAGGTAACGGGTTTCGAGCAAGACGGCGACGGTGTGACCGTGCAGACCCGCCGCGGTCCGATCCGCGCCGACTATCTCGTCGGAGCGGACGGCGGCCGCAGCACCGTGCGCAAGGTGTCCGGCGTGGAGTTTCTCGGCGGGGCGCTGACCGAGGAACGCATCATCGTGGGCGACGTCCGGGCGACCGGACTCGACGGCCGGTGCTGCCACCTGCTCACGCGTGACGGTGACCAAACCAAGCGGTTCTCGTTGTGGAACCTGCCGGGTACCGAGCACTTCCAGCTGGTGGTGACGATGGCGCCGGGCGAGGACCCGCCCGCTCTGACTCTGGACGGCATGCGGGAACTGCTGGACCAGCGCTCGGGGCGACGTGATGTCGTGTTGTCGGACCTGCGGTGGATCTCGGAGTACCGCGTGAATCTACTGATGGCACAACAGTTCCGCCTGGGTCGCGTGCTGCTGGCCGGTGACGCCGCCCACGTCCATTCGCCGGCCGGGGGACAGGGCGTCAACACCGGCGTGCAGGACGCCTACAACCTCGGCTGGAAACTGGCCGCCGTGCTGGCCGGCGCGCCCGATGAACTGCTGGACAGCTACGCCGCCGAACGGATGCCGGTGGCGGCCAACGTACTTGCGCTCAGCGGTGCGCTGCACCGCCAGGGCTTCGCCGCGACCGGGCCGGCGCCGTCCGCCATCCATCAGCTGGACATCAGCTACCGGGGCGGGCCCGTGGCGGGTGCGGAGCGCGCGCCGGGCGCGCTACAGGCCGGTGACCGCGCCCCCGACGGCCTGTTGCCCGACGGCCGCCGGCTGTTCGACGTCTTCCGCGGACCGCACTGGACGGTGCTCGAATTCGGCGGAGCAGCAGTCGATTTCGGTGTCCCGCAGGTGTGCCTGAGACCCGGACCCGAATACGACGTGCCGGCCGGCTCCTACGTGCTGGTGCGGCCCGACGGGCACATCGCGGCGATCACGGACCGGGCGGACGCGATCAGTGAGCAGTTGCGCCGCCTCGGGTGCTATTCGCCGTCTCCGTCCGGTACCGGGTGGTGACCCGCGCCAAATCCGCCGGCGCCCGCGACGCCCCCGCGACGTGCATCTCGCGGTTGGCGGCGATGACATCGGCGGTCTCGGCAAGGCGCGCCCGCTCGTAACTGCGCAGCCCGGCGAAGCCGTGGGACGCCAGTTCGTCGGCGAGCACCCGCGCGTCCACGATCGACTGCGATGCCCCGTTGGCCCCGACGGGGTACATCGGGTGGGCGGCGTCACCGAGCAGGGTCACCCGGCCGTCACCCCAGTGCGGCAGGGGGTCCTTGTCGACCATGGGGTAACTGAACACGGCCGGGGTGCGGCCGATCAGCGCGTCCATGTCGAGCCAGTCGAGGTGCCAGTCGGCCACGTGCGGCAGGACATCGTCGGCAGTCGCGGGCGCGTTCCACTTGGCATCGCCCTGTAGTGGGCCGGGCTGCCCGGCGGGGACCTGGAGGACCCAGTTCACCTGGCCACCGCCGATGGGGTACGTGATGAGGTCAACCCCGTTGTCGGCCTTGACGATTGCCATGGTGTGCCCGTCGAGGAACGGCGTGATGTCACAGGCGCCGCGGTACATGGTGATACCGGACGACAGCAAGGGGTCATCGCCCGGGTGCAGGGCCGCGCGCACCACGGAGTTGATGCCGTCGGCGCCGACGAGCGCAGAGCCCGCGACCTCGCCTGCCGCGGTGTCCACGACGACGCCGTCGGCGTGCTGCCGGAATCCGGTGACCCCGCTGCCGGTGCGGACCGCGTCGGCGCCGAGGCGTTCACGCACGGCGTCGAGCAGCATCATCTGCAGCCGGCCACGGTGCACCGACAGCTGCGGATAGGCATCGCCTGCCGCCAGTCCGCGGGGTTCGGTGAACAGCAGGTCGCCGCGGTGGGTGTAGAAGCGGATGGCCGACGGGGCCACCGCCATGGCGGTCAACGCGTCACCGAGCCCGAGCTCGGTGAGTTCGCGGACCGCATGCGGCAGCAGGTTGATCCCAACTCCCAACGGCTGCAGGTCGTGTGCGCGTTCCAGCACGAGCGCGTCGAAGCCGCGCGCGTGCAGCGTCAAGGCTGTGGTGAGGCCGCCGATACCGGCGCCGGCGATGAGTACTGGTGTCATGACTCCAGCCTCGGCGCGGCTGAATCATAAGTCCAATATCGATCTGGTCCACAAACTATAATTTCTGCTTATGGAACTGCGGCAGTTCGAGTACTTCGTCGCCGTCGCCGAGGAAGCCAACTTCACCCGCGCCGCCGAACGCATCCACGTCGCGCAACCCGCGGTCAGCGCCCAGATCGCCCGGCTGGAGCGGGAACTGGGCGAGCCGCTGTTCGACCGCGCCCGGCGAGAGGTCCGGCTGACGGCGGCGGGGCGGGCCGTGCTGCCGCATGCGCGGGCGGCCCTCGCGGCGGCGGCCGACGCGCGCACCGCGGTCGGCGAATTGAGCGACCTCGTGCGTGGCGCCGTCACCATCGGCACGGTCACCGCGCACGACGTCGACATGCCGAGCCTGCTGGCCCGGTTCCACGAGGCCCATCCACACGTCGACATCACGCTCGGCACCGACAACTCGGACGTGCTGATCGAGGGCATCCGCACCGGGCAGTTGGACGCCGCCATCGTCTCCGTCGGTATCGAGCTGTCGGAAGGCCTGGCTGCCGTCGTCGTGACCGATCAGCCGATCGTGGCCGCCGTCGCTCTCGACGATCCGTGGCACACCCGGCGAACCGTGCGGCTGCCCGAGCTCGCCGGCCGCGCCGTCATCGCGCTACCCGTCGGCACCGGCATCCGGCACCAGTTCGACGGGGCGTGCGCGGACGCCGGCGTCGACGTCCACGTCGCGTTCGAGGCGAGCACGCCGCAGGCCCTGGCCGACCTCGCGGCCCGGGGTTTGGGGGTGGCCGTGCTGCCGCAAGCGATGGTCCGCTCGCGCGCCGATCTGCATCTGATCAGGCTGACGCCGGCGCTGCGAGGGCGGCTGGTGTTCGCGTGGCGGGCCGGCGGGCCGATGAGCCCGGCGGCCCGGGAGTTGGTGAACATGGCGCGGCGGTTACTGGCTGTCGGTGGGGCTGAATAGAGTTAGGACCGTGAGCCCCACCGCAACGGACGCCCCGCCCACCAAGCCCACATTGATGCTGCTGGACGGCAATTCATTGGCGTTCCGGGCGTTCTACGCGCTGCCCGCCGAGAACTTCAAGACGCAGGGCGGGCTGACCACCAACGCGGTCTACGGCTTCACCGCCATGCTCATCAATCTGCTGCGTGACGAGAAGCCGACGCACGTCGCGGCCGCTTTCGACGTCTCCCGCAAGACGTTCCGCAAGGAGAAGTACCCGGAGTACAAGGAGGGGCGGGCCGCCACTCCCGACGAGTTCCGCGGCCAGATCGACATCACCAAAGAGGTGCTGGGCGCACTCGGTATCACGGTGCTGGCCGAAGACGGCTTCGAGGCCGACGATCTGATCGCCACGCTGGCCACGCAGGCCGAGGCCGAGGATTTCCGGGTGCTGGTCGTCACCGGTGACCGTGACTCGTTGCAGCTCGTCACCGACGACGTGACGGTCCTGTACCCGAAGAAGGGCGTCAGCGACCTGCACCGCTTCACCCCCGAGGCGGTGGTGGAGAAGTACGGCCTCACCCCGACGCAGTACCCGGACTTCGCGGCCCTGCGCGGCGACCCGAGCGACAACCTGCCCGGCATCCCCGGCGTCGGGGAGAAGACGGCGTCCAAGTGGATCAACCAGTACGGCTCGCTGCAGGCGCTCGTCGACCATGTCGACGAGGTCAAGGGCAAGGTCGGCGACTCGCTGCGGGCCAACCTCTCGAACGTCATCCTCAACCGTGAGCTGACCGATCTGGTCCGGAACGTGCCGCTGGCGCACACCCCGGAGGCGCTGCGGGTGCAGCCGTGGGACCGCGACCGCATCCATCAGCTGTTCGACGACCTGGAGTTCCGGGTCCTGCGGGACCGGCTGTTCGAGACGCTGTCGCCTGTGGAGCCCGAGGTCGAACTCGGCTTCGACGTCCGCGGCGGAGTGCTGGAGCCGGGCACCCTGGCGGCGTGGCTCGCCGAGCACAGCAACGGCAGCCGCTTCGGCATGGCCGTCGCCGGCACCCACAAGGCCTTCGACGCCGACGCCACGGCGGTCGCGATCGTGTCGGCCAGCGGCGAGGGCGTCTACATCGATACCGCGCGGCTGGACGCCGAGGACGAAGCGGCGCTGGCGTCGTGGCTGGCCGATCCCGGCCCGCCGAAGGCGCTGCACGAGGCCAAGCTGGCATGGCACGACCTGCTGGGCCGCGGCTGGACGCTCGCCGGCGTCACCTCGGACACCGCGCTGGCCGCCTATCTGGTCCGCCCGGGGCAGCGCAGCTTCGCCCTCGACGACCTGTCGGTGCGGTACCTGGGTCGTGAACTGCGCGCGGAAAGCAAGGAGGAGCAACAGCTTTCCCTGCTCGACGACCCCGACGAGGTCGACGACGCCGCGGTCCAGGCGCTGATCGTGCGCGCCGCGGCCGTCGGCGATCTGGCCGACGCGCTGGACGTGGAACTCGCCAAGATCGACTCGCTGGCACTGCTCGGCCAGATGGAGCTGCCGGTGCAGCGAGCCCTCGCCGAGATGGAGGACGCCGGCATCGCCGTCGACATCGAACTGCTCGGCCGGCTGCAGAGCCAGTTCTCCGACCAGATTCGCGATGCCGCCGAGGCCGCCTACGCGGCGATCGGTGAGCAGATCAACCTGGGCTCGCCCAAGCAGCTCCAGGTGGTGTTGTTCGACAAGCTCGAGATGCCGAAGACCAAGCGCACCAAGACCGGCTACACCACGGATGCCGATGCGCTGCAATCACTTCTGGACAAGACCGGCCATCCGTTCCTGCAGCACCTGCTGGCGCACCGCGACGCGACCCGGCTCAAGGTCACCGTCGACGGACTCCTGAACGCGGTCGCCTCCGACGGCCGGATCCACACCACGTTCAACCAGACCATCGCGGCCACCGGCCGGTTGTCCTCGACCGAGCCGAACCTGCAGAACATCCCGATCCGCACCGAGGCGGGCCGTCAGATCCGTGAGGCCTTCGTCGTCGGCAAGGGCTTCACCGAGCTCATGACGGCCGACTACAGCCAGATCGAGATGCGCATCATGGCGCACCTGTCGGGCGACGCCGGGCTGATCGAAGCGTTCAACACCGGCGAGGACCTGCACACCTTCGTCGCGTCGCGGGCCTTCGGTGTGCCGAGCGAAGAGGTCACCGCGGAGCTGCGCCGCCGGGTCAAGGCCATGTCCTACGGCCTGGCGTACGGGTTGTCGGCCTATGGCCTGGCATCGCAGTTGAAGATCTCGACCGAAGAAGCCAAGCAGCAGATGGACCAGTACTTCGACCGGTTCGGCGGGGTGCGCGACTACCTGCACTCGGTCGTCGAACAGGCCCGCAAGGACGGCTACACCTCGACGGTGCTCGGCCGCCGGCGCTACCTGCCGGAACTCGACAGCAGCAACCGCAACGTCCGCGAGGCCGCCGAGCGCGCCGCGCTCAACGCGCCCATCCAGGGCAGCGCCGCCGACATCATCAAGGTCGCGATGATCAACGTCGACCGCGCGATGAAGGACGCCGGGCTGAAGTCACGAATCCTGCTTCAGGTGCACGACGAGCTGTTGTTCGAGGTCGCCGAGGGCGAGCGGGAGGCGTTGGAGACGCTGGTGCGCGAGCAGATGGGCAGTGCCTACCCGCTGGACGTGCCGCTCGAGGTGTCGGTCGGCTACGGCCCCAGTTGGGACGCGGCCGCGCACTAAGCGTCGGCGGCAAGCCCGATACCGAGCGCGACGAGGATGCCGCCCATGGCGCGTTCGATGCGCTGACGAATGTGGGTGCGGCTCAAGAGGTTCCGGGCCCGGTCGGCCGCCAGGACGACGCCGACGCACCACGAGGTGTCGATCACCAGCTGAATGGCGGCGAGTACCAGCAGCGTCGGCAGCACCGGCCCGCCGGCCGGCAGGAACTGGGGGAGCACCACGATGCCGAAGGCCGCGGCCTTCGGGTTGGCGGCGATCGACACGAGCGCGGCGCGGAACGCCGCAGCCGGGGTCCGTCCCCGCAGGGGCATGGTCACGGCCATGTCGGTGGGGTGCTTCGCGCTGCGCCAGGCACTGATGCCCAGCCAGATCAGGATGGCGGCACCGACGACGTGTAGCCCCAGCGACAGCCAGTGGTTGGCCGCGAGCAGGATCGAGAGCCCGCCACCGCCGGCCAGCGTCCACCCGCAGACGCCGATCTCGTTGCCGACGACGGCCGCCAGACCGGCCTTGCGGCCGTCGCGCACCGAGCGGTGCAGGAACAGTGCCGTCGCCGGTCCGGGCAGCGCGGCCAGGATCACCGACGCGACCAGGAACGCCGGCAGGACGTCGAGAAGGTGCGCGAGCATGCAAAAAGTATCGCTGACCCGCGCAAGCCGTTAAGTCACGCCGCCCGGTAATTGGTCAGCCACTGCAGCACCGGCGCCTGCGCCCGCGTGGCGGTGAGCCAGTACGCCTCCTCGGCATGCCGCTGATACGTCCGCTCATCGGCCAGCCCGCGGTCGATGCGGTCCCGAACGAACGCCAGCTCGACGACCTGCACGGCGAACTCCTTCACCGATTTACCGGCCGGTGCGCCGCCGATCCGCGTCGCCGTCGCGATCGCGGCCTTGCGGGCGCGCATCGATCCGAGCCACGTCGCCTCGTTGGGGGTGATCAGGCCGGAGGCGATGAGTCCGGGCAGCTTCTCGGCGACCACCCGCTGCTCGCGGCGACGGCCCAGCACACCGGTGACGATGGCGAGGGTGAAGATCGGCACCATCCAGAACAGGTAGACCGCGAAGTAGGCGCCGGCGCCGACGACGGTCGAACCGTTCCACAACATGTGCATGACCACCGCGGCCACGTAGCCGAGTCCGATGTAGAGCACCTTGGCGCCGGCGCCGCGATGTTGCAGCGCGAGGTACACGCCGATGCCGGTCATGCTGGTGAACAGCGGGTGCGCGAACGGGCCCATGATCAGCCGCAGCGCGGCGGTGAGCAGGGAATGCGCGATGGTTTCGCCCATGGCGATGTAGAAGATGTTCTCCAGCCACGCGAAGCCCGCGGCCACGAAACCGGCGTAGACCAGGCAGTCCGTCAGCGAGTTCAGTTCGTTGCGGCGCCGGCCGGTCATCATCAGCAGCAGGAACACGCCCTTGGCGGCCTCTTCGATCACCGGTGCGCCGATGGCCATCGCGGCGAAGCCGTCCTTGCCGAGCAGCGGCGTCGACATGGTTTCCAGGATCACCGAGATGACGACGCTGATCGAGGCGCCCCAGATGAACGCGAAGATCAGCAGCCGCGGAGGTTCGGGCTCCCAGCGGTCGAACCACAGGTAGGTCAGCAGCACCACGGCGGTCGCGATGCTGGCCAGCACGAATCCGATGGTCATGCCGATCGGGTTGGTCAGTGTGGTCAGGATCAGGACGCAGCCGATCAGCACGCCCAGCCCGATGATCACGCCGAGGGGCGCGCCGACCTTGCGGATTCGCCGCGGCATCGGCGCCAGATACGGATATGGCGGCGGCACGGGCGACGGAGCGGGATACACGACACGAAGACTATCGGCGGAACGGCATTCCCCTGCGGTGGAGCAGACCGCGTTTGGCCTGCGTCTACGGGTCTAGTACCCTCGACAAGTACCTGTGTCCACATGGGCTATGGGTGCGCGTGAGACGTCAGGCGGTAACGCCGCGGCGCGTCACGGAAAACAACCAATTTGTCCCTACGATTCAACCTGTCCGGAGCATCCCACCACATGCCAAGTCCCTCCATCACCTCGCCGCAAGTAGCCATCAACGACATTGGCTCGGCCGAGGACTTTCTCGCCGCTATCGACAAGACCATCAAGTACTTCAACGATGGCGACATCGTCGAAGGGACCATCGTCAAGGTGGACCGTGACGAGGTCTTGCTCGACATCGGCTACAAGACCGAAGGTGTCATTCCTTCCCGCGAACTTTCCATCAAGCACGACGTCGACCCCAACGAGGTCGTTTCCGTGGGCGATGAGGTCGAAGCCCTGGTCCTCACCAAGGAGGACAAGGAAGGCCGTCTGATCCTGTCCAAGAAGCGGGCTCAGTACGAGCGCGCCTGGGGCACCATCGAAGAGCTCAAGGAAAAGGACGAGGCCGTCAAGGGCACCGTCATCGAGGTCGTCAAGGGCGGCCTGATCCTCGACATCGGCCTGCGCGGCTTCCTGCCCGCATCGCTCGTCGAGATGCGTCGTGTCCGCGATCTGCAGCCGTACATCGGCAAGGAGATCGAGGCCAAGATCATCGAGCTCGACAAGAACCGCAACAACGTGGTCCTGTCGCGTCGTGCCTGGCTCGAGCAGACCCAGTCCGAGGTCCGCAGCGAGTTCCTCAACCAGCTCACCAAGGGCGCCATCCGCAAGGGTGTCGTGTCCTCGATCGTCAACTTCGGCGCGTTCGTCGACCTGGGCGGCGTGGACGGCCTGGTGCACGTCTCGGAGCTGTCCTGGAAGCACATCGATCACCCGTCCGAGGTGGTTCAGGTGGGCGACGAGGTCACCGTCGAGGTGCTGGACGTCGACATGGACCGCGAGCGGGTTTCGCTGTCGCTCAAGGCGACCCAGGAAGACCCGTGGCGCCACTTCGCCCGTACCCACGCGATCGGTCAGATCGTGCCGGGCAAGGTCACCAAGCTGGTTCCGTTCGGTGCGTTCGTCCGCGTCGAAGAGGGCATCGAGGGCCTGGTGCACATCTCGGAGCTGTCCGAGCGCCACGTCGAGGTCCCGGACCAGGTGGTCCAGGTCGGCGACGACGCGATGGTCAAGGTCATCGACATCGACCTGGAGCGTCGCCGCATCTCGCTGAGCCTCAAGCAGGCCAACGAGGACTACACCGAGGAGTTCGACCCGTCGAAGTACGGCATGGCCGACAGCTACGACGAGCAGGGCAACTACATCTTCCCCGAGGGCTTCGACGCCGACAGCAACGAATGGCTGGAAGGCTTCGAGAAGCAGCGTGACGAGTGGGAGGCCCGGTACGCCGAGGCCGAGCGTCGCCACAAGATGCACACCGCCCAGATGGAGAAGTTCGCCGCGGCCGACGCCGAGGCAGCTGCCCGTCCGGCGACCAGCGGTTCCTCGCGTTCCGAGGAGTCGACCGGTGGCACCCTGGCCAGCGACGCCCAGCTGGCGGCGCTGCGCGAGAAGCTCGCCGGCAACGCCTAAGTAGTAACGAACGAACGCCCCGACTCGCTTGGCGAGTCGGGGCGTTTGTCGTTGCACGGCGCCGAACGTGCAGAAGATGGACAAGATTCGGCGGCAGATTCATACGGTCAAGACAACATCCATTGATTTGGGAGGTTGTCGTGCCCAGTGGGTATCCGCATTCGAAG
>NZ_JBJIAL010000062.1:0-21115 GCF_045310895.1 Mycobacterium sp. SMC-18
ACTCGGCACCGACCGAATCAACTGGAACGGAGGTCGCCTGAAACAAGCCGATCCACAGGTATTGACAATTCCTCTCCCGTCTGGCGCAGTTCCATCTCCAGGATCGGACGGTGCGATGGTGGTCATCGACGAAGCCAGCCGCAACATCTACGAGTTCTGGCAAGCCAGGCAGTCCGGCGCCTCGTGGGTGAGCTCATGGGGTGCGGTGAACAGCCTCGACGGATCCGGCTGGGGCGGAGCCAGTACCGGTTCGGGCGCATCGCGACTCGCCGGAGTCATTCGGGTCGCCGAGATTCAACAGGGCAGCATCACCCACGCCTTGGCACTGCAGACCGACAACGTCTGCGCATCTATATATCGCGCCCCCGCACTCAAGACCGACGGGAATTCGACCGCAACCAATTGCATACCCGAAGGCGCGCGCGTACGGCTGAACCCATCGGTCAACCTCGCGTCATTGAGTCTCACGCCAGCCGAACGTACCGTCGCCACTGCGCTGCAGACCTATGGCGCCTACGTGATGGACAGGGGCGGATCGTCGATCAGCGTAAGCTTCGAGCGGGACACCACGGCGGCCGCGAATTCGATCGGTGCCGTATACCAGTCCGCTGGCTTGCGGTGGGACTACGACAGCATGCCCGACATCCCATGGAGCAGTCTGCAAGTGCTGGCGAGCTGAACCCGTATCGGTTCGCAATTTCGTGCTTCGCGCGACGTCGACTAGGAACAGTCCGCCTACGCTCAGGTGACCAGGCCTCTTCACGGCCGTTGATCCCATGGTCCGGACGAATCAGCCGCGCCGAGGCGCAGCCTATCTACGTGACCGGCAGTGATGGTCGCCAGCGCGGTCTCAGCAAAAGCGAGTACCAGATTGTGCGCTGCACGTCGCCGCCGCCGCCGTCACGCCGACCAACAGGTCCGATTGAAATCAAACTGACGTCCTAGCAAATAAATACTCATGGTCTGATTTGGCTGCGTACTGCACACTTCTCGTCATCTACGTCAATTTCTCAAATTATGGCGAATATTGTTGTGGCGCAGCGTGGTTCAGACTTTTGGAATTGTTTGCGAATCTCGATACACCACCGTCAATGCTCGCCATCATCGTTGCGACAACTGCGGACCTCGTAGCTCAAAACCGCATGCAGCGTCGAAAGGCCGGGCAAATGGACATCGGATTGGGCATCGGACGCGTAGGGGCATTGGCTGTTGCGCTCGGGGTCGGTATGGCCATCGCCGCCGTGCCGGGTATCGCAACGGCAGAGACCGATTCGGGTGCGACATCGTCGAATCCGCCCAAATCCGCATCCGTCGGCGCGCCGACGACAAGCAGCCAGAGGGTCGGGGCACCCAATAAGACTCACACCCCCGCCAAGCGGCGGCCCGGGCCCCGCGGCGCCGGCAGTGCCCCAAAAGGCCACGACGACGATTCGCCGAGCAGTCGACCGGTGGTGAACTCGACCGCGTCCACGCCGTCGCGAGATGGCAGTGCCGCCCCGCGCCCGGCAGCGGCTTCAGCCGCGGCCCGGAAGTCCTCCGCCGCTGCGGCGCCCCCAGCACCATCGCCTGTCGTGGCCGGAGGCGCCAACATCGACCGACTGGCCGTCTCGCACTACAACACCTCTCTGACAACAACCACGCCGCTCACAAATCTGAGCGCGGGGACTTTGACTGTCGGCCCCACCGCACCAATGGACACACCACTCGTACCGCTCGACTCGGCTGCGCAGTTGGGCCTGCTGGCCTGGACGCGTCGCCAACAGACTCAGACGGCGGCGACTACCGTCGCCGCAACGGCCGCAGTTCGACCGTTGACCGCGGTGGCGGTCACGGCTCCGCCGACGGCATCACCCACGCAGACGTCGCCGAACCCGACTACGGGCGTGGTGACTGGATCGATAAACGGCACAGACACCGCCGGAAACACGTTGAGCTACAAGCTTTCCGGCCAGACAGCGAGCAGCGGAGCCGTTGTGGTTGACGCCGCGACGGGCGCATTCACGTACACGCCGAGTCTGGCCGGCCGAGTGCTCGCCGGACTTGCGGGCGGAGCCACCAAGGACACCTTCACAGTCGCCGTCAGCAACGCCTCCACCTCGACATCGGTAACCGTCACCGTGCCAGTCTTACCCGCGACCATTGTCCCGTCGGCAACGCCCACCACCGTGGGCACCGGCCCGGTCGCGCTCGCAGTATCCGGCACCAAGGTGTATGCCGCCAATTCGGGCAGTTCCACATTGTCAGTGATCGATCGGACCACCGGCGCGGTGACCAGCATCCCGGTTGTCGGCTCGCCTTCGGCGATTGCGCTGAGCAGCGATGGCAGCCGCGCGTATGTGGCCGGAAACGGCGCAGTGTCGGTGGTCAACCTCACCACGAACTCCGTTGTGGCGACGGTGAATACCGGAGGTGGAACGGCTTACGGCATCGCGTTGTCCGCGAATGGTCAACGCCTGTACACAAGCAACTCGGGAACCAATTCGGTAACCGTGATCGACACCTCGACAGCGACCCCGAAGGTGCTGAGCACGATTTCGGTTGGTAAAAGCCCGCGCGCGATGGCGCTCTCGGCCGACGGAACCCGGCTGTATGTCGCAAATTGGAATTCCAAGTCGGTCTCGGTGGTCGACACCGGAACGAACAAGACGGTGGCCTCGATTGCCGTGGGCAGCAACCCCTTCGGAGTGGCTGTCTCGGCCGACGGCCGCCAGGTGTACGTCACGAACAACGGCAGCAACTCGGTGTCGGTGGTCGACACCGTGGCAGCGCGGTCGGTGTCGACCATCCAGATGGGTAGCAAGCCCCTCGGTCTCGCTCTGAGCCCCGACGGCACCATGCTGTTTGCTGCCAATGCCACAGACACGGTGTCTGTGATCAACATCAGCACCAACAGGGTGGTGGGCGCTCTCACCATCGACAGCGCGCCAGAGTCGAACTGGCACGGCATCGCATCCGGCCCGGATGGCCGGCAGCTCTACGTGTCCGATATGGCCGACAACGCTGTCCGGGTGCTGAACCTCAACAGTCCGCCCGTTGCCGGAGTTCCCACGGTGGGCACACCCGACCCGGCCAGCGGTGCAGTCAGTGGCACGCTGAACTTCGTTGATCCCAACAACAATTCGCTCACCTATAGCATCACTCAGCCCACTGCCGGCGTTGTCACGGTCACTTCGGCGGGCAACTACACCTTCACCCCGACATCTGTTGCCCGAATCGCCGCCGGACAGGCTGACGGGGCCAAGACCGCGGTGTTCGCTGTTACTGCCAGTGATGGCAGCCTGTCGGCCACGGTGTCGGTGTCAGTGCCTATCCTCGCCACGACCACCCCGACGACACCGACTGTGCCGGAATTCAATTCAGCGACCTGGCTCTGGAACGCGATATCAGGCGGAGCGGTACTCAACACCAATTCGGCAGCGTGGGCCGCTGCGATTTCGGGGGGTCAGCACGTCTTCGACATCAACGCCTACAGTGTCAGCGTGGTCGAGGCATCTCAGGTCACGGCCAACACGCCCCGCTACACCATCCAGTTCACCAATGCCCCGGCCTGGGGGCCCAGTCCGTTCGGGACGTATCAGGTTCCGATTCCGCTCGGCACCCCCGTTCCTACGGGCAGCGACGGTCATCTCGTCGTGGTCGACCCAGTCACCAACATGGTATTCGGCCTGTGGCAGGCGAAGTACAACGCAACGTCGAATACCTGGTCGGCATCGTGGGGCGGCATGACTTCGTTGACCGGCAACGGGATTGACACGTCCGGTTCGGCCACCGCCACCGGGTTCTCGCGGCTGGCGGGAATCGTCATGGCCGACGAGTTCAGCGCTGCGGCGGCGAACAACACCGGTCTCAACCATGCGTTGTTCTTCTCGTCGTCCTTTGCGGCGAATTCCTACGTCTACCCAGCCGTGAAATCCGATGCGTTGGCGTCGACGCCGCTCATTCCCCAGGGAACCCGGTTCATCCTCGACCCGTCGATCAACGTCGATGCGATTCCGGGAATTACGGCCGGAGAGAAGGTCATTGCTAAGACCTTGCAGACGTACGGCGGGTATATCGGGGATGCCGGCGGCGCTCCCCTGGCGCTGATCGGCCAACTGGACCCCGGAAATGCGGCATACACCGGAGCCGGCATCGCATGGGACTACTACAACATGAGTCACATCCCGTGGACATCACTGCAATTCCTGGCCACGTGGAACGGCGCCAGCCCGGCATGAGGGATCCGGCGCGATGCGACTGGGAGTGACGGCTGACTGATCCCATCATGGTTGAGCGGGTGTCGCGGTGGGCTTCGTCTGCAGCACCAACCAGCACGCTGCCACCGCGACGACGAACTGGATGGCAAGAAACGTGCCGAGAGACGTCGGCCCGACGACGCTGAACTCATGATGAAGCGAGCCGATGGCCAATAGGCCCACCGTGATCAGGATTCGGCTCCGCGGCATGTCACTGCGGTGTGCAAGACCCAGCAGATCGGCAGCAGCGCACGACAGCGGCAACAGTGCCAACGCGGCCAAGCGCTGTTCATTGTGTGCGAACCCGGTCCAGGCCGGATCGATCATCAACGGCTGAACTACCAATGACGCTGCGACAACCAGTGAACCCCAGCACCGGAACGTCACACGGCGCCACCCGAGGCTGATGACGAGCACGATGATCAGGGCGACAGGCACGATCAACGGGGCCATGGTGCGCGCAGCGTGGGTGATCAGTTCTGAAGCGGCAGCGGGTAAGTCGGCGATTCGTTTCAGGACTGAGTCGTGCAGGAGGGACGGCTCGTAAGGGATGGTGAAGCGAGCGGTAAACGCTCTGACTCCGCTGTAGAGCGCCGTGGTCAAGACGACCGCGACGGCAGCGATCGTGACGCGCACGCGGATCGATACCGATGACCGCCAGGCCGGATCCAGCAAGACCCACAGCGCCAACACCGGTGCGACACCGATCGCGCTCTGTCGCCCGAGAACCGCGACGACCAGGCCGGCCAACACCTGAGGTACCCGTCTGCTGCGAACGCCGTAAAGGCTCGCACCCAGCCCGATCACAAATACCAGATCGCCCAGCATGCTCGTCTGGATGAGGTAGGGCCGCAGGGCATACGGGCTGAGAGCCAATAAGCCCGCGGCAATGCTGAATTCGCCCAACGAGCAACTCTGAAGCAGCGCAAGAATCACCGCACCGAGGACCACGAGCACCCCCGCGAGGGCTACAGCGTATGCCGCGCCGAGCGGCAGCCCCGTGGCCCAGGAAAACAGCCCGACGGTGTAGTGGACGACAAATCGGCCGGTATAGGCCGAGCCGATGTGGCCATGGGGCAGATGGGGTGCCGCGCTCGCGATCTCGCGGTAGTCGATCGAATCGTGGGTCGGCGGTGCGCCGAGAGCGGAGTTGCTGACCAACAAGAATCCGGCAAACGCCACGAGGATCCAGAGCCGTGGATTCAGTCGGGTACTCAAGCGTCTTCTTTCCAGCGAACGTGCAAGGACTCAATCAACTGCCGTGCCACCACCGACCCCGGTCCGGGTTGAGCACCCCGCGCCAAGGGGTCGGCCCGGATAGCTCCCGGAAACGTCGAACCGAGGACGTGCGGGATGCGGCGCTACGTTTGCTGAAAATGCCACATCACGACAAAACATACCATTCGTTCGTTGTCTCGGCACTCCGCGTCAACAGCGGACAGCGACGTCCGAATCGCCCCGGCAACGGAGCTCTGATCGGTCGACGCGAGTTGGCGACGCCGGTGCGGCAGAATGCCAAGCTGGCGACCGGGACCGGCCGGGAGGCAGCTGATGTCGCCGTGCAGGAACACTTGCGCGTATCGCCACAGCTTTGCGGCTAGGTTGTTGTTACCGATGATCGGCCGGCGTTACTCGCCTTGAGCCCCACCAGTCACGAAAGGCCTCCCAAATGACCCGTGCTGCGAACGATGCCACGGCGGTCGGGACCGCCACCGTGTTGCTCAGCCTGGTCGCGGTGTCGCTGGCCGGGTGCGCACCCACGCCGCCACCGGCCTCCGACGGCAAACCAGGGCCCCACCAGATCACGGTGGCTGCAACCGATCATGAATGCACGCTGTCAAAAACCTCGACCGAGACGGGCCGGACCGACTTCGTTGTCACGAACAACGGCACCAAAGTGACCGAGTTCTACCTGTACGGTGCCGGCGCCCGGGTGCTGGGTGACGTCCACAACATTCAGCCGGGGCAGCAGCGAAACCTGTCCGTGGCCCTGAACGAACCCGGCTACTACTTCACGGCCTGCAAGCCCGCACTGATCGGCGACGGCATCAGCGCCGATTTCAAGGTTGACGGAAACCCCATTGCCGCGGACCGACAGGACGAGGCCGAGCAGAGCTACAAGCGATACGTCAGCAACCAGACCGGCGCCCTGGTGACCGCCACAGCGGCCCTTGTCGGCGCCGTCAAGAAGGGGGACGTCACCGGCGCTCAGGACCTGTACCCAACGGCACGGACGTACTACGAGCGCATTGCGCCTGTCGCACAGCGGTTTCCGAACAACCTCCAGACTCGGATCGACCTCGGCCCGGCCGAAGTGCATCCAGACGACAAATGGACCGGCTTCCACCGGCTGGAAAGGGATCTCTGGCTGAGCGGCCTACAACCTGATACCAACGCGGTGGCCGACAAGTTACTGGCCGACGTCAAAGAGCTCGATTCGGGTCTGACGAGTCCGGAATGGGCAGTCAGCGCCGACGAGGTGGTTCACGGCGCCCAGACCGTGCTGGCGACATTGGCCAAGGAAGCCATCACCGGTGGCGGTGAGATATTCAGTCACACCGATTTGTGGGACGTTCAGGCCGGCGTGGACGGTTGCCGCGTCGGGGTGGGTTCGGTACGGCCGGAAGTCGACCAACGTAGTCCCGAGCTCGGCAAGCGCATCGACCAGGCGTTTGCCAACGTTCAAGGATTGCTGGACAGACTGCAGTGGAACGGCGGCTTAGGCTTCGGACCCTACGACAGGGTGGCAGAGCCCCAGCGGCAAGAGCTTTCGCGCGCGATCGACGCGTTGAACATCGAGGTCGGCCAAGTGCCCAGCACTGCCGCCTCGCGATGAGCGCTGTCGGTGACCACCGCGATTACCGGCCTATTGCGAAAGCCTGGTCGTAGCAAGCGAAGACGGCGTCGCGCGCGTACATCGTGCCGAATTGTCCACGGGCGCCCTCCGATACCGCGCGGTTGCGTGCAGGATCAGTCAGGTCACAGAGGGCCTCGGCGAACTGCTCGGCCTGATCGGCCACCAGCACCCCGTGTTCCGTGCCGGTGGCGAACCCATCGGCACCGATATTCGTGGACACCACAGGCAATCCCCGGCCCAGCGCTTCGATGACTTTGAGTTTGATACCTGATCCGAACCTCAGGTAATTGACCAAGCCTGCCGCCGATGACAGGACCTCGGTGAGATCGGCGACGTATCCCTCCAGCGTCACGGACTCGCCCTGCCGCCCCACGATTTCGGCCAGCTCCGGTCCGCAGTCTCGCCCGATGATCCGCAGCCGCGCTTTCGGCATCCGGCCCAGCACCAAAGGCCAAACGTCAGTCAGGAACGCACGCACGCCATCCTCGTTGTGCGGTAGTGACAGCAACCCGACAAACACGAATTCCGGAGCTCCACCGTATTGGCGCGCACGGTACGGCGGCGGCTTGACCAACGGAGGCACCGCCATCACGTCGGCAGTTCCGCGGTGCGCGACTCGAGCCCGCAAGCGGGCTGCTTCACCGTCGTTCACCAGCAGATTGCGACGAAACCGCAATGCCGCGCGATCCTCGCTGCGCCGAGCCAGCAAACCTTCCATTCGCAGAAGCATCCGCTGCGGCAACTTGCTGTCGGCCAGCGGCCGCAATGGGCCGGGCACATGCTGCTCGAAATTGCCGAGCGGCCGGATCGTCACATCCGGGTACCGATTGCCCGCATCGAGCATCGCTGCGTATCGCTCGGAAAATAGGTCATCCAAATAACACAATTGCCAATCAGCACGCGCCGCATCGGCATACTGCGCCATGCGAATCGTGTCATAGATTTCGAAATCAGGGCCGATGCGGGCTATCGCTGCAGCTACTGCGCGTGCCACATCTGGTGAATACAGCAAAGATTCCTGTAGGGTCGATCGTCCAAACGGAAGGCGGGTGGACACCGCAGTCAGCGCCGCCCTTCGGCTCGGGCGCGGCAGTGGATGCAGGGTGACCGGAAACGCCTGCTGGGCGCGACCGCCGACGAGCAGGTAATGCACGTTGCCCGCGCCGAACCGCTCGCGGAAATACTCCAGGAAACCCGCCAGCACCACCTTCTTGCCGGCATCGGTCGGATACGGATCGACGGCACTGACCAGAGTCACCGACACCACAGCACCTGCCTCGATTCGCTACGCCGCCCCTACCCAACACCAGCAGCGGAAGTGTTCCCCACCTTACGGCGGTAGCCTGACACAAGCACCGCAAGGATGCAGTTTAAGCAAACATGTAGATGATCGACCAGCGCACAGAAAGTGGGTCCCCGACGGCGAAGTCTTCGACTCCTCCGAATACACTGACCACACGCCGGAGGATAGCTCGTCCCCAAATCGCGCTAGACAGTCTCAGCGCTTTTGAATGGAGTGATCGAAGTGATGGGACGCCACACGTCTGCGCGAAGGGTCGCAGCACCGGGGCTGTCAGAAAATTCGGCGACCGTCAGGGAAAGTGTGACGGAACCAGTCTCGGCCGATCCGCCGGAAGACACATTTCCGGAGTCCGCGGCAGCCAAAGCGGCGAATCTTGGCAAACAGACGATCTGGAACTACCTCGTCTTTGCGGTGAGCAAGAGCTCCACGCTGTTGATGACGATCGTCGTCGCCCGCCTGCTCACTCCCGAGGAATTCGGCGTCTTCGCCTTGGCGTTGTTGCTGGTCAACCTATTCGATTACGTCAAAGATCTCGGCGTCGGCCCAGCGCTGGTGCAGGTTCACCACCCGTGGAAACGAATCGCCCCGACCGGATTGACCCTTTCGATCGGAATAGGCGCCATCACCGGTGCACTTCTCGCCGCGACGGCGAGCAGCACCGCACGCCTGCTTCACCACCCAGACATCGCGCCGCTCATTCAGGTCCTTGCTGTCGCCCTAGGGATTTCGGCACTCGGCGTCGTCCCACTGTCTTGGATGCGACGCGATTTGAGCTTTCAGCGACGCTTGATGCCGGAGTTCGTCGGGGCCGTTGTCAAGACAGCGTTGACCATCTGGTTCGCGGCGACCGGCCACGGCGTATGGAGCCTGGTCTACGGCCAGATTGCCGGTGTCTCGATCACCACGGTCATGTACTGGTGGAGCGCTCCGACCTTCATGGCGCCGCGATTCCAATTGAGTGAAGCACGGGCGCTACTTCGATTCGGCATCCCGGTAACCGGAGTCACACTGCTCGCGTACGCCATCTACAACGTCGACTACCTGGCCATCGGAACCCGGCTCGGCACAACCGAACTCGGCCTCTACACACTGGCGTATCGAGTGCCCGAGCTGGTCGTGCTCAGTCTGTGCTCGGTCATCAGCGATGTGCTGTTCAGTTCGATGTCGCGCCTGCAACACGATCGGCGGGCGATGTCGGCGCAGTATCAGAAGGCGTTGAGTGTGGTTGTCGCACTGACAATCCCGATGGGCATCGGCCTGGCCGCCACAGCGCGACCGTTACTGGAAACGATGTACGGCACACGGTATGCCGCCGCCACGCATATCCTTGTGGTGCTGGCGTTGTACACCACGGTTTACTCGGCTTCCTTTCATGCGGGAGACGTCCTCAAAGCGGCGGGCCGCCCCGGCCTGCTGACAGCCATCAATGCTGCCCGGCTCGTGCTGCTGATCGGGCCCGTCTGGTGGGCTGCGGGCCACAGCGCCACGTTGGTGGCCGTCGCGCTTCTCAGCGTGGAAGTCGTGCATTTCGTGATCCGAATGATCGTTGTTCGCAAGGTGATTCCCCTAGGGTGGGCATCGGTTCTCTCGGTGATCGGCCGCCCGTTGGCCGCGGCTGTCCCGATGGGCGCCGCGCTATTCGGTATCGACGCTCTGCATATCCGTCTACCAGCACCGATCCAGCTTGCCGTTCTGGTTCTACTGGGCATGATTATCTATGCTTCGGCATTGTGTCTCACCGCACCTCAGCTGGTTCGGCCAGTCGTCAACCGGCTGGCGATAATGATTCGAAAGGGCCATCCATGAGTCGTCCGAAACGCCTGTGGCTGAACCCGCTTGTCGCGATCCTCGCGATCATCGGCGGGGTCCTGGGCGGAGTCGCCGGCACCCAATTGCTAAATTCAGCGACCTATCGCGCGACTGCACAGGTGGCCCTGGTTCCCGGGCCCGACTTGACGACAGCGGATTCGTCGGCCTATTGGGAGGTGCTCACTCAGGGACAGGTTCCGCGCACGGCGGCGACGGTCTTGTCCGATCCACGTTGGCAGGCAGGCGCCGCCGCAGCAGCGGGCGTCGACCCGTCGAAGCTGACGTTGTCCGCAGGCGCGGTACCGGAGACAACCATCGTGTCGATCACGGCCGACGCACCGTCGGAACACGCGGCGCAAACCGCTGTTGCCGATCTGCTCGAAAAAGCCACGCCTGAGGTCAAGGCGGTTTCGGCACCGTTCCAGCTCCGCGTGATCTCGCCGCCTAGCGCGGTGGAGATGGCGACGTCACCGATCCAGCTGATCCTGATCGGCGCCATCGTCGGCCTCATCGTCGGCGCCGTGGTCGGTATCGGGGTGACATGGCTACGCGCGCGCCGCGGCACCGCGTAACCGAGGCCTGGTCCACGCGGTGGATCGTCGGCGTCCTCGTGGTCATGGTGGTCATGGAGATCGCCAACATTTCCGAGGTCGCTGCGCAGTACACAAAACCCCCGCTGTTCAAGACCAGCATGGCGTTGGGTGCGGTCGCGGTCGTTTTCGCCCTACGTGATACTGAATCCCGAGCACGACTCAATCGCTGGACAGCCATCGGTGTGGCCCTCGTCGGCGTGTACCTGGCCGGTCAACTGATCGCGATGGTGGGCACTGTAGACCTGACCGCATCACAAGGCGTCTTATGGCGATCCGTGGTGGATTTGGTCTATCTCCTGATCATCCTCGTACTCACCCAAGCCACCGGTAAGCCGTGGACTGTGGCGATGGCGGTGGCCGCCACCCTGGCGGTGCTGTCGATTCTGACGATTGTCAATTACCTGAGCGGCGGACATCTGACGTTCGGTGGGCTCGCTTCAATTTCGCAAGCACAAGGGCAATTGATCACAACCCAGCGTTTCGGCGGCCCCTACGGTGACTCGAATTTCTGGGGCCGCCTGTTGGTCCTCGGCCTTCCCATGGGCTGGGCATTGGCACAGCGCAGTCGCCTCGCCGGCAACCAGTTGCTCAGTTTGTTCTGGCTGTTCACCACCGTACCCATGGTGATCGCCGTCTACCTCACGCAATCGCGCGGCACGTTGCTGGTGGCTGGTCTCGCGGTGGTGTTGTGGTTCATCGCTTCGGGCAAGCCGGCCAAGCTCGCATTGATTCCCCTTGCCATCGCAGTGGCGTTTGTAATTCCTGGCATCGGCAACCGCATCATCGCGCTGGGAAGCGACTTGTTCAGCGCCGACCGTAAGTACGATATCGATCCGTCTGTACTCGGCCGCCAAGCATCACAAGAAATGGCCTGGCAGATGTTTCAGCAACGGCCCGTCTTCGGTTTCGGACCGGCTACGTTCGGCGGCCAAGTCCCCTTCTACACCGACAGAGTGTCTACCGCGGTTCACGAAGGACTCGTGGCCCCGCACAATCTGTATGCGCAACTGCTCGCCGAATCCGGCGTCGTCGGCCTGATCACCTGGCTGATCATGCTGGGTGGCGTGTTCACGATCCTCGCACTGCGGATCTCTTCGGACCCCATTTCGGTGGATCGGGCACTGGCAGCGGCGACGCTGACCGGCGTCGTCACTTGGTCGGTCGCCAGCATCTTCCTGCACCTCGCGTACTTCCGCTCGTTCGCGATCGTGTTGGCCCTGGCCTGCGCACTCGGGCCTGCCGAGCCGGTACCAACTGCGATCAAACGGCGGATGCTACGGACCACCGCAACGTGGATGGTCGCGGTGATCGCCGGCGCCGCAGCCGCCGGCGTCACCATGCTGACGAGGACCACGCCAGCAGTGCAGGCCGCCCAGAAGGCGATCGTGGTGCCCGCCGGCCGACTAGACGGGTGGTCCTCCTACGCCATGAACGTCCGTGCTCGCACAGCGTTCCTGCCGACGATGGCCGAAGTCATGCACAACACCGAAGCCCCTGCCAAGATCGACGTCGACCCGGTCCGCGGAATTTTGACCTTCACCGTCACGGGTTCCGACGGCGATGCCGCGAGACGAAACCTTGCCAACGCGCTGGCGGTGGCGCGTACCCGTATCGATGACAACGTTGGTCACATGCAGTACAGCATCGCGGCGATAACCGATGTACAGCTGGAGCCCGTATCTCTGCGGTCCAAAGTGACGATCGTCTACGCCGCGGTTTGGGGTCTGGTGATCATGGTGCTCACCCGACTCGCCATCGGTCTCCTTGCCCGCCGCTTCCGGGTCAGCAATCCCGAACTGCCGACCGAGGCTGAGCACGAGTCCGCTGGAGCACCAGCGTGACGGACAACCGCACGGTGCTGGTCGAATTTTCCCCGTCGGGCGGCCTCTTCCAATTCGCTGCCCAACTCGGGGCGGCGCTGGCGGACCGTGGCGAACACGTTGAGCTGTGGACCGGTCCGGACCCCGAAATCACCTCCGAGGAAGCCAGATTTCTGGTCCGCTCGGTATTGCCCACCTGGCACCCCAATGACAACGACGACGCCGGTGGCCGTTTGCACTACTTGTTACGCCGTGGCACGCGCGCGGGTCGGCTTGTCCTGGCCTGGCTGACGCTGGCGGTCAAGCTGCGCCGGCGGCCGCCGCGCGCCGTGCTGTTCTCGCAGTGGCGGTTCACCTTCGAACCGTGGTTCGTCGTCGCAATCTGCAAGCTGCTGCCGCGCACAGTGTTCGCGATAGTCGCCCACGAACCGCTCCCCCGATCCGACGCGAAGGACACCAGCACCCCGAAGCAGGGACACCTGCTGCAGGCATCGTTCGCCGCCGCGTGGCGGCACATGGACGCTGCCTTCGTTCTCGGTCCGCGGACCCGGCAGATCGTCATGGAACATTGGCGGCCCAGCTGCGACGTCGTCGTCATTCCGCACGGCGACTCAGGCGTGATCAATCGAGGCCGCCCCGTGGTACCGGTCACCCAAACGGAACCGATCGCGCTGTTCTTCGGCACCTGGACCACCTACAAAGGCATCGACGTCCTGATCGAGGCCTTTCGCCGGGTCAAGACCGGCATGCCGACCGCCCGCCTGGTCATCGCGGGGGCGATCGGTGCCGACGTGAACGGCCCCGAACTGATTGCCAAAGCTGCAGCAGTCGGCGCGGAAACCCGTCCTGGCTACTGCGCGATGGATGAAGTGCAGAACCTCTTCGACTCCGCCAGGGTTGTTGTCACGCCCTACATCCGAGCCAGCGCAAGCGGCGTCGCGCACCTCGCGTACACGTTCGGTCGTCCGGTCATCGGCACCACCGTGGGCGATCTACCGGCCGCTATCGAAGACGAAGTGACCGGCCTGCTCGTGCCTCCGAACGACCCTGCGATGCTCGCCACAGCAATCCTCAAATTGTTGCAGAATCCCCAGTCAGCGGCCACACTCGGGGAGGCCGGGAGAGCCGCTGTGCAACGTTCCTGGGCTGTCGCAGCAGCCGCGATCAGCAATGAATTGACGGCGGCCACTGAACTGATCGGGTCGACAGAATGCGAGCCATGAGGACCAAGCGATTGCGACGGCGGGCCGCCGCCATCGGCATCGGAGTAGCGGTGGCGAGTCTCGCCACGACCCCGATCACCTCGCATGTCACAGCAAGTGCATCAGATTTTGCCCAGCCGTTTGCTGCGGACAGCCCGTTCCGAACGCTCATCCCGGCCGATGCTCCTGTCGACCCCAATAGCGCCGCGATGATCAGTGCCGTGGCCTGGGACCACAGCGCGAATGCTTCGACCATCGAATTCGGCATACCGATATATACCGCCGGCCCGAGAACGCCCCGATACACCGTCCCGTGCACCATCCCCGAATGGGGTCATTGCCCGTTCGACGGCCTTCAGGTACCGATCCCCGACGGGGCGCGACCGCAGGAGGGCTCGGACGGCGCCATGGTGGTGATTGACCCGGCATCCCGGACCATTTTCGAGTTCTGGCTCGCGAAGCCCGGCAACGGTTCGTGGACGACCGGGTTCGCCGCCGTCAACAGCCTCGACGGCTCCGGCTGGGGCGGCGCCAGCACAGGTTCGGGCGCCTCCCGGTTGGCTGGTGTGGTTCGCGTCGCAGAGATCGCGCAGGGCTCGATCCCCCATGCGCTCGCGATGCAGAGCTACAACGTATGCGCCAAGGTCTTTCGCCCACCGGCGTTGAAGACCGACGGCCAATCAACAAAGTCCGACTGCCTGCCCGAGGGCGCCAGGGTTCAGCTGGACCCGAGCCTGGATTTGGGCAGCCTGAACCTTACTCGTGCGGAGCGCCTCGTCGCCGAGGCTCTGCAGCGATACGGCGCCTACATCATGGACGTCAGCGCATCCGCCCTCAGTGTCAGCTTCGAACGCGATGACTCCGCCGCGCCCGGAACTGTTGGGGAAACATACGCGGCAGCCGGACTGCAATGGGATTACGACGGAATGACGAATATCCCCTGGAAGAAACTACGGGTACTCAAATGAGGCCGATTCGGGTGCTGACCCTGATCGATGGATTCCGGATGGGTGGCGCCGAAACGCTGCTGGCGCACTTGGCCGTCGCCATGCGCGACACCGAGGTCGAGATGGACGTCGTCGGCCTCGATCGTGCCTCGGTCAACGCCGAGAAGACGATGGCGATCCTGTCCGAAGCCGGCGTGCACCCTCACTCGCTGGGTGTACGCCGATTGCTGGATCCCACCGGTATTCCCCGCCTGGTGCGCGAGATCCGCAGGGGTGACTACGATCTCGTGCACACGCACCTTGAAATGGCGGCAACCTTCGCGGTGCCGGCAGCGAAGCTGACCGGCCGTCCGGTGGTATGTACGTTCCATCACGTCACGCAGCGCTGGCCCGGCCGCGCGCACTGGCGCGAGCAGATCGCGGCTGAAGCCGCGACGCTTGGCGATCGAGTGCTGTTCGTTTCCGACGCCAGCCGTACATCGTGGGCAGACGTGCACCGCCGAGGGCGCATCCCGAGAAACTGGGATGTGCTGCACAACGGAATCGACGTAACCAACTTTCAGCCCGGGGAGGTCAAGCCCGCGGTTCGCGCGGAATTGGGCGGTGGCCCCGCGCCGCTCGTCGTGTTACCTGCAGCGTTCCGCTTTTTCAAAGGCATCCCGGTGGCAATAGAGGCGTGGCCGCAGGTTTTGCGCAAACACCCCGACGCAATTCTTTCACTCGTCGGCGGTGGGCCCGACGAGGCCGCATTCCGGAAATTGGTCAGCGACGCCGACTTGGAGCAGTCGATCGTGTTCGCCGGCGTTCGGTCAGACATGCCGGACGTCTACCGCGCTGCCGATGTTGTGCTGCTGCCATCGACGTTCGGCGAGAATCTGCCCACTGTCCTGATCGAGGCGTCGGCGTCGGGTAAGGCCATCGCGGCATCACGCATCGGCGGCATCCCCGACATCATCCTCGATGAAGGAACTGGGCTGCTGTTCGAGCCCAATGAACCGGCAGCCCTGGCCGCTGCGGTGAATCGACTACTGGACAATCCTGACTTGCGAAAAACGCTGGGCCAAAACGCAATCGAGCGCGCGCGCAACGAATTCTCGTCAAGTTCGTGGGCCCGCCGACTCAGCAACCTCTACTCTGATCTGGTTGAGCGTAAGCGTTGAGCGCCAAGGCGATCGACTACCTGGTGTCGCGATTTCCGATCATTTCGGAGACATTCATCGTCCGCGAGCTCGACGCCCTCGCAACCGGGGACGAGCGGGACGTCGGGCTGCGGTCGTTGTTCCCGTCTCCTGACCCACAGGTCCACGACATCGCGCGGCCATGGGTCGACAAACTGGCGCAGCCGGGCATGGGGCGAAGCATTGTCGGCCTGTCGTGGGCACTCCTGCACCACCCGCTGATCACCATGTCGATTCTGGCCGACATCGTGCGCGGCTACGGTCGACGGCCCGCATTGTTGCTGCGCGCCTTGGCTACCGTCCCGATCGCCACCGCTCATGCCCGAGAATTGCACGCATCCGGCGTGGCACGGCATATCCATGCGCACTACGCGACATATCCCGCCTTGGCCGCTTGGATCTGCTCACGCCTGGCTGGTGTGTCCTACAGCGTCACCGTGCACGCACACGACCTTTACGTGGACCAATCTATGCTGAGCCGCAAACTCGACGGCGCCGATTTCATCGTCACGGTGTCCGAGTACAACCGCCGTCTACTGTCGAAGTACACCGTCACCCCGGTGCAGGTGATCCACTGCGGAATCAACACCGCCGCATACCAATTCCGCCCCCGTACCATCCCGGAACGCGGCGCCATCAGGGCACTGTGTGTGGCCTCACTTCAGGAGTACAAGGGCCACGAGGTGCTCCTCCGCGCACTGTCCCTCGGCGGGCCCGGCGTCGATCGGATCGAACTCGATCTGATCGGCAATGGACCGCTGGACAATGAATTGCAGGCGCTGGCGGCACAGCTCGGTCTCTCAAAGCGCGTCCGGTTCCAAGGCGGACAGTCCGAGGCAGCAGTGAAGCAAGCGTTGGCGGACGCGGACTTGTTCGTGTTGCCGAGTATCATCGCAGCCAACGGCCAGATGGAGGGCCTGCCGGTCGCCCTTATGGAGGCACTCGCGAGCGGAATACCAACGGTGTCAACAAGTTTGTCGGGAATCCCGGAACTGGTGGTACCCGAACAGACCGGGCTGTTGGCAAGGCCGGCGGACGCACAGAGCCTGCGTGACACCCTGGAACGGCTGATCGCGTCCGGCCCCGTCCTCGATGACTACGCCCGCGCCGGACGCCGCCTCGTCGAACAGCAATTCGACATCGCCTCTACCACGGCAGTATTGCGGGCACTCTTCGCCAAGGTCTAGGCAGTTTATTGGCCCACAAGCCACCATCGCAGCTCACCGTGAGCTATTCTCGCGAGACCACACAGCGAATCCACTGAAAAGATCGGCCGGGTGTGCCGTGAGTGACGCTATTAATGTGCGGTCACGGGGCCACCGCGGCGCGCCGCCCCGCCGGCAATCCGGCGTGTTCGTCTTCCTCGACCACGACTCGCTCTGGCACAGTTTCCATCAAGTAGCGGCCCTGATCCGCCGCAACGGCATTCCATCCATCAGAATCACCACCGCCACGGCCGGCAGGCTCGAACGTCTTGTCCAATCGCTGCTCTATGCGCGGTGCTACTACCTGCCGGACATTCAGGAATTGGAACATCTACCGGAACTTCTCGAGCCGTTCACCGTGGCGCAGGTGTTCCTGACGGAACCCATGATGGTGGGCCTGCCCGACGATCTCTATGACAGCCTGCCGGCGGCAGTGGCCGACGATGTTCGACGCAGGGTGACATACAGTGACAAATCACGTGCCGCATCTTTTGCCGCCGCGTTGGGAATCGAGACTCCCCAGCAATTGGCGGCGTGCGCGGTCACGCCGACCGACGCGGCCGAGCAACTCGGTCTACCGCTCGTCGTCAAGACCAAGCTGGGAGCGTCAGGCGCGGGCGTGGTGATCGCGAGGACCATCGGCGACATCGAATCTGCCGTTGCCAGGTTGGATCTCGGAGGCGACTGCTTCTTCGAGCGATACGTCGCGGGTCAGATCGTGTCGTATGCCGGAGCGGTATTCCAGGGACAGATCGTCCAGGACATGACTCATCAGGCCGTCAAACTCCCCACCGATCCGACGTGTGCGCCACTGGCTTTCGAAGTGGTCAATGACGAAGTTCTGCTCAGCGTCGGCCGGGCGCTTTGTCAGGCGCTGAATCTCAGCGGGCCGATCAATCTACAGAGCATCCGTGATGCGGCCGGGAAACACTGGCTGATCGACCTCAACCTCCGGCCCTACGGCCCGATGCTTTCCTTTGAGCAGGACAAGGTCGATACCGCCGCTGCGTTTCTCTATGCCACCGCGATCAGCAGTGCGTGTCCTCGACAACGGACCGCGGTGCCGGGAACTCGAGTTGAGGCCTTTCCCTACGATGCCGAGAATCTCATCCGAGGCGGGCAGCCGTGGCGCGCCGTGGGCCTGTATCTTCTTCGTTCGTCGGCATTTTGGCGAATCCTTGGCGCAAATTATGTGCTGTACGTCTTACTGGCCGCTGCCGCTCATCGGGCTGACGCCATGCGGGCGCGTACGTGCAAGAAGAGCGGCTCCGCAATTGCGGAATTGACCGCGGCCGTCACGGCGACGCGGAAAATTCTCGTCGCGCCGCATCCACCAAGTACTTCCGCATAAATATTTGCAGTCCGCGATGTAGGACAGCGTGATCCCCGCCGGGCACGGCGGTCAGCTTCGGCGTCGACCCGCGACGTGCCAGTCGATTCGCCCCAATTGGGCCACGATGCGCCTGATACCACTCGTAGTCAGATGGGGACAAGACGAGCTCAGTACGCACACCCTTTTTCATAAGGGGAGTCATCAGCACTTCGGGAGCCTGCGTGTAACCCAAGTGTCCCAGAAGCAACCAGCCTGGATATGGCAGGTCGTCCCGTAGCAGTTTCTTGACGGTTTCCCACGTCCGCTGTCTCAGTCGCGGTGGGTTGTCGGGTGCCTCGGCCATGTATGCGAAGCGTTCGGCCACACCATCGACTCGCCGCCACGAATACAGCAGGAGATTCAGGAGCACCACCAGACGCACGCCATATCGCGAACCCGCGTACGCGGAATTCCATGCACCGGAGCAGATCCCAGTCATCATCAGGTTGCGAGACGGCACCCCCAGTGCATGGACGGCAGCCGTCACGTCAGATTGAGCGGCTGCTGAATGGATCCCGGTGTATTGGTCGTTCGCGATACCCGTCTCACCGACACCGCGGCGGTCGTAGCGCACCACGTTGACACCTAGCGTCGCCAGCTCCCGCGCTGAATCTGGCCAGATCCGCCCTGAGCCCACACGATGTTCGCAAGCCGTGTTGTGGATCAATACAGTGGGACCGTCCTCACGAGTTCCGGCGATTGCAGTTCTGATGCCAAACAACCGGTCAGGCCCGAGCTCGACGAACGACTCGACAATCTCCCGACCGTCGGGCAACACCTCGACGACGGCGGAACCCAGCAGGCCAGGACGAAACGGTACCGATTCCGACGCGCTGTTCGCATCCATCCACTTCTCGATCGCAGCCACCGTATCCGTCGGGATTTTGAAGAACACGCTTCGCGGCTCGAGAAACTCCGGTTGCCCAGAAATCACCTGCGCTTCGCAGGCCTGGACGTCGAGGCCGGCGAGCCGACGGTCACCGACATATTCCGGTCTGGTCAGCACCAGCAGGCGAGCAGCGTTGACCACACTCGGCATCTTCAAAGCGCTCAACTCAGCAGCAGCGGCGGACGACAACGGCATGCCGAGGAGTTGTACTGCGCCTACCTCGTCGGGCAGTTCGTCCGAGCCGCCATCGGAAACTGATACCCGGTAGAGCGACTGCTGTTCGCGCACATACCGACGACCATCGGTCACGGGGTCCCACAGGACCACGCACTCGAGCCCGGCAACCGACTCGGCGGCCACAGCCGCCAGCAGTGCGCCGGCTCGCACGCCGACGAGCGATACCCGCTGAACCCCAGCGGACCTCATGTAGTCGACCGCGGTTCGGACGCCCTCGACAAAGTCCGTCACAGCACTGTCGCGAGACTGCGCTCCGGTCGAGTCCCCGGTACCCGGGTAATCGAACCGCAACACCGCAAAACCCTTGGCGCACAACTCCTGCGCCAACAACTTCAACCCTCGATACGAATATAGCTGCTGCCTGCCGAGCGGCGGACAGATGATCACGCCCGCCCGCGCAGCTCCACCCTCAGGCGAATGCACAACGCCAAACAGTCGCGATCGCTCTGGTCCGAACCACGTCGGCTTCCCCCTCATGGCCGATTCCGGCCCTGTCTGCCCATCCACCGCGCCCCCGGTAACAAAAGTATTTGCCCAATCTACATGTATGTGCACACTATTGCGTCATCGCCGCCGTCTGTCGCGCACGTCCAACCCCCCGTTGCGAAGTGGACGAAATTGGGCTCGACAACACCAGTGTGCGCTTATGGACAGCAGTTTTAGCCAAATCGTGACTAGCCTGCCGCACCAGTTTCAACTCTCGGAACGTATTGTTTGGCGGCGAAAGCACGATGTCGCCCGGACCACAGTCCGCTGAACCCGGAACATTTGCCATCATCGACAATTTAGAGGGTTTGACATGACGACCAAGGGGCGGGGTGCAAAAACGTGGACGGCACTGACTCGAGCGGTGAGCATCGCGTCCACCGCGATACTGATCGCGCCGACGGCAGGTGCTGAATCGTCTTTCACGGGGGCCGCAGGCCGCCCATTCGCGAGCACAAGCGTGTGGAACAGCGCCATCACATCCAACCCGGCGTTGATAAGCAACTCCGCGGCCATCGTCGCCAGACTCAGCATCGGCCAGCACGTCGCCAATCTCAACGAGTTCGGAATACCGATCTACAACGCATCGGCCTCGTCGCCGGTCGTCTCCGTTCGATGCACACAAGCTTGGTGTCCATGCCCATTGCCCACCGCGGTGCGTCTACCGGCAGGTGCACTGCCCAACACAGGCAGCGACCATGCGCTGATCTCCATCGACTGGACCGCGAATCCCCCTGTTTCGTACGACTTCTGGGGTGCTGCGCAGCCGTCCGGCGGAACCATTTCGACCAGCTGGGGTGGCATCACGTACGACCTTGCAAACGGTTCGGGCATCGGGCCGGGCGGCGGCACAAGTGGATCCGCCACAGCCACAAACGTTTCGCGACTCGCCGGCGTCGTCAGGATGAACCGCCCCGAGTTTGATGCACACCTTCTTTCGAGGGAAGGTAGTTCGCATCATGCCGAAGAAGTACGACGAGGA
>NZ_JBJIAL010000063.1:0-20271 GCF_045310895.1 Mycobacterium sp. SMC-18
CAATCACCACCGCGGCCACACCGCACTCGGAGGCCACCCACCCGCCAGCCGCGTGCCTAACCTCTCAGGTCAGTACAACTAGATCGCGCCAGAAGTAGAGCGGCCCCCTTTCTTCCGAGAGGGGGCCGTTCGCTGTCTGCCGACAGCTCAGCCGGCGGCCCACTCCTTCGCGCGGTCGAGCTCGTCGAGCCCGAAGATCTGCAGTTCGCCGGGAATCATCCAGGCCACGGCATGCAGCGTGTGCGCCACCCACGGCTTGTCCGACACCACGGCAATGCGTTTGAACGCCGAATGGTGTTTGAACAGCGCACCGAAGCCGACCTTGAGATCCTCGACCAGTCCACCGGGGCCGAAGCCCTCGTAGTCGGAGGCGATGACCTCGACGATCCTGATCTCGCCCTCGACGACGAGATCGTCCATCGTGGGCTCGAATTCGCGGATGTCGTCACCGCTGACCCGACCGGACACCCGAATGCCGGTCACGCCCGCGGGCATGTCTGACAGCACTTCGATCATGGCGCCAGCCTACGGCGCCGCCCATCTCGGGAGCCGGGATTGCTCACGCCCCGAACCGGGCCAACGGATCGGCGGTCGCCTCGATCTTGGCGACGAGACCGTCGCGAATCGTCAGGACCACCACCGCGAAAAGCTGCCGGTGCGCGAACGCCAGCAGGACGGGCTGGCCGAGCGGTCCGGCGACGACGGTGGTCCCCGGCCCGAGGTACAGCATGAGATTCTCGGCGACCCGCTGCGGTCCGTGGTTGACGATCGGCGGGAGCGGCGGATCGCTCAGCACCGTGCCGACGCCCCAGACCGACGCGTCCAGCACCGCGGCCAGCGCCTGCACGTCGCCGCCGGCGCAGGCGGTGATGAACTTCTCGGTGACCAGTTGATGTTCGGCCGCCTCGACGTCGTCGGCGCGCACGTCGGTACCCGCCACCTTCGCCCGGGCCCGGCGGGCGAGCTGCCGGCACGTGCCGACCGGGCGGCCGACGGTCTCGGCGACCGACTCGAACGGGACACCGAACACGTCGTGCAGGATGAACGCCACGCGCTCACCGGGGCTCAACTGCCGCAGCACCCGCATCAGGGCACTCGACACCTCGTCGTCGAGGGTGACGCGGTCGGCAGGGTCCGGCTCATTCGACGCCAGTGGCGGCATCTCATCCTGCTCGGTCGGTTGTTCCCGGCGTGCCCGCGCCGACCGCACGAGGTCGAGGCACAGCCGGCCGGCGACCGTCGTCAACCACGCGCGGACATCCTCGATCTCACCGGGCTCTGTCCGCGACAGTCGCAGAAACGCTTCCTGTGCAACATCTTCGGCATCGCCGACGTCACCGAGCATCTGGTACGCGAGATTGACCAGATACGGATGGTGGTGGCGCCACGCCGCGATGAATTCAGTGGTTTCTGTCATCAGTTGAAGACGATCCAGGGTGGTGAAAAGTTACCGCACCGCCGCATCCCGCGGGCCGTAACTTTCCCGTCGGCCACTCCGTCCTTGATTCATGACCATTCTCATCACCGGAGCCACCGGCAACGTCGGTCGCCCCCTCGTCGAACAATTGCACGCCGCGGGCGTGAAAGTCCGTGCCGTCACCCGTAATCCGTCGCCACAGTTCCCGGCCGGGGTCGAGGCCGTCGCGTCCGTCCGGGACGGCATCGCCGGCGCGAGCGCGGTGTTCCTCAATTCCCGTGCCCTCGGTCCGGACCTGGCGTGGACGGTCGACGCCGCGAAAGATTCCGGCGCCAAGCTGGTCGCACTGTCCGCGATGAACGTCGACGAAGACTTCACCCGGCAGCCGTCGCGACTGCGGGGCGACCGCAACAGGGAGGTCGAACAACTGGCTGTCGACTCGGGACTGCCGTGGGTGAGCCTGCGGCCGGCGTTGTTCGCCACCAATTTCATCGGCATGTGGGCCGGGCAGCTGCAGGCCGGCGATGTCGTGGCCGGACCCTATGCCGAGGCCTCAAGCGCGCCCATCGTCGAAGCCGACATCGCGGCCGTCGCCGCACACGCCCTGCTCACCGACGACCTCAACGGCCGCAAGATTCCGTTGACGGGGCCGCAGGCGCTCACCAACGCCGAGTTGCTCGCCGTCGTCGGCGATGTGCTGGGGCGCGACCTGCGCTACCAGGAAATCCCGGTCGAGCAGGTCCGTGAGCGGTTCGTCGCCATCGGCTTCCCCGCCGAGTTCGGTACCGCGTACACCGCGCTGCTCGCCGAAACCGTCGATGCCCCAGCGCCGGTCAGCGACGAGGTGGAGCGCATCCTCGGCCGCCCGGCCCAGACGTTCGCCGCGTGGGTCGCTCAGCACCGCGGCGCCTTCACCCCACGATTGGAGACCATCCATGTCTGAGCCACGACCGCCGCGTTACCTCAAACCGATGAACAAAGTCGTTGTCGCCGTGGGGAAGCTCGGCATCCCCGTCGGCCCCGCGATGGTGTTGACCGTGCCCGGCCGCAAGACCGGCACGCCGCGGAGCACCCCGATGACACCGTTCGTCGTGCACGGCCAGATGTACGCCGTGGCCGGCTATCCAGGCGCGCACTGGGCCCTCAACGCCCGTGCCGCCGGCACCGGCACGTTGACACGGGGCCGCAAGTCGCGGCCGGTGAAGATCACCGAGTTGACCGTCGACGAAGCGCGGCCCGTGCTGCGTGAGTTCCCGGTGCAGGTACCCGTCGGCGTGAAATTCGCCAAGAGTTCCGGCATGGTCACCGAGGGCACACCCGACGAATTCGAGTCGCTGGCAGGCAGACTCGCGGTCTTCCGGTTCGACCCGCTGGGCTGATCTCAGCGGTAGGCGCTGCCCTGTTCGTGGTCGAGATAGGTGTCGGACTTGTTCTTCAAGAAGAACAGATACACCAGCAGCGACGCCGCGATGCAGACGGTGACGTAGACGATGAACAGCGGCACCTCACCCCGGGCCTTGAGAGCCTGGTAGATCAGGGGCGCGGTGCCGCCGAAGATCGAATTGGCCAGCGCGTAGCCGACGCCGACGCCCAGCGCCCGCACGTGGGCCGGGAACAGTTCGGACTTCACCAGCGCGTTGATCGACGTGTACCCGGTGAGAATGACGTACGCCACGGCCACCAGCAGGAACGACATGATCGGCGAGTGCGTCTGGGGCAGGTAGGTGATGAGGACGTAGGTGTAGATCACACCGCCGAATCCGAACCACAGGAGCAGGGGTTTGCGGCCCACCCGGTCGCTGATCATTCCGCCGATCGGCTGGATCAGCATGAGGAAGATCAGCCCGAGCAGGTTGATCCAGGTCGCGGTCATGGGCTGGCTCTTGTAGGTCGCCTTCACCATCGCCGGCGCGTTGACGCTGTACGTGTAGAACGCAACGGTGCCGCCCAGCGTGATCAGGAAGCACAGCAGCAACGGCTTCCAGTAACGCGTGAACAGTTCACGCAGCGAACCGGCGCGCGCGTCCTTTCCTTCCTGGACCGCTTTCAGGGTCTCCGTGGACAGCGACTCGTCCATGCTGCGCCGCAGCCAGAACACCACGACCGCCGCGACACCGCCCACCGCAAACCCGATGCGCCAACCGAATTCGCTCACCTGCGCGGTGCTCAGCGCCGTGAGGATGATGAGCAAGGTGAATTGCGCGAGCACGTGCCCACCGACCAGGGTCACGTACTGGAACGAGGAGAAGAACCCGCGTCGTTCCCTGGTCGCCGCCTCCGACATATAGGTCGCGGATGTGCCGTACTCGCCCCCGGTGGCGAAGCCCTGCACCAGCCGGCAGATGATCAGGATGATCGGCGCCGCGACACCGATGCTGGCCCGAGACGGAACCAGCGCGATGACCATCGAGCAGGCGGCCATCAGCGAAACGCTGACCATCAGGGCGGCGCGGCGCCCCCGGCGGTCGGCGAAGCGGCCGAAGAACCACGAACCGATCGGCCGGGTGATGAACGTGACCGCGAATATCGCGTACACGTAGATCGTCGAATTCTGGTCGGCCTTGTCGAAGAACTGGTTTTCGAAGTAGGTGGCGAAGACGGTGTAGACGTAGACGTCGTACCACTCGACCAGGTTGCCCGATGACCCCCGGATCGTGTTCCAGATCGCGCGTCGGGTCGCTGCGCGGCCCGACGGCGTCGGTGCGTCTTCGGTCAATGCGGTCATGCTGCTCTCCATCGGTGGGCAACGGGTGTGGGCACATCATTGCGGCGAACCGACGGTACGGAACGGGATCCGGTCACAGCGCCGTTTTCCTTGCACGATTCACAGATTCACACCGACCGTACCCTTGGGCGACGCCGGCTCAGTGGGCTTTGCGCTCGCGGATCACCCCGCGTTCGCACAGGTGCTCGGTCAGGGGTGCCACTCCGACCTCGAAGTGTTCGGCCATCGCCGTTCGGGCCGCGTCACCGTCGCCGGCCTGCAGCGCGGCGATCACGCGGCGGTGGTCCCGGATCGACAGGTCCGGCCAGCCCTCCAGCGTCGGGAACACCGCTTCGGGCGCGTAACGGGTTATGCCTGACATGAATTGGGTCAGCTTGGGTGAATCGGCGACAACGTTGATCAGCCGGTGGAACTCGTGGTTGAGCTGCACCATGCGGTCGACGTCGGTGTGTTGGTAGGCCTGCTCCAGCGCGTCCTGGATCCGGGTCAGCTCGGCGATCTGATCGGCCGTGATGTTCTCGGCGGCGCGGGCCGCCAGTTCCCCACCGACGAACGCCTGCACCATGGCCACGTCGGCGACGTCACGGGCGGTCACCTCCAGCACCATGAAGCCGCGTCGCGGATGCTGCACCAACAGCCCTTCGGCCCGCAGGTTCAGCAGTGCCTCCCGGACCGGGGTGACGCTGACGCCCAGCTCGGTGGCCAGCTGATCCAGCCGCAGGTACTCCCCTGCCGGGAATCCGCCATTGAAGATGCGGCGGCGCACATACCGCGCCACGTCGTGGGAAAGCTGTGCGGGCGCGGCGAATTGGGGCTCAGATGCGGTATTCATTGAGCAGGTTCTTGCTGATGATGGTCTTCTGGATTTCGCTGGTGCCCTCGCCGATCAACAAGAACGGCGCGTCCCGCATGAGTCGTTCGATCTCGTACTCCTTCGAGTAGCCGTAGCCGCCGTGGATGCGGAAGCTCTGCTGGGTGACTTCCGAACAGAACTCACTGGCAAGGTATTTCGCCATCCCGGCCGCAACGTCGTTGCGCTCGCCCGAGTCCTTGAGCCGGGCGGCGTTGACCATCATCAGATGTGCCGCTTCGACTTTGGTGGCCATCTCGGCGAGCTGGAAGGCGATGGCCTGGTGATCGGCGATCGGCTTGCCGAACGTCTCGCGCTGCTGGGCGTAGCGCACGGCCAGTTCGAAGGCGCGGATGCCGACACCACAGGCCCGCGCGGACACGTTGACCCGTCCCACCTCGATACCGTCCATCATCTGGAAGAAGCCCGCGCCGGGCTTACCGCCGAGGACGTCGTCGGCGCCGGCGCGGTAGCCGTCGAAGATGAGCTCGGTGGTGTCGATGCCCTTGTAACCGAGCTTGTCGATCTTGCCCGGGATGGTGAGGCCGGGTTTGACCTCCCCGAAGCCGGTCGGTTTCTCGACCAGGAACGCGGTCAGGTTGCGGTGCGGCTTGTCGGCGCCTTCGTCGGTTTTCACCAGTGCCGCAACCAGAGTCGAGCTGCCGCCGTTGGTCAGCCACATCTTCTGGCCGGTGATGGTGTAGCCGCCGTCGGTGTCCCGGGTGGCCTTGGTGCGGATCGCGGCGACGTCGGAACCCAGTTCCGGCTCGGACATCGAGAAGGCGCCGCGCACCTCGCCGGTCGCCATCCGGGGCAGGTAGCGCTGTTTCTGTTCCTCGGTGCCGTGCTGGCGGATCATGTAGGCGACGATGAAGTGGGTGTTGATGACGCCCGAGATGCTCATCCAGCCCCGGGCGAGTTCCTCGACGCACAGCGCGTACGTCAGCAGTGACTCGCCGAGACCGCCGTACTCCTGCGGGATCATCAGACCGAACAGACCCATGTCCTTCATCTGATCGACGATCGCCTGCGGGTAGGAGTCCGAGTGCTCCAGCTCCTGGGCCACCGGGATGATCTCCCGGTCTACGAATTGCCTTACGGTGGCGATGATTTCGCGCTGCACCTCGGTGAGACCGGCGGTCTGGGCCAACTTACTCATGTGCGGTCCCGCTTCGCTTCTCGCTGTCCGTCATGACTCGATCCGTTCAAATACGGCGGCCAACCCCTGGCCGCCTCCTATGCACATCGTTTCCAGCCCATAGCGGGCATCCCGCAGGTGCAGTTCGCGGGCCAGGGTCGCGAGCATCCGGCCGCCGGTCGCTCCGACGGGATGACCGAGCGAGATACCCGAGCCACGCACGTTCGTGCGTTCCCAGTCGCGATCGGTGAACTTCCATTCCCGGGTGCAGGCCAGCGCCTGGGCGGCGAAGGCCTCGTTGAGTTCGATCAGATCGATATCGGCAAGAGCCAGACCGGCTTTGGCCAGCGCGACCTCGGTGGCCGGCACCGGCCCGATGCCCATGACATTCGGGGGTACCCCGGCCACGCCCCACGACACCAGCCGGACCAGCGGCTGCAGGCCCAGTTCTGCCGCACGCTCCGGGGTGGTCACGACGCACATCGACGCCGCGTCGTTCTGCCCACTGGAGTTTCCCGCCGTCACCGTGGCATCCGGATCACTCTTGCCCAGAACGGGTTTGAGCTTGCCGAGCGCCTCGACGGTGGTGTCGGCGCGCGGATGTTCGTCGGTGTCGATCAGCTGTTCGCCGGCGCGGGACGACACCATCACGGGGACGATCTCGTCGGCCAACACTCCACTACGTTGCGCCGCAACGGCTTTCTGGTGCGACCGCACCGCAAGGGCGTCCTGCTCCACCCGGGAGATCGCGTACTGCCGGCGCAGGTTCTCGGCGGTCTCGAGCATGCCGCCCGGCACCGGATGGTTCTTGCCACCGGCGGTGGTCCGGCCACGAGCCAGGCCGTCGTGCACCGTGATACCGCCACGCGAGCCACCCCACCGCATGTCGGTGGAATGGAACGCCACATTGCTCATCGACTCCGCACCACCGGCGACGACGAGATCGTTTGCGCCACCGGCCACCTGCATACAGGCCTGGATGACGGCCTGCAGTCCCGACCCACAGCGCCGGTCGACCTGCATGCCCGGGACGGTGACCGGGAGTCCGGCGTCGAGCGCCACGACGCGGCCGATCGCCGGCGCTTCACTCGACGGGTAGCAGTGCCCGAGAATCACGTCCTGCACCGCGTCGGCGGGAATCCCGGTGCGCTGCAACAAACCCTGCAGCGCCGCGACGCCGAGTTCGACGGCGGTCAGCGACTTGAACATGCCGCCGTAGCGGCCGATCGGGGTGCGGACCGGCGCGCAGATGACAGGACTGGTCGCGGCCATCTAGATGTGCCGTCCCCCGGTGATCTCCAGGACGCAGCCGGTCATGTACGACGACATGTCCGACGCCAGGAACGCGACCACCGACGCCACCTCGCTGGGTTCGGCCGCGCGTCCCATCGGGATCTCCGCCAGCTTCTGGTCCCAGATCCGTTGTGGCATGGCCTCGGTCATCGCGGACCGGATCAATCCCGGTTGCACGGCGTTGACCCGCACGCCGAGGTGGGCGACCTCCTTGGCGGCCGCCTTGGTCAGACCGACGATGCCGGCCTTGGCCGCCGAATAGTTGGTCTGGCCGACCAGGCCGACCTTGCCCGAGATCGACGAGATGTTGATGATGGCGCCGCTCTTCGCTTCCCGCATGACGGCGGCGGCCAACCGGGTGCCGTTCCAACAGCCTTTCAGGTGGACGTCGATGACCTGGTCGAACTGTTCCTCGGTCATCTTGCGCATGGTGGCGTCGCGGGTGATGCCGGCGTTGTTCACCATGACGTCGATGGTGCCGCGACCGCCGAACTCGACGGCGGCGTCGATCAACCCCTGCACGTCGGCTGCCGAAGTCACGTCGCAGCGGACCGCCTTGGCCACGTCGGAACCCCCGAGCTTGGCGACGGCGGCCTCGGTTGCGTCGAGATTCAGGTCGCCGATCACGACGCGGGCGCCTTCGGCGATGAAACGTTCCGCGATCGCGTATCCGATCCCCTGAGCACCGCCGGTGATCACCGCGATACGTCCGTCCAGCAGCGGCATGGTCGTGCACTCCTCCTGATCGACTGAGCCCGGCCACGCGCCCGCCGACCGGTTTCATGCTTCAAATATGATATTTGTGACATCAAACCAGAAGCCCTCTCGTGTTGCGCAAGGAGACCCGACATGGCCGAACCCGCCGGTTCACCCGCCGCAGAAGTCAGCGATCAGGACTTCCGCGACATCCTCGACGCGACCCGCCAGTTCGTCCGTACCGCGGTCGTCCCGCGCGAGCTGGAGATCATGAACGAGAACCGGGTGCCCGACGACATCCGCGACCAGGCGAAGAACATGGGACTGTTCGGCTATGCCATCCCCCAGGAGTGGGGCGGCCTGGGACTCGATCTCGTCCAGGACGTCGAGATGGCGATGGAGTTGGGCTACACCACGCTGGCGGTGCGTTCGATGTTCGGCACCAACAACGGCATCGCCGGTCAGGTGCTCGTCGGTTTCGGCACCGACACCCAGAAGCAGCGCTGGCTGGAACCGATCGCCGGCGGCGACTGCGTCGCGTCCTTCGCGTTGACCGAGTCAGGCGCCGGCTCCAACCCCGCGGGCCTGCGCACCAAGGCCGTGGCAGACGGGGACGACTGGATCATCACCGGCCACAAGCGATTCATCACCAACGCGCCGACCGCCAACCTGTTCGTGGTGTTCGCCCGGACCCGGCCGGCCGACGCCGACGGACCCGGCATCGCGGTGTTCCTCGTCCCCGCCGACGCTCCCGGCGTCGTGGTCGGCCCGAAAGACGCGAAGATGGGCCAGGAAGGGGCCTGGACCTCCGACGTCACGTTCGACGACGTGCGGGTTGGTCCGGACGCCCTGATCGGCGGCAACGAGGACATCGGATACCGCGCGGCGCTGACGTCACTGGCCCGGGGACGGGTGCACATCGCGGCTGTTTCGGTGGGCGCGGCGCAACGTGCCCTCGACGAGTCCGTCGCGTACGCCGCGACCGCCACCCAGGGCGGCACCGCAATCGGCGAATTCCAGCTGGTACAGGCGATGTTGGCGGACATGCAGACCGGCGTCATGGCCGGCCGTGCGCTGGTGCGTGACGCGGCGCAATCGTGGGTCAGCGGCGCGGACCGCCGCATCGCGCCGTCTGCCGCGAAGCTGTTCTGCACCGAGATGGTCGGCAAGGTCGCCGATCTGGCCGTGCAGGTGCACGGCGGCAGCGGGTACATGCGCGACGTCCCCGTCGAACGGATCTACCGCGACGTCCGACTGCTCCGGCTGTACGAGGGCACCAGCGAGATTCAGCGGTTGATCATCGGCGGCGGCCTGGTGAAGGCGGCGCAGCGCTCGGCTTCGGGCCGCTGAGAGGACAGCGCGGCACCCCGCGCTGTCACCCGCCAGCAATCATCCGATGATTCGCACGATCGACTCGGCCACCGCGGCCGGTTTGTCGGATCCCTCGATCTCGACGGTCACTGTCATGGTTGCTTGAACGGCACCGTCCAGCTCGTCGACTTTCGAAATGACGGCGCCCGCGCGGACGTTTGCTCCGACCTTGACCGGTGTGATGAATCGCACCTTGTTATATCCGTAATTGACGGCCAATGCGACGTTGTCGACGCGATAGAGCTGGTGCATGAAATGCGGTAGCAGTGAAAGCGTCAGCAAACCGTGGGCAATTGTGCCGCCGAACGGGCCCGCGGCGGCGCGCTCAGGATCGACGTGAATCCACTGGTGGTCGTCGGTGGCGTCGGCGAACAGATTCACCCGATCCTGGGTGATTTCCATCCACTCCGTCGGCCCAAGCTGACTACCTGCTGCTGCGACGAACTCGGACAGATTGTCGAAGACCTTCACGCTTGCTCCTCTCGGGCGCGGCCGCTTCCCGGGCCGCACCGCTATTACTTCTAACGCGTCCGTCAGGGCAGCACAATGCACAGATTTTCGGCCGATGTCACCTACTTAGCCACTCAAAGTTCGCCATCTTGGGGCATCGTCTACGCTAACCTGCACATATAGCAATATCCGGGATTGCCAACGTCCATTGCACCAGCACACTCGGTTTGACCAATTCTTCGGCCCGCCGAAGGCCGACAGACAACGTTTCACCACTAGCTGGCTGCAGGACCCCAACAACCCCGATACTGAATTAGGGAATGCAGTCCGCGCGAGATGCGTTTACCGCAACCGACTGCCAACTGACGTTGCAGTGACTGCTGAAAACGAATGGGGCAACGATGTCGGTGGAGTATGTCGAATACGAATCCAACGTCGATATTCGTTTTCCCGAAAACATCATGTGGTCTGACACCGATACGGATTGCAGTGTCGTGCTGTCGCAACCCGACACCGACCCGGAACTCTGGAACCGCTACGTGGATGCGGCCGAGCAGAGTTACCGCCGGCACGGCGTCGAAACCGTCGTCGACGCTGCCGCGATCCGCGACGGTGCGGACACCGCGCTGTTCTGGACGGTCCTGGACCGGCGGGACAACATGGTCGGCGGACTGCGCGCCAAGGCCCCGCTCGGCTGTGCCGAGGACTCTCATGCCGTGGTGGAGTGGGCCGGCCGGCCGGGCCTGGCCATGGTGCGCAAGATGATCAACGACCGGGTGCCGTTCGGCGTCATGGAGATGAAAACCGCGTGGGTGTCCGACAGTCGCGCCGGCCAGCACGCCATCACCAACCTCCTGGCCCGCACCGCGTACCACGCCACCAGCGTCATGGGCGTGCAGTTCGTGATGGCCACGGCAGCCCAGCACGTCCTGGAATTGTGGAAATCCGGTGGCGGCGTGGTGGCGCCCATTCCGGCCACGCCATACCCCGACGAGCGCTACCGCACCAAGATGATGTGGTGGGACCGCAGGACCATGGTCAATCACTCTCAGCCGGAGCAGATTACGAAGGCGCTGCACGAGATCGACGCGATATCAACCAGGCTGGTCGCCGGTTGACGGCCGCCGTCGCATCGGCACCGTCGGACGCGGCCCGGGCCACCTGAGCGCCCATTCGCTCGCCGTGGCAGCAACGTAACCGTCGGAGCGGCAACCGTTTTGGCAGCCATCCGCCGGATCGCACCCGGCGAACTCTTTCGCAAGTACGCCGACGAACTCCGCCGACTACAGGACACCTTCCCCGCGTCGACCAGCAAAGTCCGGGACGAGACGGTGGTCCTCGTGCACCGAATATCGGACGCGCCACCGGCTTCGGTACCGAACCGCAGGAGCACCGCCTTGAGGTCAGTGCAGGTTAAGCTGATCGTCTCATGTCCATCGACGAGTCTCCCCCTTCACTGGATCGTGTGGTCACAGAGGTTGCGACGCGGCTGATGGCGGCGGACTCCAGCAACTCCACCAAGGTGTACACGGACGTTCTGGAGATCCTCGTCGACCATTTCGGGGTCGACGTCAGCTTCCTGCGCCGCAATGATCATGAGATCGGCGCCTCGATACTCGTCGCGGAATGGCCACTGCGGCCGGAGATTCCGGACCCCGATCCCCTGCGCGTGGTGTACTTCGCCGACGCCGACCCGGTCTTCGCCGAAACCGAGCATCGCAAGACACCGCTCATCGTGCGCCCCGACCCGGACTCGGACGACTACCAGCGTCGCATCGCGGCAGACCGCAACGTCCCCCAGATATCACTCGCGGCAACGCCTTTGGTGTCCGGCGACCGCACCACCGGCGCACTGGGCTTCGTCAAGTACGGCAACCGCGAATGGGTCACCGAGGAGATCAACGCGCTGCAGGCCATCGCCTCGCTGTTGACCCAGGCCCAATCCCGGGTACTCGCCGAGGAGCAGCTCCGTTATCTGGCCGAACACGACGACCTGACCGGCCTGAACAACCGGCGCGCTCTCATCGCCCACCTCGATGCCCGGTTGCAGCCGGGGCAACCCGGCCCGGTGACCGCGCTCTTCTTCGACCTCGACCGGCTCAAGGCCATCAACGACTACCTGGGGCACAGTGCGGGTGATTCGTTCATCCGCGTCTTCGCCCAGCGCCTCACCGAGGGGGTCGACGCCAAGACCGTGATCGCCCGGCTCGGCGGTGACGAGTTCGTCGTCGTCCCGGCAGACCCGATATCCGCGGACAAGGCCGAAGCACTCGCCTACCAGCTGCAGGACTCCTTGCGGCGCCGCGTCTGGATCGACGGTGAACGGCTCACGCGAGCAGTGAGTGTCGGCGTCGCTTCGGGCATTCCGGGCTCCGACACCTCGTCCGACCTGTTGCGCCGGGCCGACCAGGCCGTCTTGAGCGCGAAGTCCGCCGGCGGGGACCGCGTTGCGGTGTTCACCACCGCGATGTCGCTGGAAACGGCCTACCGCAACGATATCGAGCTGCATCTGCAGGACGTCATCGAGAACGGCGCGCTGCTGCTCAACTACCTACCGGAAATCGACATGCGCACCGGCAAGCTGCTCGCCACCGAAGCGCTCGTGCGCTGGGACCACCCCACCCGCGGGCTGCTGCCACCGGCGGCATTCATCGGTATCGCCGAATCGATCAACCTGGCAGGCGAATTGGGCCGGTGGGTACTGCGGACGGCATGTCGCGAGTTCGCCCGGTGGCGCGAGGACTTCCGAGCCTCGAAATCCGGCGACGATTCCGATGATCGCGACGATTTCGAGTTGCGCGTCAACGTGTCTCCGGTCCAGCTGGTCACCGACGGCTTCGCCGAGTCGGTGGCCGGCATCCTCGACGAGTTCGGGCTCGACCGCGGCTCGGTGTGCCTGGAGATCACCGAGAACGTCGTCGTGCAGGACAGCGAATCCTCCCGCGCCACTTTGGCCGACCTCCGCAGAACCGGGGTTCGGTTGGCGATCGACGACTTCGGTACCGGGTACAGCGTGCTGTCCCACCTCAAGTCGCTGCCGGTCGACATCCTCAAGATCGATCGCAGCTTCGTGACCGACCTCGGCTCCAACCCGGGTGATCTGGCGATCGTCCGGGCGATCATCGCGCTGGCCGACTCCTTCGGCCTCCAGATCGTCGCCGAGGGCGTCGAAACCAAAGCTGCCGCAACCACGTTGCTGCGCCATGGCTGCCACCGGGCGCAGGGGTTCCTGCTGTCGCGGCCACTGCCGAGCGACCAGATGGCGACGCTGTACCGCAAGGGACGAGTGCCGGTCCGGTTCACCAGCGAGATGTGACGCGAACAGCGCTAGCGCGCAACCAGTTCCACGCGGGCGAATCTGCTGGCGGGCCGCGCCACGATACAGACCTCGAGGGCACCGGCCGGCAGGGCATCGGTCTCCGCGGGTATGCCCCCGCCGGTGAAGTCGGGCGAGATCACGACACCGTGGCGCGCACGGACGAAGTACGGTCCGTCGGGCGTGTTCAGTTCCGCTCCCACGATTCGGCGATCTTCGAAGAGCAGCGTCTGCAGCGTGCTCGCCGCACTCACCGCGATATCGCGTTCGGCAGCAGCCGCGGCCAGCCAGTCGAACAGTTCGTCCGGCCCGTCGCCCGCGCGCCATTCGATGCCGCCGAGGGAAGCCACTCGAAGCGTCTTGCCCGCCGAATCGCGCAGGGTTTCCGAGGACCAGCCGCGAACCGTGCTGTAGAGCGCGCCGGTGGCCGAATCCAGGCAGACCCGCGCCCAGTCGAGCAGTTCCGCGCCGACGAACGTCTCGATGGTGCGAGTGTGCGTTTCGGACTCCGTCAGCTCGCGTACGGCACGGGCGGGCACCGACCTGCCGTGCGGCGGCGGTGCGCTCGCGTCGACATCGACTTCGGCGGTGACCGCGGCGAAATAGACGGCGGTGGCATCGAGCTGCTCGTCGGTGTCCGGCTCGGCCGGCTCGGCCGGTTCGGCCTCGCTGGGCCCATCGGCTTCCGGCTCGGGCGGCTCGTCGTCCGGAAACCCTCGCGGTACGCCGAACTCGTCGATCCGCGCGTCGAGCGCGGCGCCCAGAGTGACGCAGTGCACATCGTTCCCGCGCATCCAGCGCCCGTCATCGGCGTGGAGCACTCCGGCAACCATCACATCTGCGGCGGCGTCGACCGCGGCAATGGCTGTCGCCAGGCCACCGATACCGGCGCCGACACACAGCACGTCAACTTCTGCGTCCCAATCCAACCTGAAATCCCTGAGTTAAGCGGCAGCGAATTGCAACAATCCGACAGCCAGGGATCGATTTCGCCGTTCGGCTACTTTACATACTCTCGGAATGAACGACACCAACAACGGCCTACGTTATGGCACCCTTAGGATGATTCGGGGGGCTAGCCACAGAACGCGCGCTGACGGAAGGTGATCGACGAATGGGGCGCCAGCCGCGATCCGAAGTGACCCGACGCAAGATCATTGACTCTGCTGTCGATTTGATCAACGAGATCGGTTATCCCGCCGCTGGATTGGCTGACATCATCGAACGCGCCGAGCTGACCAAGGGCGCGCTGTACTACCACTTCGATTCCAAAGAGGCACTGGCCACTGTCATCATCGAAGAGGCAATGGTTCTGCTGCACAACGTGTTCCAGTCCGCACGGGATTCGGAGCACAGCGCGATGAAGTCACTCATCGTCGGCACCTTCATCACCAGCGATCTGCTGGCGACCAACCGCACGGCCCAGGCCGGAACCAAACTGCTGCGGACGTTCGCGGGGTTCAACCCGACCGCGCGACACAGCTACGTCAACTTCGTCGACCAGTTCACCTCGGACATCAAACGCGCCGAAACGGACGGCGACCTGCGCCCCGGCGCGGACCCAGCCGATGTCGCCAACACACTGGTGGCGTGGATCCTCGGCGCGGAGTTGATGTCCAGCGCCGCGTCCGACGGTGACGACCTCCGCGACCGGTTCACCAAGCAGTGGCGCGTTCTGATGCCCGCGATCGTGACGGCGGAATCGCTCGACCGTCATCTCGACTTCATGGTGGCCGCATCCGCGCGACAGACCGACATCACGGAGCACACCGCCACGCCCTGAGTCCACATCGCTAACTAAGTTCACTTCTTTGTTGCTAGGCTGCCATCAGCCCAAGCGACAGAGGAGTCTGCATGGACCTCAATTGGTCGGCCAGCGATCTGGCATTCCGCGATGAAGTACGCACGTTTCTGCAAGAAAATCTGACACCGGACATCCGAGAAGCCGGGCGGCTGATGACGAGCGTGTACAGCGATCACGACGCGAGTCTCGCCTGGCAGCGCATCCTCCACGAGCGCGGTTGGGCAGCACCGGCCTGGCCCGTCGAATACGGCGGCTGCGATTGGAGCTTGACGCAACACTACATCTTCAGCCGGGAGTCGACCCTGGCCGGGGCGCCGTCCCTGTCCCCCATGGGTATCCGCATGGTGGCGCACGCGATCATCCGCTTCGGCACCCCTGAACAGAAGGACTACTTTCTGCCCCGCATCCTGACCGGCGAGGTCTTCTTCTGCCAGGGCTACTCCGAGCCCGAAGCCGGATCCGACCTGGCCGCCCTGACCATGGCCGCCGTTTCCGACGGCGACGACCTGGTGTGCACCGGCAGCAAGATCTGGACCACCCACGCCACCGAGGCCAACTGGATGTTCGCGCTCGTGCGCACCACCCGCAGCGCCAAGAAGCAACACGGCATCACCTTCGTGCTGATGGACATGAGCACACCGGGCATCGAGATCCGGCCGCTGGTGATGACGTCCGGCGAAGAGGTCCAGAACCAGGTGTTCTTCGACGCGGTCCGGGTGCCCAAGAGCAATGTCATCGGACAGATCGACGACGGCTGGACCGTCGCGAAGTACCTGCTCGAGTTCGAGCGCGGCGGCGGCGCCGCCGCCCCGGGCCTGCAGGTGCTGGCCGCCGACATCGCCGCGGCGGCGGCGAAGGCGCCGGGCCCCGACGGCGGCCGACTGCTCGACGATGCCGCGTTCTCGCGCAAGCTCGCCGATGCACGGATTCGTACCGAAGTGCTCGAGATACTCGAATACCGCGTGCTGGCCGCGCTGGCCGGCGGCGGCCATCCGGGCGCAGCGTCGTCGATGCTCAAGGTCCTCTCCACGGAGTTGAGCCAGACCCTGACCGAACTGGCCATGGAGGCCGCCGGGCCCAGAGGCCGGGCGTACCAGCCGCATGCCACCCGTCCCGGCGGTCCGGTAGCCGAATTCACCCCTCCCGCAGACGGTTACGTCAGTGGTGAGGCATGGCAGGCCGTGGCGCCACTGCGCTACTTCAACGACCGCGCCGGGTCGATCTACGCCGGCAGCAACGAAATTCAGCGCAACATCCTCGCCAAAGCAGAATTGGGGCTGTAAATGGACTTCACCTTCTCCGCGGAACAGGAACTTCTCCGGGACGGCCTGTCCAAGTTCCTGGCCGGCCGGTACGACCTCGAATCCAGCCGTGCGGCAGCGAAATCCGGGCCGGGCTGGCAGCCCGATATCTGGCGGTCGTTCGCCGAGGAACTCGGCATCCTCGGCGCCGCGCTGCCCGAGGACGTCGGCGGCATCGGCGGCGGGCCCGTCGAGGTCATGTTGATCGCCGAAGCGCTGGGTCACGCCCTGGTCATCGAACCGTACGTGGACACCGCGGTGGTCGCCGGCGGCCTGCTGCTGCGATCCGGTAGCCCGGTGGCAGGCCCGGTGTTGGAGGAAATCGCCTCCGGCACAGCGGTTGTCGCACTCGCTGCAGCCGAGGCGCACAGTGGCGACCGCTGGCAGGACGTCCAGACCACCGCCACCCGCGACGGCGACGCCTGGGTACTGCGCGGCGACAAGATCATGGTGGTCAACGCGCCGTTGGCCACGCATCTGCTCGTCACCGCGCAGACCGCTGGCGGCATCTCGCTGTTCCTGGTCGACGTGTCCGAGCCCCGCGCCGGGCTGACGATGCACAGCTACCGCACCGTCGACGACCGGCGCGCGGCCGACCTGGAACTGCGCGAACTACGACTGCCGGGCGACGCGCTCCTCGGCACCGAAGGCGACGCCTGGCCGTCCATCGCCCAGGCGCGCGACGAGGGCGCCGCCGCCGTGTGCGCCGAAGCCGTCGGCAACATGCGAAAGGTGTTGGCCGACACCGTCGAATACGCCAAGCAGCGCCAGCAGTTCGGCCAGCCGATCGGCAGCTTCCAGGCACTGCAGCATCGCATGGTGGACATGCACATGGAGCTCGAACAGTCCGTGTCGGCGGTCTACCTGGCCGTGCTGAACCTGGGCGCTGACGCGCAGACCCGAGCACGCGCGGTGTCCGCGGCCAAGGCCACCGTCGGCCGCGCCGCGCGCTTCATCGGCCAGAACGCCGTCCAGCTGCACGGCGGCATGGGCATGACCGAAGAGCTCGCCATCGGCCACTACTTCAAGAGGCTGACCGCCGTGCAATACGAATACGGCTCCACCGACCACCACGTGACCCGCTACGCCGAACTGACCCGCGGCTGAGCTCGCGCCGCCGGTCGGCCGCGGCCCTCACCTGATCCGGGCCGGCCGGATCAGGTGAGGGTCATCTGCTTCTGCGCGTACAGCTTTGCCCACTCGGCGCGCGGCCGGATCGACGTGTCGACGTCGGCGGCCTTGGCGCGCAGGGCACCTGCCGTCGCCTGGTCCCGCGGGGTCAGTTTGAACGGATCCCAGCCGAAGAACCGGCACGAGTTCTGCCAGGTGATCTTGTTGATGTCCGAGTCCGAGGCGCCGGCCGCGTTCAGTTCCGCCAGGACCTGCTCGGGAGCGTCGGGCCAGAAGCAGTCCGAGTGCGGATAGTCGCACTCCCAGGCGATGATGTCGATGCCGATCTCGTGGCGCAGCTTCAGCGACGTCTTGTCGGTGACGTAGCAGGCCAGCGAGTGCTCGCGGAACACGTCGCTCGGTAGCTTGTCGCCGAAGTCGCGGCGCAGCCACTTCTGGTTGGTGTAGTGCCGGTCGCTGCGGTCCAGATAGAACGGAATCCAGCCGATACCGCCCTCGGAGAACGCGAATTTCAGGTCCGGGTAGTTGCGCATCGCCGGGCCCCACAACAAGTCCTGGGCACACATCGCCGACACCTGTGTGGCGAGGATGATCAGGTTGTCGATCGGGGCGTCCTTGGCCATCGAGATCGCGCCGAAGCCGGTGCCGATGTGCAGACACATCACGACGTTCTCTTCGGAGAGGGTCCGGAACACCGGGCCCCAGTAGTCCTCGTCGAAGTAGCTGGGCAGGCCTTCCAGGTGCGGCAACTCGGGCATGGTGACCGCCCGGCAGCCCTTCGCGGCCACGCGGCGGATCTCACGGCACATCGCCTCGGGATTCCACGTCGGCAGAATCGCGATCGGGATGAACCGGTCCGGATAGGAACCGGCCCATTCATCGATGTGCCAGTCGTTGTAGGCCGAGACCATGACCAGGGTGGCCTCTTCGCGGTGCATGTTCAGGTGCCGGGCGGAGAAACCGGTGAAGGTCGGGAAGCACATCGAGGCCAGGATGCCGTTCCGGTTCATGTCCCGCACCCGCTCGTGAACGTCGTAGACGCCGGGACGCATCTCGGCGAACCCGGCGGGGTCGCGACCCCACTCCTCGGCCGGCCAGGAGACCACGGCGTTGAGCCCGCTCACCCCTTGGGGGCGGCCCTGATACATCCATTGGTCGACGCCCTTGTCGTCGGTGACGACGATCGGCGCCTCGGGCTTGTACTTGTCCGGAACGTGATTGACGAACATGTCGGGCGGCTCCACGACATGGTCATCGATGCTCACCAGGATCAGGTCGTCGGTCTTCACGGGACTCCAATTGCTCCTCACGTGCGCGGCATCCTCACGTCCGCGACTGCACACTCAGTAGTACCGTCTAGAGGCGTGACCGTCTCCGCACTTTCGGACAGAGGTTTATCCCAAACGGCCAAGATGTCGCCGCGTCCGGTGATCGAGCTGCGACGCGGCGGCCGCGCCCTCGGCGGCAGCTATCTCTACGAGGGCGACGCCCTGATCACCGGCTGGCACTCACATGAGGTGCACCAGATCGAATACGCCCTGCACGGCCTGGTCGAGGTGGAAACCGATGTCGCCCACTACCTGCTGCCGCCGCAACAGGCCGCCTGGATACCGGCGGGCCTGCCCCATCAGGCGGTGATGAACCCGGACGTCAAGACCGTCGCCGTGATGTTCGATCCGGGGCTCATCGCGGACCGGTCGGACCGGGCACGCATCATCGCCGTTTCGCCGCTGATCCGGGAGATGATGATCTATGCGCTGCGGTGGCCCATCGACCGGCCGCAGGGGGATGCCGTCTCGGACGGGTTCTTTCGCACGCTGGCCCATCTGGTGGCCGAAGCGCTGGACCACGAAGCACCGCTGAGCCTGCCGACGTCCGAGCATCCGATCGTTGCCGCGGCAATGGCCTTTACCAAAGCGCATCTGGCGTCGGCAACGGCCGAACAGGTGAGCCGCGCGGTCTCGGTGTCGCAGCGGTCCCTGCGCCGGCTGTTCCAGGAGAACATCGGATTGTCTTGGCGGACTTATCTTCTCAACGCCCGAATGCTCCGGGCGATGGCGTTGCTCACCGAACCCGGACAATCGGTGCAAGCCACCGCCACAGCGGTCGGTTTCGAGAGCCTCAGCGCGTTCACCCGCTGCTTCACCCAGTTCAGCGGGCAATCACCGTCGGGGTACCGCCGCCGGACCGCGGAGACGACGCGGTCGCCGCACGAGTTCCGGTGAGAGCCGCGGTCACAGCCCGTCGCCGTCATCCGACGGCCAGGTGCGATCACATCGATCCTGCGTCTCGGCGATCAGCCGCGCATTCGGCTCGTCGACCGCACGCACCCAATGCTCGGCGGCGATCAGACTCCGCCCGCCGGCGATGTGGCGCGCGAGCAGTCGCTTCCGCCGCGCATCGTCTGCGCACTCGAGATAGTAGAGCCGGTCGATCAGCTGCCGCGCACCGGAGAAACCGTGGGACGGCAGGGCCAGGTAATTGCCCTCCGTGACCACAAGCCGGGCCGCCGCCGGCACGACCAGGCCGGCCGCGACAGACTCCTCGAGTGCCCGATCGAACTGTGGCACATAGACTTCCGCGGACTGGTAGGCCTCCCGCACCCGAGCCAGCGACACCAGGAAGCCGGCGGCATCGAAGGTGTCCGGGGCGCCCTTACGGCCTTTCCGCCCCAGCCGCACCAGCTGCCGGTTGGAGAGATGAAACCGGCTCTTCACAGATGAGGGTGTAGAGGTGGTTGGCGCGTCGTTGCCGGGATAGAGGTCGAGGTCTCTCGAAA
>NZ_JBJIAL010000064.1:0-18601 GCF_045310895.1 Mycobacterium sp. SMC-18
TGGTGTCCGCTTTGCGCAGAGCCTCAATTCCTGTCGTGCCGTCGCGGAAGGCAGCTCCCAGGACTGGGTGGCGTGGCACGGGGACCTGCCTTTGCCGCTTGTCGCGAAGATGTACGCCGAAGGTGGACCTGAGATGAGCAACAGATCAATCACACTGACCTACGAACAGCTCTGCGCGTGGGCAGGTCGTGACTTATCTAGTGACGAGATTGACCAGCTCCACTCGGCCATTCCCTTTTCGTCGATACCAGAAGCCATTTCAACGATCTCCGACAATCTGGATTGCGGAGGATCGGTATGACAACTCACACGCCTCGCCGAACCATCCGGATGTCCGATGAGGATGGAACGCCGGTCACGCCAAGGCGCGACAGCGGGGCTGTCACTCCCTGGGAAGACGAGTCGTGCGAGTCCGACGTTAGTCGTCGCGCAGAGCCTCAATTCCTGTCGTGCCGTCGCGGAAGGCAGCTCCCAGGACTGGGTGGCGTGGCGGGGGGACCTGCCTTTGCCGCCGCCGCCCCGCCTGTCCTCGCCTGACCGAGCGCAGCTCGGCAATGGGTTGGCCGTCATCTCCAATCACCAGAAGGCATTCTCCTTGCCCGACGCGGGCCAGCGCTCCGTCCAGGTCATCACGGACCTCCTGCACATTCAACGACGCCATAGGCAGGCGATGTTAACCGCGTGGGAAACCGCCGAACCAGCGCGGTGGGTGCAGCGGGCTATGGATGTGTCCCTGAAACGACTATTTTAGAAGCACTCGAAGCGTGGTGATCACCGATTGCGGCTGAGCAGCTCGCGCAGTCGCTTGGCTCCGCGGTCGGACACCGATTGCGACGACAAGGCATACGCAGCGGCCTGATCGGGAGTCAGTCGACCGCCGCTGATGTGATCGCTTAGAAACCGCCGCACTTGCGCCTTTTCATCTGCCCCTGTCCAGCCGTTACGACCGCCGTAGAAAATGACGGAATCAAGGTCTTTGCGGACATCATCGTCGACTTGGGGACGTAGTGACCTGCCCGGTCAGCAGGTTGATCGCGGCCGCGCCAGCAGCCCATTCGGCTAAGGGCGTGGAGCCCTCGACGACAGCAAGCGAATAGCCCCGAGCCAAGCCCATCGCGAAGTGCAACGACCGTTCGTCTGGCACGAACGCCAGAACCGGACCGCGATCGGGTCGGCTACGGCTCTGGGGTGTGGCGTGACCCCCCGCTCGGATGATCTCGTCGAGGTCGGCATAACCAAAGGTCGCCGCGTTTTGCGCGTTGCTCACCAGCAGCGGCGCTAGCTCCTCCTCGCGACTGCGTTCCCAAATCCAGTCGGCGGCCAGGGCGACGGCTTCCTCCCACGGCCGATCTTCGACGTCATCGGGGACCCACGGCTGCGGCCCGCAGGTGAGTGGAGGGATGCAAATCCTCGGCGGCCATCACGCGATTCCTGACTGAGAACTGAGTTTGGCCAGGTAGCGGTAGGCCGTCGCCCGGCTCACCCCGAACGCTTGGGCAAGTTCGTGTACGGGTTCGCCCGTCCCGGCGAGGCGGCGCAGCTGTTCTTGTCGTTCGGGGGTCAATTTGGCCGGCTTGGTAGCCGGCAGTTGGCGGGCTCGCCGGGAGTCGCGCGAGGCAGCGCGACGCTCACGGCCGAGTTCGAGTTCAAGCTCGGCCAGCGTCGCCATGATGGTGGCCACCGCACGGCCTGTTGGTGTGCCGGTGTCCACACCTTCACGTAAGGCGCGTAACAGAATTCGGCGCTCACTCAGATCCGCGATGGTGCGGGTTACTTCCGCGACGGATCGGCCCAGTCGATCGATGGCGGTGACCACCACAGTGTCGCCCTCGCGGGCGTAATGCAGCAGGGCCGCCAGGCCCGGCCGAACGGTGTTCACCGCACCCGACAGCTTGTCGGTAAAGATTTGGCCGGATTCGACGCCCTGGGCGGTAAGCGCGGCGAGCTGTGCATCGAGGTCCTGGCCCAAGGTGCTGACCCGCGCGTATCCGAGAATCGCTGTCACACCGCTACCGTCTCATTGTCCTCTGACATCGAGGATCTGAGACACGCCGTGTGAGACAAGAAATGAGACACCGCGACCTGGCGCGATGTGACCACAACGCGGGCCATGTGGGGCCGTCTCACTTCTTTAGAAATGGGACACGCAACGGATGCGCGGCGTGGGACGTGAAGGGCTCAGGCTCGCTGATCAGTAGGGCGAGAATGGCAACGAATTCTTGTCATGGGTGTGCTTCGGCTGGGTTCGAAGGTAGGGCTGGTTGTTGTCGTGTGGGTCGCTGGGGCCACCAGCTGGCTTCGCGTAGGAGTGTGGCGATGGCGGGCACGGTGAGGGTGCGTACGACGAAGGTGTCGAGTAGCAGTCCGGCGCCGATGATGAGGCCGGCTTGGATCATGATGGCGACGGAGCCGACCATGAGGCCGAACATGCTGGCGGCGAAGATTAGACCTGCTGAGGTGATGACGGCGCCGGTGTTTGCGACGGTGCGCAGGACGCCGACACGGATGTTTCGGCCGGATTCTTCGCGCAGGCGTGAGACGAGCAGCATGTTGTAGTCGGCGCCGACGGCAACGAGAATGATGAACGCCAATAGCGGTACGGGCCAGGCGATTTCCTGGCCGAATCCCCATTGGAAGACCAGGACGCCGATGCCGAGGGAGGCCAGGTAATTGAGCAGGACTGTGCCTAGCAGGTAGAGCGGTGCCAGGAGCGCGCGCAGCAGCAGGACCAGGATGAGTCCGACGATGAGGGTGGTGGCGATGGCCAACTGTGCGAAGTCTGCCCAGAGGAATCGTTGGATGTCGGAGTTGACGGCGGGGAAGCCGGCGACGGAGACGGTGGCTTCTGCCAGTGAGGTGTTGGGTCGTGCGGTGCTGGCGGTGTGGGTGATCTGGTTGGCGAGGTCCATGGCTTCGACGCTGTAGGGGTCGTAGCTGGTTTCGATCATGAAGCGCGCGGTCTTGCCGTCGGGTGAGAGGAACTGTTTGGCGACGTCGGTGAATTGCCTGTTCTCGAAGGCGTTGGTGGGCAGGTAGAACCCGCTCGATGAGTCGGAGTCCTTGGCTGCGCGTGCAGAGTTTTGCAGTTGGGTCGCGATTTGGCTCATGCCGGAGAGCATTTCGATGTTGCTGTCGGCGAGGGTGCGCACACCGGTCGCGAGCGCTTGGGCGCCGGAGGCGAGTTGGCCGATTCCGTCCTGGAGGCGGCGAAGGTTGGCGGCCAGGTCGTCGGGGTTGCCGAGGGCGCCGAACGCTTTGTCCAGGGTGGCGACCGCGTTTTGGACGTTGGTGAGGGTGCCGGTGACGGTGGCATTGGTGGCGGGGTTGTAGCGGTCGCCGAGGGCGGCGATCTGGTCGAAGAATCCGCCGTCACGCAGGGTGGTCAGGATTCGTACTTGGTCGCGGATCTGGGCGCATTGCGGTGTGGTCGCACACCATGGCGAGGTGTTGAGGGCGCCGACGAGCGGGTCGAGCATGGTGATCGCGTTCGCTGCTTGTTCGGCCAGCGGTCGCAGGCCGGGGCCAGCTTGGATGGCTTGATCGGCGGTAGGGGCGGTGGCCGAAAGTTGTTGCAGTAGTGGTCGGAACTGGTTGATCTGGGTGCCGGCGGATTGTGCTTGGCCGAGGATTACGGCGAGGGGGGTCAGGGCGGTGCGCACGGTGGTGTCGAGTTGGGCTAGCCCGCCGGCGAGTTGATCGGCGCCGTCGGTGAGTTTGGCGAGGTCGCCTTTGCGGGCGTTGCCCTCGGCGACTGCGCCGGCCATTTTGTCTCCGATCTGGCCGTTTTGCCAGGCCAGTTCCGCTTGGTCGAGGCGTTCCCCGGTAGGGCGGGTGACTCCGGAAACCTTGGTGACACCGCTGACTTGGGAGACGCGGGAGGCCATTTCGTCGAGGTCGGCGAGTCCTTTGCCGGTGCGCATGTCGGTGGGGTTTTCGACGACGAGGAATTGGGTGATGACGATGTCTTTGCGGAAGTGTCGGTCCAGCAGCTGGTAGCCCTGGTTGCTTGCGGTGCTGGCTGGTTGACCTTTGCGGTCGTCGTAGCTGATTTTGATGGTTGCTGCGACCGCGGACAGTGCGAGCAGGATGACGAGGCTGACGATCAGCAGCGGCACGGGGCGACGAACCACGGCCACGGCCACCGAGTTCCAGTAGCGGCGGGTGCGATCGGATTTGGGTTCCCCGATGCCGCGTTTGGCGGCGATCGCCAGTACTGGCGGGAGCAGGGTGACGGTGGCCAGGAAACCGAACAGGACGGCGATGGCGCACGCCGGGCCGAGGGCGGCGAAGACGCTGAGTCGGGCAAAGACCATGGCCAGGAAGGCGAAGGCAACGGTCGCGGCGGAGGCGAGGATGACGCGTCCGATGCTGGCGGTGGCGTGGATGATGGCTTGGTCGGGGGGTACCTGCGCGCGGCGCTGTTCGTGGTAGCGGCTGATCAGGAAGACGGTGTAGTCGGTGCCAGCGCCGAGCAGGATCGCGGTCATGAATGCCACGGTGAACTGTGAGACGGGCATACCCATCTCCCCGAGCGCGGAGAGCACACCGCGTCCGACGGCCAGGCTCAGCCCGATCACCAGCAGCGGGAGCAACGCGGTGAACACCGACCGATAGACGATCAGCAGGATCAGGGCGATGATGCCGACGGTAGCGATCGAGATCAGCAGCAGATCGTGCTCGGCGGAGGCGATCATGTCGCTGAACGTCGCTGGCGGTCCGGTCACCTGCGCGGTGACCGTTGATCCGGCGAATACTTCTGCGGCGATGCTGCGCACCGCCTTCACCGACTCGGCGGCGGTGGGGTCTCCCAGTGTGCCGGTCACCCCTACCGGCAGGTACCAGGCGTTGCGGTCGGGGCTGAGGGCCTGCGCTTCGGTGACCGGATCGGCCAGCAGGTCTTGAACCAGCAGAACGTGGTCGTGCTCGGCCTGCAACCGGGCGACGAGTTCGTCGTAGCGCTGCCGTGCTGCCGGTGTCAGACCGTTGGGGTCTTCCATGGCCACAAAGAGCAGGGTTTTCGACCCTTCTTCGCCGAAGGCGGTGCTCATGCGTTCCACCGTCTGCAGGGAGGGCGCATCGCGGGGAATGAGGTCCACCGACTGCTGGCGTACCACGGTTTCCAATTGCGGAAACAGCAACGCCAACACCACGGCCGTGCCCAGCCAGGCCCCGATGACCAGTGCTTTGTGGCGGAGGGTGAACCGACCCAGGGCTGCCAGCCGGGCGCTGTACTCGCGGTTGTCCGCCGGGTCGCGAGAGTCGTTACCGCGGCGCTGAGTTTGCGAGGCGGGGCCGGGGGAATCGGTCATGCCGTCGGTCACCGAACCTCCATGAGTCAACGATACTGTCGGTATCGCTACGCTACAGCATGTAGCACAAAGGCGGCGCCGGTGCGTCGGACACCAGCTCGCCCGAAAAAGCGGCCTACCGCGGGTTGACGATGTTGGCGTTGTCGTCCTCGGGCACGTCGTGGCGCACCACGCGCACCCGACCGTGGGGCAGGCACGCCATGTAGCCGTGACGTTTGCCGTACAGCTCCCACGCGGTCTCCTCAGCGTCGGGATCGACGTCGATGCGGTGTCCACGTGAAAAGCTCAGGTGCAGTCCTCCCTCGTCGTCGGACCAGGCCTGGGTGCACACCGCGCCAGCCAAATTGAGCAAGGGGCGCTCGTACACCGAGATTCGCAAAGGGTCGATGAGGACGGCCTCGACCGGAAATCGGTCGACAGCGGGCAGGGTCAGTATCAGGGGGCGCGAGATGACGATTTCGTTGTAGTCATCGAGGTCCAGAACCAGGCCGTCACGCACAGAGACGCGTTGTACGACACAGTCTTCGATCCATTGGGTGTACATGGCCGTCTCCTTCGGCGCATCGGTGAGCCGCACCCCGAATAGTACTACCAATGGTATCGCTGCGATACTGAAAGTATCGTTACGGTGTAATGCTGCCCGCATTCGCCTGGTGGACGACTCGTCGGGTGGCCCGATCGATGCGGTCTCGGGTTTCGGCCGCTGACACCCGGTCGCTGATGAAGGCCACGAGATTGGCCAGCCAGATATCGGCGACGATTCCGGCGAGGCGCAGATCGGCCGGGGTGGGTTCACCGCCGGCGAGGGTGCGGGCCAACAGGGTTTCGATCGCCGCGGCGGCGCGGTCGAGTTCAGCGGCGGCGCGGGTGTCAGCCATGACGAAGGCGCGTGTCATCGCGTCGGTCAACAGCGGGTCACGCTGCCAGCGATCGTGCAGGTGCTCGGTGAGCCGGTCCAGTCGCTGCTGCGGCGTGGAGGCGCCGGTGGCCCAGTCCCCGGATACATCGAGGCGCTGAAACTCTCGGATCAGCGCCGCCACCAGCAGATGGGTTTTGGCTGGAAAGTATCGGTAGAGCGTGCCCACAGCGATACCGACCCGCTCGGCAACTGTCCGCATGTGGACCGCGTCGTAGCCGCCGGTGGCAGCAACAGCGAGCGCGGCATCCATAATCGCTTCCCGGCGACGTGCGGAGGCGCGTGAACGCAGCCCGCCAGCTGTGTGGCCCTGGTCGCCAGCCGAAACCCCCTGAGCCTGTACCGTTTCGCTGCTAACCCGCGCGCTGGCGGCGGTCATGATGCTTGGTCGCCGCCGCGGCGCGAGAACTGTTCGAGAAGCTCACCAAATCCACTGATGTCGCCGTGAGCGGCGAAATGCGCGGTGTCGACCACGACGAACACCGCATTCGCGGTAAACCGAGTAACGCCTTCCTGGACCCCTGCCGCCGCGACATGAAGCGCCCGCCCCTCACGGCCGGTGATATGCGCGGTGATGCGGTGAGGCTGGTGCAGTGGCACCGGCTGCAGATACTCCACCGTCAGAGCGCGCGTCACCGCCGGTGTGCCGGCGATCCACAGCGTGAAGCCCAGCACGTCATCGCACGCCGCCGCCACCGCCCCACCATGGGCTAAGCCAGGGGCCCCGATGTGGCGCTCATCGAAGGTCACATCGGCATACACCACGTCGGCGCTGCGATAGACCACCAGCCCCAGCCCGTGCGGATTGTCCGGGCCGCACCCCATGCACGTCGGGGTGTGAGAAGGCAGCCGTTCCGACGGCGCCGCGCTTTCAGGCACTAAACCGCTCCCAGTACTATTGGTTTCGCTGCGATACTCTTAGTACCACAACGGCTAGACTGTCGTTCACGACATCGCCCGAAATTCAATGCCGAGGTGAACCTGTGAACGACAGCAGTTTCGTCCTCGTCGAGCACGATGTGTGCGTCGCGGGCGTTGGCGTGGTCTTCGATGAGGGCGCGTAGGCACGCTGAGCGGCGTTGGCGTTCGTTGCGGTGGTGGGCGCCAGCGCGGTAGATGGTGGCTTGTACGCCGGCGTCGACAAGGGCCTGGGCGATGGTGCGTTTGCGGCCGTCTTTTTCGTCCTTCATGTGCAGGTAGCGTTGTCCGGGAAGGAGCAGGCCTCGTATCAGCTGACGCAGTGCGGCCAGCTCCGTCGTGACGTGGACGCTGGCCACGAGCAGATAGTCGCGTTGCTTGGTTTCGTCGACGTAGATGTGGCGAGCGGTCACGACATGCTCCGGTCGTCCGGGAGCGGCCTCGCGCGGCTGATTTGTGTGACGGCGGTGGGCCGGTCGTGGAGCGGCGGTTGTACCTTCACACCGATTCTCGGCGCGACCCTGGCCGGTTGGCAGGTTCCGCTGGATGACCGGCGTCCACGCGAGCGATTGAACGTGTCGATGCACATGCCCGGAGACGTTAACGAGCGTGCATGCAGACGCCGGTGATCAAGCGGGCATTTTCGGGGATGAGCAGGGATTTTATGGCTCGAAGTGGGAGCGGAAGCCTTCGAGCCAATCCGCGCGGGCGAAGCTGTTGAGATCGACCGGAACCCATACCTCGGCGTCGTCGGGACCGTCTGCGTCGCCGCTGGCCACCCGCTCCTGAGCTTCGAGATAGCCAGCCACGTGCATGTCCTCCGGCTGTGAAAAGACGGCTTGCATCTCGGCGAGGTTGGTCGTGAAGTCCTGGTAGGCGGCGCGGCGTTCGTCGTCGGTGGCGTAATCGTCGCCGTATCTGTCTAGCCATGCTGCCCAGTGCTCAACGGAACCCGGCTGCGGCGGCGGGGCGGCCGGCGGCGTGTTCGCGTTCATGATTTCCACGGTATGACTCCCTGCTGACATCTGCTGAGCTCCTTCGCTTGGATGTCCTTCCTCGTAGTGGCCGCTGTTGGTGCGTGGTGGTGGGGGCTGTCAAGGCTCGACCGTGGTCGACCGCGCAGCGGCGGCACGGCCTTGACAGCCCCCACCACCACGTTCACCACAATTGGCGGCGAGGAAGGAGGGCACGTGCGGCTCTCAAGGCATGCGGTCGTTGTGGTCTGGCCTGGGGATTCCGGCGTCGTCGAGGTAGCTGTTGATGGCGTCGTCGACAGTGTCGGTGATGACGTACCCGCGGGCCTTGATCCATTCGAGCCGGGCGAGAGTTCCCGCGTGTAGCTGTGTGGCGAACGGGCTTTTCACCTTCCGTTGACGGGCTTTGAGTCGCGGCGCTTCGGCCGGCTGGGTCGGGGTCTCGCCGGGTGGGGTGACCACGGGGGCTGGCGGAGTTTCGCTGCTTGGTAGTTCGTGCTCGGTTGATGTTTCGGGCGCGTCGGGGGTTTCGTCGGCTGTGACCCGTGCGGCTTGTGCTCGTCGCTCTGCACGCGACAGCGGCCTTGTGGAGCCGACCTGCAATCCGGTGGGTTTCGCTGCGGCGTTCATGCGGCTTGCCGCCTTGCGGCGATGCGCTGCGCGACTTCGCGGTAGGCCACTGCTGCGGTGCAGGTTGGGGCGTGCACGTTGACCGGTACACGTTTGCCTTTGGCCTCCACCACCCGGACCGTGTGTGGAATCTCGCCCAGGTAGGCCCCGCCGTCAGCCCATTCCCCCCAGTCGGCGCGTAGCTGCCTGCGCACGTCCTTGCTGGCTTTCGGATTGCCGTCGAAATCGGCCAGCAGTACGTACCGGATTTCCACGTCAGGGTTCAGGGTCTCCTGAACATCGAGGATTGAGTTGCCCAGTTCCACCAGGCCGTCGACTTCGTCGGGGCCGGCTTTGAGGACGGCCAAAACGTAGTCGGCGGCCGCCAGCGCTGCGGTGGTCAACTCCCCCAGTGCCGGCGGGCAGTCCAGCAGCACGAAGTCGTAGCCCTCGATGTCGTCGAGTTGACGTGCTAACCGCAATTGGCCCCCGGACCCGAGTCCTGTTCGCTCGAGCTCTTTGAGCGCGAGATGGCCGGGGGCGACGTCGATACCGAATTGGCTCGCCACGATGACCTTGGCTAGCGGGACGCGCATCGTCCTGTCCGGGTGCAGGACCTCGTACATCGACGCGTCCTCGGCGTCGAGCTCGATTCCCAGCCCCTTGGTGCTGTGCGCTTGCTGATCCATGTCAATCACGAGAACGCGGTGACCCATCGCGGCGAGGTTGGCGCCGAGGTTGATGGTGGTGGTGGTCTTGCCGACACCGCCCTTTTGCAGCGCCACGGCCAGAATTTCGCACTGCTTATCTGCGGAAACAGTCATGACAGGAAGCATACTAACTTACATACAAACATGTCTACATGCAGACTTACATGTAAGAAAACATGTGATGCTGATAGGGCTATGTCAGTGCTTGGGCTGATACTTGCCCCTGAATGGTGGGGGCCGGGCCGGGTTGGGGATATACGGATGTGCCAGTACGACTCGCGATGCCGCGTAGGACGGCATCGCCCCGGCACGGTATGCCCATATGCCACCAGAGGGAGCTACGGCTGGAGCGCGGCGCCGCCAACACCCCGCGTGGCTCCGAGCGCTCCGAGTGACGCTGGCCGCGCGGGCAGCGCGGGGCGAACTGTCGATTGGGCTCCGCACGTGGGGGCTGGTGGCAGCGGTATCGACCTACTGGCGTGGATGCTTGTCCTGCATTGGTGGGATGGAACGACGCTCACCGCGTGGGGGATTGCGCTAGGGACGCTTCTGCTGGCGGCACCATTCGTGATCGGCGGGGAGCTGTTGAGCAAGTGCCGGGCCTGGATCAACGATGGGAGCCGCCGCTGCGAGCAGCCCCGACATGGTTTCCTGCGACGGTGCGCTGATCACAGGTCCCAGGCCTTGACCCTGTACGACGTGGCGGGCGGGCTATCGATCCTGCTCGGCGTGCTGAACGTCCTAGTGCTGATGAACGTCGTGCTGGGTGGAGCGCCGTGACAGAGCCCGGCGACCCGCAGCGGGTGTAGCACCAGTGACCACATCCTGTGTCGGCCGGGGAAGATCGTCAGTTGGTGTCTCAGCGCGGTAAACCGTAGCGAGCACGGATGTCTTCCTCGCTGAACGTACGGCCGGCCGCGAGGTCGGCCTCCGACTCCAGCAGCGACTTATGTAGGGCTGCCACGTCGATGGACGGGTCGTCAAAGGGCCAGTCGTCGAGGTCGTCGATGGGCCACTCTTCTTTGAGTGCACCGCTGTCCGCTGGGGAGGCTGGGTCGTCGGGCGTTTCCCAAGCTTCAATTTCGTCCGGTAGTAGCGGCTCATCGAAGTCATCCGTGATAGCGAGGTCGGGCAGTTGGCCGAAGCGGCGCGGGGGAGTGCGCTTCGGCCCGGTGTCACCGTCCTCACTCGTCACGCCCTCAGGATAGATAAGGGGGCCTCGTCGTAGTACGCGGCCTACGAACCGAGCGGGTACAGCGGCGGTCACTCCAGCAGGTTGATCAGGTAGCGGCCGTGCTTTTCTGCGGCGTCGATCTTGCGGAGGAGGGCGTCTTCGAGTGCGATGTTTCCTTCGAAGATGATCGCGAGGTCCTGGCCGGTCATGTAGATGACGTTGCGTTTTCCGCTGACGTTGGCGAAGTACTGCAACACTTCCTCGTCGAAGCCGGCCATGGAGATGAACAGTCCGCGAGTGCTTTCGAGCTTGCCGTCGACCTTCAGTTTGAATCCGGCAAGGTCTTCTTTGTCGGGTGGCTGGTTGCGCCAGCGTGCTTCAACGAGATAGGTGAAGCCGCGGAAGTGGAAGGAGATCCGAGCTCACCGACGACGAGCTGGTGGGCATCTGCAGCCTGCTACTGGTGGCCGGTCACGAGACCACCTCCAACATGCTCGGCCTCGGCACCCTGGCGTTGCTGCAGCACCCGGATCAGCTGGCCCTGGTGCGCAACGACCCCGATGCCGTGGGCCCGGCGGTGGAGGAGCTGCTGCGCTGGCTGTCGATCGTGCATTCGGGCATCCCCCGCATCACCACCAACGACGTGGAGATCGCCGGGGTGCAGATTCCCGCGCACCAGCTGGTGGTCGTCTCACTACCGTCGGGCAACCGCGACCCGAGCTTCATCGACAACCCGGAGGTATTCGACGTCCGCCGCGGCGCCATGGGACATCTGGCGTTCGGCCACGGTGTCCATCACTGCCTGGGCGCACCGCTGGCCCGGATGGAGATGAAGATCGCGTTTCCGGCTCTGTTGCAACGCTTTCCGACCCTGCGCCTCGACGAATCCTTCGACGACGTGGCCTTCCGGTCCTTCCACTTCATCTACGGGCTGCAGTCGCTGCAGGTGGCCTGGTGAGGGTGCGCGCCGACCGCGACGTCTGCATCGGCGCCGGGGTCTGTGTGATGAACAGCGAGGCGGTCTTCGACCAGGACGACGACGGGATCGTGGTGCTGCTGGTCGAGGATGTGCCCCCAGCCGAGCAGGACAACGCGCGAAAAGCCGTGCAGCTCTGCCCCTCCGGAGCGCTGAACATCGTCGAGTGAACGGGCGTTGACACTGCACCCACCGTGACAAAGTGCGAGTGACAGTCACGCTGGTTGCAGTCTCGATGAAGTACCAAAAACCCTGTGTCACTTGGGCATCTGACGTCCTGGGCGTGGGTGTCGCCGCTGGCTGATGCACCTGCATCATTTGCGGGCTGAACAGCCTGCGCGGCGGCATCGGGCGATGAGGACTTGATGGCCATGGCTCCGATAGCGGTTCCCAGCCCGGCGGAGATCAGAGCTGTGGCAGCGACGATGGCGATGAGTCCGCCTCGCCCCAGACGGTTCGGGGCCGAGGGCGGTGGGCCGCCGAGATCGGCTGGCGGATGCTGCACGTCTTCCCCCTCGCTGAGGTCGCTGGCTTTTTGGGCCAGCGTATTGGCGCGCACTGACAAAAGCACGCGCCGAACACCCCCAACGCCCAAGTCAGACAACAAAGTTCAAATGAAGCGTTCACGTGATGACTGCTATTGATCGATTTGTTTTCGCGTCAGTCATACAAGGGTGAACAACCCGGACCTGGCCGTAGCCGCTCGGGATTGGCCATGATCTGTCCGCATCGGCGTGTCGCGCGTTTCCAAAACCCCTCGACTGACAGAGTGGGCAATATGGCTCGTCCAAGCAAAGGTGACCGCGCAGCGCACATGGTCAAAACCCATCCCGCGGTCACTCAACGCATCGTCGAAATGGCCTCAGAGGCCAGCGCCTCCTCGGTTATGCAATACGTCGCAGACGTACTCGCTTTGTATGTCGGGCTGCCCCAGCATGTCCGAGAACTAAACCAGCCGTCGATCAACTCCACCCGACAGATCGAGGCGCTTCGGGGTGATAAATACGGCCGGATCATGGTCCGCCCGCACCGCGAGGTATCTGAACGGCTCACGGCAGAAGCACCCGACCACAAAGTTTCCCCGCACATCGCTGACGTCCTCGCGGTCCATGTCGGGCTACCCCAGTACGCCCGCACACTCAATCGCGTAGAGGAGGTTTTGCCGCTGGCGATGTGAGACCCCGCCAGGGCCTGGCCACCAAGTTCGTTTGTTCCGTGCTCGACGGCTGGGCCTTGGCAGATGTGACATCTCAATAGCTGGTGTGCGGATTCGCCCGCTGACATGACGAAGGCCCCCGTAGGGGCCTTGTCTGAGGTACTGACCTGAGCGCCAACTCAGGTCCGGGTCCGCACCCGTTGCCCCTGAAAGGGACGTGTCTTGCTGGACTCGTCTCACGGTAGCGCACGCCTGCCCGCAGTACCAGATACGCCGCGCAGCAAGTGCGCGAATCGTGATCTTCTCACCGCCCGACCGACTCATCGGGCGTGTTCTTCACCGACGCCGCTCGGCGGGGCGGTCCATGCCGCGCACAGCCCGCACGTCGAGCGCGCCCAGACGGCGCAGGGTCGGCGGGACTGGGTGCTGCGCGCGGGCGCGAGCGCGGTCGGACATCGCGCGCCCATGTGGACGAGTCGCGCGTCATGGTTGGACGGTCTGCGGCGGTGGGCGCAGTCACCGGCGCTGGCCCAGCTGTGCGCGGAGCAGCGGGTGTCGATGACCGCGGCCACGTTGTTGGCGATCGCGGCGGTGATGGCCGAGCACGCCGATCACGCCACCGGCCGCCACGTGGCGGTCACTCGCGCCACCATCGCCGACACAGTGGGCTGTGACGTGCGCACGGTGACCGCGGCGTGGCGGGTGCTGCGAGTGTCGCGCTGGGCCGTGGAGGCACAGCGCGGCCACGGCTCGCCAACCACCCCCAGCGTGGGCCGGCGCCCCTCGGTGTACCACCTGGTGTCGCGCCGGGACCCCCGGCCGGCCGACGATCAGCCTGTGCACGATTTCCACCTACCGCCGTCAGGCGGTGATGGTCTTTTATCTCCCGTAGGGAGCAACTCACCAAGCGTGCGCGCACGCGCACACGCCGCCAATAGTCCCCAACAAAAACCCAATCCAGCGCGGCACTGGCGCACCACGCCGCGACCACTTGCCGCCCAGCGGCTCGCCGCCGAACTGGTCGCGTGTACCCACGGTCTGGGCCGCGGCCACATCGGCGCTATCTGCGACGCGCTTACCGCCGCGGGCATCGACCCGGCGCTGTGGTCGGCACGCGCAATCACCGATGCCTTGGACGCCGACATGCGAACCCGCGGTTGGAACTGGCCCGACGAGATCACCAGTCCCGGCGCATTTCTGTCCAGCCGTCTACGCCGGCTCACCTGGACCACACCACCAGCACCGCCGAAAGGTGGCGGCTACGCCGCCACCCGCATCGACCAGACGCCGGCCAGGGCGACGCTCACCGACGCAGCGCAGGCACGCATCGCCGCCGCCCGCGAACACATCCGCCAGGTGCTCACCGAACGCACACAACGCACCCGCCCTGCGCGCACTCCGTGCGCGCGTTCAGACGCACACGCGCGACGGTCTATCGTCGAGCCCATGGCGCCGCCCCTTCCCAACGAACCCGAGCAGGCTATTACTCGGTCAGCTGCGGTGCGGCGCTGGCGGCGCGAGGAGTGCACCGAGCACGCCGACGCCGAGGCCTTCTTCCGTCACCTCGATCGCCTCGTCGACGACGACGCGCCCAGCGGTTCCGAAACGGCGCGCTAACTGCTCCCGCACTTTTCAAGCCAACCTAACTAGTGTGCCTAAGTTTCGGGCGGTGACACCGGGCGCGCCCGCGTGTGTTTCTTCTTCACCACTCCGCAGCGCTACTTGATTCCTTCTCCTGTCTCTTCGCCCCGCCCGATACCTCGTTGTTGTCAACCCCACCTTCTCCTCTGCTCACCCACAGCCAGCCCATTTCCCTTCGATACCCCCACCGCCCCACACCAGTTCAGGCCCCACAGTGCTCACCTTGTCCCAGCGCCTCAACACCATGGCACATTTGCACAAGTTGTGCGATCATAGGCGGGAGCGCGCCTGGCGGCGAGCTCCCTGGCCCGTGGGTGGCCGGGTTGGGAGGTGTTGGGCGCGGGTGCTGACGATCGCGAAGCTGGGCCGCTGGTCGGTGTCGTATTACGTCGACACCGCCCGTGAGGCGACGGCTGCGGCGCGTGATGATCGTGCTCGAAACGGCGGCCTCGGCGAGTACTACAGCGAGTCGGAGACCCGGTTGCCGACATGGTTGGTGGTCGGTGAGGACGCGCAGCGCGCCGCCGAACTGGTCGGGTTGACGCGTGTCGAGGCGCTCGGCGGCGACGCCGATCTGGACGTGGTAACCCGGTGGCTCGACGACGGGGTGGCGCCCTGCGGTGAGGTTGGCCGGGCCTTCCGTGAGGGGTCGGTGCACGGGTTCGATTTGACGTTTTGCGCGCCGAAATCGATGTCGTTGTTGCGTGCGCTCGGTGACGATGTGACCGACAAGGCGGTCGCTGATGCGCACGCCTACGCCATCGGCGAGGCGATGAAGTATCTCGCCGCGCATGCCGGTTACACGCGCACGCACAATCCGCACACTGGCCGCAAGGATCTTGTGCGGCTGCCGGGGATCGTGGCCGCGGCGTTTCAGCACGAGACCTCACGCGCGGGTGATCCACACCTGCATACGCACGTGATCGTGCCCAACCGGCAAGCCCGCGCCGATGGCCGGCTGGTGTCGCTGGATGGCACGTCGCTGTTCCACGAAGCGCGCGCCGCCGGGATGATCTATCAAGCGTCGTTGCGGTCGCACTTGATCAACTCGATTGCCCTGGAATGGGGTCCGATCGATCCCGACACCGGCATGGCGGAAGTGGCGGGCGTTGACCGCGCCACCATCAAAGCGTTCTCGCAGCGTTCCAGCCAGCTCGAGGACTGGGCGCGCGGCAACCTTGTGCTGGCCGACGAGGAGCCGACCGCGGCGCAGCTTGGCGTGGCGCAGAAAGCGACCCGCCCGCGTAAGCCCGAGAGTCTGTCGCGGGCGCAGTTGCGGGCCGGCTGGGCGGCCGATCCGCGCGGCTTCGGCATCGATGCCGAGGCGCAGCGGCAGGCCCGCGAGATGCGTCGGGCCGCGGCCGGGGTGGATGTGCGGGAGGTGGCGCGCCAGGCGGTCGCGGGCATCCATAAGGCCGCCACCTTCACCCGCGCCGATCTCATCGAAGCCATCGCAGCACGGCTGCCAGTGGGCGCCGCCGCCACCGCTGGCGTGTCGCCGCGCGAGCTGGTGGAGACGCTGGCCGACGAGGTGTTGATTGCGGTGACCGCCGAGCGTGCGCCGCATCAGCGGGAGGGATCGGTGCGCTACACCGCCGCCGAGCTGCTCGCCGAGGAACGCGCCATCATCGATTTGACCCCGGCCCGATCGCAGCGCGCGGTGATCCCCATCCGCCGTGATGACACCGCCGCGCTGTCGCCGGATCAGCGTGCGGCCATCACCAACATCGCCACCTCGCCGTGGTTGATCCAGCCGCTGTCCGCGCCCGCCGGCGCGGGCAAGACGCACAGCCTCAAAGCGCTGCGGGCGGCGATGCGCCGCACCGGCGGCGATGTGCTGGTGCTCGCGCCTACCCACCGCGCCGTCGATCAGGCGATGAGTGAGGACGCCGGCGGCGCGGGCATGACGATCGCGGCGGCACTGGAGCGCCACCGCCGCGGCACCCTACAGCTGACTGCCGCACCCACCCTCGTGGTCGTTGACGAGGCGGGCATGGTCGGCACCCAGCAGCTGCGCGAGTTGTTGACCGCGACCACCGAGGCCGGGGTCAAAATTGTTCCGGTCGGTGATGCCCGCCAGCTCGAACCGGTCAAAGCACGCGCCGGCACTTTCGAACAACTCTGCACCGACCTGCCCTGGGCACAACACCTGTCCGAGGTGTGGCGGATGCGCGACCCCGACGAACGATCCGCCTCCCTGGCGGTACGGCACGGCGGCGCCGCCGCGGTGCGCCGCGCCGTGGGCTGGTATCGCCGCAGCGGCCGACTCAACGTCGGTGACGAAGTCACCATGGCCGATGACGCCCTGGCCGCTTGGCGCGCCGATCTCGACGCCGGCCGCGACGCCCTGCTGATCGCCGATCGCTGGGAAGTCGCCGACCCACTCAACGAACGCATCCACCGCGACCGCATCGACCCGGATGCCCCCACTGTCGCCGCCGCGCGCCAGCACCGCATCGCCGCCGGCGACCTCATCGTCACCCGCGACAGCGACCCCACCATCGCTATCCGCCCGGCCCGCGCCGGCCAACCCGATCCCGCCCCGGTCCGCAACGGCAACCGCTGGGAAGTCCTCGACGAGGTCGACCCCGACAACAACCGGCTCGCGGCCCGCCGCATCGGCGACGATGCCATCGCCGTGTTCAGCGGTGAGTACCTGCGCAAGCACGTGCACCTGGGCTACGTGCTCACCGTGCACGTAGCCCAAGGAGCCACCGCCGACACCACCCACGCACTACTTGGCGTGGCCTCACGGCTGGCCAACCGGCGCACCGCCTACGTCGCCATGACCCGCGGCCGCCACACCAACAACGTCTACCTCTACGAGCAGCCCACCGGAGAACGCGACCACGAACACGCACCCACCACCACCGATATCGACACCCATACCCGCGTGCGCGGCACCACCGCGCAGGCCGCCGCCGCGCTGCGAACCATCCTCGGACGCGACCGCGACTCGGCCACCATCGCCGAAACCGCCGCTGCCGCAGCCGAACACACCCAGCTGCCCGCCGAGGTTACCGACCACCTCGACCACCACCGGCGCGTCGTCACTGACCTACGGCGGGCCCACCGGCACGACCGCGGCCGCACCGCTGACAACCGCCACCGCGCAGCAAAGCAGACCGCCGATCGCGCCCTGGCCGACATCCTCGCTGTGGCTGGCCGCCACGGCGGCGACCCCCTGCCCGCCGGACCGCTGGCGGTGCCCTACGCCCACGCGGTCACCACGGCCCACTCCCGCAACCGGGAGGACCTCGACCAACTCATCACCGACACCCACACCGCCGCCAAGGCCCGCGACCGCGCCGTCGTGGTCGTCTCCCCCACACCCGAGCCGCCATACACAGAGCGGGGATGGATGGTCGTCCCCTACAACCCCAAACGGCTCACCACCACCCCGATGCCCCGCGACGCAGTCCTCATCATCGACAACGCCGCAGCCGCGCGCCCCACCGACCTGGCCCGCATCGCCCAGCACGCCGCCGCCCATCACGCCCGGCTGCTGCTCGTTGACGACGACCAACCCGGCCCCTCGCGTCGGCTCCTCGACGGACTCAACCTCCCCTGGGCTGCTCACCACCACGACATCGACCCCGCCGCCCGCGCCGCAGCACTCACCATCGCCGACCCCGAACTAGCCGCCGACATCGACCGCCACCGTGCCACCCACCAACGCGGCTGGCACCAACTCACCCGCATCCGCGACGTCACCGAGCGTCACCGCGACCGCGGACGAGACCTCGACAACGACTACGGCCTGGACATCTGATCCAAAAACCACCGCTTCCTAGAACCGTTCGTTGTCGGGACGGGCTCGCTACGCTCGTCCGTGTGGCCACCAGCTCGCCGGACTCGTCAGGCAGCGACGAAGCTGACGACGACCTCGACGCCGCCTATGCAGCGGCAGTGATAGACAACCCCGCCTACCCGTATGACTCCGAAGAAGAGCAGCAGGTCGCCCGAGCGGTACGGAACGCCCGCGCGATCCTCCCGCGCGGGGGTGTCAGAAGAAGAGATCACCATCGTTGACACGCCCTAGCCGACGACAGCCCTCACAGCGACTTCGACGTCGAGCCGGAGCGCCTCCCGCTGATCGCCCGCACCCCCGGAGCTGTGACCTACCTACTGGACACCAACGTGGTGTCCGCTTTGCGCAGAGCCTCAATTCCTGTCGTGCCGTCGCGGAAGGCAGCTCCCAGGACTGGGTGGCGTGGC
>NZ_JBJIAL010000065.1:0-18505 GCF_045310895.1 Mycobacterium sp. SMC-18
CAGATCATCCTCGGGAAGGTGCGCCCTTTCCTACGCCGCCTCGCCGAGGCTCATCCACAGGTTCTGATCATTGCTCTGCGTGCAGTGAGCCGATGACTTGGCCGGTGGCCAGATCGAGCGCCGCGTACAGACTCGAGGTGCCGTGGCGCACGTAGTCGTGACTGGCCCGTGCCGGCGTGCCGGGCAGCATCGGGAACACCGGCTGAGTGCGATTCAGCGCTTGGATCTGGGTCTTTTCGTCCACGCACAGCACCACGGCGCGTTCGGGCGGATCCAGGTAGAGCCCGACCACGTCACGGACCTTCTCGACGAACAACGGATCTTTGGACAGCTTCCACGAATCCTGTTTGTGCGGCGCCAGACCGAACGCCCGCCATACCCGCGAGACCATCGACTGGCTCAACCCGAGGTGATCGGCCATCGATCGGGTCGACCAGTGCGTGGCATCCGGTGGCGTGGTCTCCAACGTCGCGGTGATCAAGTCCTTGATCTTCTCGTCGCCGACAACCCGGGGCCGGCCCGGACGTGGCTCATCGAGCAGGCCGTCGCAGCGGTCGACGACGAAGCGGTTGCGCCAACGGCGCACCGTCGTGATCGCGAGCTCCAGCCGCTCGGCGATCTCGGTGTTGGACCCACCATCGGCTGCCGCCAACACAATTCGCGATCGCATAGCCAGACCCGCAGCGCTGGTTCGGCGCCGCGCCCACCCCTCCAATTCGGCCCGCTCATCAGCGGTCAACACGATCTCAGCAGCACGAGGCGTCGGCACAACCCAGTCTAACAACTAGATTGCAATTAATGACTCAGGACACTAGCGATCAACGACGCATCACGTATAGTGCTGCGGCAGCGCCGATTCCGACGGGATGACGGTCTCGGTGATAGCGCGGCCACCGGTATCGCATTACGGGGGCGATGGGCCAGCATCTCAACGGTCAACCTGCACATCGCCACCTACGTCGAAACAGTCCGGATGGCCGCAGTCATCATTGACCAGCGGCCAGCATTGTTGAACCGCACCGGCGATCCCAGTGTCGCCCGCGTAGCTCTCTTGGCAGCCGCGAACGCAGTGTTCGGCGCCGAGGATGAGACGGCGACCACCGCGGCCCTCGACGGCTGGCTGAACAACCAGCAGATCATCCGGAAGTCCCGCGATAAATCAATGATCGTTCATACCTGATGCAAAAGTCTTTATCTTGCAACCATATTCGTAGGAAAACCCATTGCCAGCCGACCGTGAGGCATACGTAGATGGAAATACTAGACGAGCTAGAAAGCTAGGCCGCCGATCAGGATGACAATACCCAGTCCGATCAGAACAATCGGGAACAGGATGTGTTCCCATCGTTCGAGGATCTCCGCGATCGGGCGGCGGGTGGCAACATATCTGGCGATGACCACCAGCACCCCGACGAGAAGAAGGAAGACGACGCAGTAGGCCACGACGGCTGCGTGTCCGACGCTGAGGAAGACCGGGACGTAGACGCCGACGTTGTCGCCGCCGTTGGCGAAGGTCACGCCAGCGACCGCCCAGACGCTGACGGTCTTGCCCGCAACCTTCGCGTCACCATCATCGTCACCGTTTCCGCGCCAGGCTTGCCAAGCCGCCTTCAGTCCCAGGGCGAGGGGGATGAGTCCGAAGAACGGGATGACGTCGGGCGGCAGGAATGCGCCCGCACCTAGGGTCACGAGGACGGCGGCGCCGAGAATTCCAGCGAATCCCAGGTATTGGCCGGCGGTGATCCGGGAGGTGGTCCCGCGTTGTCCTGCGCCGCGGGCGAAGAACAGTGAAAGCACGATGATGTCGTCGATGTTGGTGACGATGAACAGCCCGATCGCGGGCAGAACCGACGACAGGATCATGGGTGTGTGCCATCGGTGGTCACGACGGGGCACCCACTGCGGTCGCGGTGGCTAGGTTGGTTGACCGCTGTGCGGTGAGTGCGGTCAGTGCTGTGGTGCGGCCGGCGCGCACACCGTTGGCGATGACCACGATTTCGGCGAGTTCATGGACGAGCACGACGGCGGCCAACCCGAGCACCCCGAACAAAGCCAGCGGCATCAGCACAATGATCAGTCCGAGGGATAGGCCGACGTTTTGCAGCATGATCCGTCGGGCGCGGCGGGCATGGGTGAATGTTTGTGGCAGGTGGCGTAGGTCTTCACCCATGAGTGCGACGTCGGCGGTTTCGATGGCGACGTCGGTGCCCATGGCGCCCATCGCGATGCCGAGGTCGGCGGTAGCCAGTGCGGGGGCGTCGTTGACGCCATCGCCGACCATCGCGGTGGGGCGCTGGGTGCGGAGCTGTTCGATCAGTCGGGCTTTGTCTTCGGGGCGCAGATCGGCGTGCACGGTGTCGATGCCGACTTCGCGGGCCAGGGCGGCCGCGGTGGCGTGGTTGTCGCCGGTGAGCATCGCCACCTGGTAGCCGTCGCGGCGCAGCTGGGTGATGACTTCGGTTGCCTCGGGCCGCAATTCGTCACGCACGGCGATGGCACCGATCACCTGTCCGTTGTCTTCGACCAGGACGGCGGTGGCTCCGGCCTGCTGCATCCGGGTGACCTCGGCGGTGAGCGGACCTCGGTCGAGCCAGCCGGGGCGGCCCAGCCGGATGCGGTGCCCGTCGCGGTGGCCGGTGAGTCCGGCGCCGGTGACTGCCTCGACGTCGGCGGCGGGGGTGACGGTGCCGGCGGCGGCCAGGATCGCCGCGGCCAGGGGGTGTTCACTGCGGGCCTCTACGGCGGCCGCGAGGTCCAGGACGTGCTCGGGGGTGACGTCGGGGGTGGTGGCCACCTCGATGACGGTGGGCCGGTTGGCGGTGAGGGTACCGGTCTTATCCAGGGCGACCCCACGGATCCTGCCCAGCGCTTCCAGCGCGGCGCCACCTTTGACCAGGGCGCCCAGCTTGCTGGCGGCGCCGATGGCGGCGACGACCGTGACCGGTACCGAAATCGCCAGAGCACAGGGCGAGGCGGCGACCAGCACCACCAGAGCGCGTTCGATCCAGGTGGCGGGGTCACCGAGCAGGCTCCCCGCGACGGCGATCAGGGCGGCGGCGATCATCACGGCGGGGACCAGGGGTTTGGCGATGCGGTCAGCCAAACGTTGGGCGGCGCCCTTGCGGGACTGCTCGGCTTCCACGATGCGCACGATGCGGGCCAGGGAATTGTCCTCGGCGGTGGTGCTGACTTCTACTTCGAGGGCGCCGGCTCCGTTGATCGACCCGGCGAACACCTCATCACCGGGGCCGGCTTCAACGGGCACTGATTCGCCGGTGATGGCCGAGAGGTCCAGGGCGGTGCGGCCCCGGGTGATGATGCCGTCAGTGGCGACTCGTTCTCCGGGTTTGACGACCATGAGGTCACCGATGCGCAATTCTGTTGGCGCGATGGTTGTTTCGGTGCCGTCGCGGCGAACGGTGGCCTCATCGGGCACCAGCGACAGTAGTGCGCGCAGTCCGCGGCGGGTGCGGGCCAGCGAGTATTCCTCCAGGCCTTCGCTGATGGAGAACAGGAACGCCAGCATCGCGGCCTCACCGACCTCGCCGAGCAGCACCGCGCCCACGGCGGCGATGGTCATCAGCGTGCCGACCCCGATCTTGCCCTTGGCCAGCCGCCCCAGGGTGGACGGCACGAAGGTATAGGCGCCGGCCAGCAGCGCCGCTGCCTCCAACGTGAGCACCACCGGGTCGGCGGCGCCGACCAGGTTGGCGATCAACGCCGCCAGCAGCAGTACCCCGGAGAGCGCGGCGAACTGCAATTCTGTGATCTGCCAGAGCCGTTCGGGTTCACGCTCCTGCTCCTCGGCGCTGCGGGGTTCGTCGCTGCCGCAGCCACAGGCATCGCTCATTGCCGCGTCTCCTCGGTGTCGATCGCCGCACCCCGGGCGCCGGTTCCATAGGTGGGACACAACGCCACCGCGTTGCCGGTGGCCGCCAGCAGCGTTTCCGCCGCAGCGAGCACGTCCAGCAGCTCGGGGCGAGACAAGGAATAGAACACCTGACGGCCTTCTGGGCGGCCGGTGACCAGCCCACAGTCCCGCAGGCACGCCACGTGCGCGGAGACGGTGGATTGCGCCAACCCCAGCTCACCGATCAGATCGACAACTCGCGCCTCCCCGTCAGCCAGGCGGCGCACGATCGTCAACCGCGTCGCATCGGAGAGACTGTGGAACAGTGCCACCGCGGCATCGAGGTCGGACGTGTTGCCGGCCAGGCAGGTGTCCCGCTTATTCATCGTCACACAACGATGATAACCATCGAAGCCGATTTAGCGAAAGGGGCGCATTCGTGACAGCCATTCTCGGAGCTGCTCCCGGTCGCGGCGAGCGTCGCAGACGAATTCGGTCGTGCATCAGATCGGCTGATAAAGCTGGTCAAGTGGAATTCTCATCCGATCTGATACACCGCAGTTCAGCTCACTGGTCCTGTGTCAGATCAAATGAGAACGGACAGCTCCCGCGAAGTGTGCGCGCCGGATGGCGGGACGACCCCCGAAAGTCTTCCAATGCAATGGCGGACGACGGGGTGATGAGGCCGACGTCTGGGCCGGCGCTGCCCACCAGTTGAAAGCAAAACGCCGATAATCGACATTATGTCAGTTACTCGAATAGTGGTTTGCCGTGGTCCGATGCTGCACCCGCCCCGGCCCTACGTATGTGTTCGGTTCACGCTGCTAGTCGTCTTCATCGTCGTGACGGTGTGCGGCCTCGATCACTACGGGCGGGGCCGGCTGCTGTAACCAGGTTCGAATCCGCAACAACCCGCCGGCGATAGTCCCAACGGCAAGCACTGCAACGACGATCCAGAACGCAGTGGACATGGAGCAATTGTCCGCCTCTGGCCCTTCTATCGGGCGGTGCCCTGGAAAGATGACGCGTACAGTAGCAATCTGCTACGTTGGTAGCAACATGCTACACGGGAGGTAGGTCATGTCCGACGTCGCCGATCGGGTCACCCGGGTGTCCGCTGACCTGTTCGAGGCCGCGGCCGCCGAGGGTGCCCGGCAGAGTCGCTCCGCCAAGCAGCAACTCGACCATTGGGCGCGGGTGGGCCGTGCTGTATCGACCCAGCACACCGCTTCACGACGCAGGGTGGAGGCTGCCCTCGCCGGTCAGATCGACATCGCCGTTCTTAACACCGAAGAAGGCGTGGTGTTCAATGCCGAGGTTTCCGCGGCGATCGAGGAGAGTCTGGCCCGCACCGATTACGGTGCCGTGCTCGCCTCGCGTGGGATCACCACGGTGGCATTGGATGAGGACGGCCAGATCGTCGAGCATCGCCCGGACGGCACCGAGTCCGTGGTTGGTGCGGTGCACTCGCTGCGTCGGTGAAACGCCTGGACCTCGTCGTCGGCTCGAACGGTGCCGGAAAATCGACGTTCGTCGAACTCACGCTGGCTCCGCTGCTACCGAGCAGCGTGCTCGTCAACGCGGATGAGATCGCCAAACAGCGCTGGCCTACCGACGCTTTGGGCCACGCCTACGAGGCCGCGCGGATCGCCGCGGCGACGCGGGAAGCGTTGATCGAGCAGGGGCGTTCATTCATCGCCGAGACTGTGTTCTCGCACCCCTCCAAGCTGGAGCTGATCGATGCGGCCCGTCATGCGGGGTATGTCGTGGTGTTGCACATTGTGCTGATTCCGGAGAACTTGGCCGTTCACCGCGTCCGCTACCGGGTCGCCGCCGGTGGCCACGATGTGCCCGAGGAGAAGATCCGGGAACGGTATCGCCGGCTGTGGACATTGGTGGCTGCAGCGATCGTTCGCGTCGACAGCACAGCGGTTTACGACAATTCCGCGGCCAGTGGACCGCAGATCGTGGCGCAGATGAGTGGCGGACTGAGCGTCGACACGCCCCGATGGCCGTCGTGGACGCCGGAACAGCTGCGTAGTCGCTGGCCGTAGCTCGGCGCAGCTCGGGCCGTCGCCACCACGTTTGTTGTCGGGCGGCCACGGGTAGCCACTACAGGAGAAAGCCGCAGAGCCCTGACCGCTCCAGAAGCGGCATGAATATCTTGGTTCGGCTCTTTGCGGCAACGAATGTGCAGCCACCACAGGAGAACTCATGTTGTCGAACATCTCGATTACGTCGACGCTCGTCGCCGCTGGCGCGGCAGCCGCGGTAGTACTCGCGCCGGCCGCTTACGCAGACGGCGGCTCCGCCCCGTGTGCGGATGAAGGCAGTGCCACCGTCTGCCAGGCGCCGGGAAACGCCAATGTCATCGCGACCCCACCCGAGCAGAGCAGTAGCGGCGCTGCCGGGGGCGGCGGCGGAAATGGCCAGAACGGCCCGTACGGGCCGAATGGCTCACAACCGCCAGTCGGCTAGGGCGGAGTCGCCACTTCTCCCCTGTGGCGATTCGAATTGACCGGCGGCCCGATTGCAGGGCAGGTGCCGGCCGGGTGGACACTATGACGTGGCCCTTTCTGCAACAGTATTCAAAGTTGAACTCGGCGTCTCCGATGTCGATCACGGTTACTACGCCGACCACGCGTTGACCGTGGCCCGCCATCCCAGTGAGACCGATGAGCGGATGGTCGTGCGGTTGTTGGCTTTTGGGCTTCGTGCACACCGACTCAGCGACGTCGACGGCGAGTTGGCGTTCGGGCCGGGCCTGTCCACCCCTGGCGTACCGGACGTGCGGCTCGCCGACTACACCGGCCGGATCCTGGAATGGATCAACGTCGGCCAGCCCGACGAACGCGTCTTGGGTAAGGCGGCCAGCCAGGCCGACCAGGTGCTGCTCTACCCGTTCGCCGCCGGCGTGGCCACCTGGTGGCGAACCGTCGGTCCCAAAGTGGCGGGGCTGGCGAACCTGTCGGTGCTGCAGATACCGCACGAGTCGGTGCAGCAACTGGCCCAAAGCGTCGATCGACGGGTCTCGGCACAGGTGATGGTGATCGAAGGTCAGGTGACGATGACCGTTGGCGGAGTCGACGTGACCTTCACCCCCGAGCCATTGGAGTGAAGGATTTCGGTTGCCGTGCAACGCTTTCCGCCCGCCGGCGAAGTCAGTTGCCAAGTTCGGCAACAAGGCGCGTCGCTCGCCGAGATGCCTGCGGTCGGTGCCAGGATCGAGATATGAAGAAGAACACCGCGCGGCTGATCCCCAGAGGTACCGACGAATCGCGCCGTGTGGTGGAACGGGTCCAGCTTGTCATGGACCTGACGTCGCAACTGAATGTGCTGCGGCACTCGGATGTGGATGGCCGCAACGCATTGCTGAAGGAAATCCTGGGGCGGTCGCTGCCGGAAACCACGACGATCTACCCGCCGTTTTATTGCGACTACGGCCTCAACTTGCGTCTTGGTGGCCGGGTTTTCGTCAACCAGAACTGCTCGTTTTTTGACCTCGGCGGCATCACAATCGGAGACCGCACATTGATCGGGCCGGGCGTCACCCTCTGCACTGCCGGCCATCCCGTCGAACCGGCGGCCCGATTCGACGGCATCACGGTCTCCCCGATCCACGTTGGCACAAATGTGTGGATCGGGGCCAACGCGACCATTGCTCCTGGAGTCACGATCGGCTCGGGATCGGTCGTTGCCGCGGGCGCGGTGGTGGCATCGGATGTCCCGCCGAACTCACTCGTCAGCAGCGCTGGTCACATACAGCGACGCGCTCTCGCGTAAGTCCCGGTACGGGAGCGCTGCTCGCGTACCGGGACTGCGCTGACATCCGCCTCGGATCAAGGAACCGAGACGCACCCCACGCCGGGCACACAGCCTCCACCGCCGCCGGGACCGCCGCCGCCGGACGGCCCCCCAGGAATGCTGCCGCCTCCGCCACCAGGACCGCCAGCACCCGTCGGGCCGCCCGGAATTGAGCCACCGCCGCCGCCCGGGCCGCCGCCACCCGTGGGTCCACCGGGCACGCTGCCGCCCCCGCCACCGGGTCCCCCGCTGCCGGTCGGGCCGCCCGGGATCGAACCGCCGCCACCTTCAGGGCCACCACCACCCGTGGCTCCGCCTGGGGCGGTGCCGGTGCCGGGTGAAGTCGTAGGTGACATGGTCGTCGGCGTCGTCGTCACCGTGGTGGTAGTCGTCGAGTTGGTCGTTGTCGTTTTGCTGCCTTCGTCGGTGTCGCATCCCGTGGCGAGAGGAAGTACCGCGACGCCGGCGATCAGGCCGATCCAGGCTGAGTGCCTACGCCACGATGCTCGCGATTGCGGGCGGATGCTCGTGTCAGCTGTCAATCTCATGGTGATGTTTGCCTCCCTCTCGGCTGTCGTTGCGTTATTCCCCGAGATCGAGACTTCCAATCCTCGACGCCGAAAGAAGCGCATCGCGTCGTTTGGATCGCGGAGCCCCCGCGTCCGGCGCACCCCGTCGGCGAGAACGACATCCAGCCGAATCGACGACTGTAGACTTGCCGCGTGGAGTTGCGAACCTACACATTGACTGACGCCGCCGCGCTGGAGAGTTACGTCTCGGACTTCTGGCCTCGCCACATTCGCACGCTGCGCAAGTACGGCATCACTGTGCGCGGCGTCTGGACGGACCCCGAGTCGAGCGAGCCTCGCGTCATCGCACTCGTCGATTATGCGGGCGGCGATCCCCGCCGCCTCGCCGAGAGTTACCGCGCAAGCGATGACTTCGTCGAGGACCACCGGCATTTCGATACGTCGCTCATCGTCGCGACGCACACGCAAACGCTGCAGCCGATCGCGAGTTCCCCGCTTCAATAACGATGCTTGGTGCATCGCCGGGAGGAGATACCCACATGGCCACATCCACTTCGCCTACGCGCAATGCGGCCGCTACCCGTGAGGCGATCCTGCGGTCGGCGATCCAGAATTTCGCCCGCGCCGGATACGACGGCGTGGGCGTCCGCCAGATCGCGCACCACGCCGGCGTGACCGCCATGCTGGTCAACAGGTACTTCGGCTCGAAGGAAGGGCTGTTCGCCGAGGCGGTCGAAACGTCCTTTGCCACACCCACTTTCATCGGAGAGCGATCTGACGATCTGGTCGCTGACACTGTCCGGGCCCTGGTGGCGAGGACCGGATCCGGCGACGATGCGCCACCGCCGTTCATGATCATGCTGAGGTCCGCCTCGAGCCCGGTCGCCACGACGATCGTGCGCGACGCCATCGAACGCCACGTTGGCGCCCGGCTGGCTCGGCAACTCGACTCGCCCGATCAGAATCTGCGCGGCGAGATCCTGCTCGCGTTGATCAGCGGAATGCTCATGATGCGCGGCGTGGTCGGGACGAGCGCGCTTCGCAAAAGCAAGCCCGCGGACATCGAAAGGGTGCTTGAGCCGGCCATCGCCGCGCTCATCGGCGGTTCGCGAGTCTGAGCTTCGAAGCAGGAATGAACCCGCCTAAGTCTACGTTCGTATACATCGAAGGTATACAGATGTAGACAAGGAGGACCCGGGTGGAGCTCGGATTGAGGCACAAGCGCGCATTGGTCACCGGTTCGAGTGCGGGTCTCGGTCGCGCGATCGCTGAGATGCTGGCTGCAGAGGGCGCGTCCGTGGTGGTACACGGACGTGACGCCGACCGGACGCAAGCGGTCGTTTCCGCGATCGGCGCCAACGGCGGTGAAGCGGTCGCCGTACTCGGCGACCTCTCGACCGACGAAGGCGCCGCAGCCGTCGCGCATGCCGCGGGCGAGATCGACATCCTGGTCAACAATGCCGGCGACTACGACGGTTCGTCCTGGGCGGAACTCACCACCCACGAGTGGGCGAGAATCCACCAGACCAACGTCGTGTCCGTCGTGCGGATGATCGACCATCTTGTCCCGGGCATGCGCCGACGGGGCTGGGGCCGGGTCATCCAGATCGGCGGTGGTCTCGCCGTTCAACCGGTCGCCCAGCAGCCGCACTACAGCGCCACGTTGGCTGCGCGACACAACTTGACCGTCTCGCTCGCCCGCGAGTTGTCCGGAACCGGCGTCACCGCCAACATCGTCGCGCCCGGAGCCATCCTCACCGACAGCACACGGGCCATGGTGCTGCAGGCCGGCGCCGTGCACGGCTGGGGAACCTCCTGGGAAGACATTGAAAAAGCCGCGGCCACAACATGGTTCCCCAACGACATCGGCCGACTCGGCCGTCCTGAGGAGATCGCCGCCGCGGTCTGCTTCCTCGCCAGCTCCCATGCCGCGTACATCAGCGGTGCCGATCTCCGCGTCGACGGCGGCACCATCCGCAACGTCAACTGAAACCACCAGTCAACAAAGAAAGGTCACTGTCATGTCGCATGTCTTCCTCATCTCCGGAGCTTCCCGCGGTCTCGGGCGCGCCATCGCCGAAGCGGCGCTGGCAGCCGGGCATCACGTCGTCGCGGGTGTTCGCTCGGTATCAGCGCTCGACGATCTCGCTGCCCGTGAACCTGAGCGTCTGGCCGTTGTCCCGCTCGACGTCACCGACGACGAGCAGGTCCGCAGTGCCATCGACACCGCAATCCAACGCTGGGGTCGCCTCGACGTTTTGGTCAACAACGCCGGGTACGCCAACATGGCTGCCGTCGAAGACGTTGACGTCGACGACTTCCGCGCCCAGGTCGAGACGAACTTCTTCGGCGTCGTACGGCTCACCCAGGCCGTGCTTCCGATCATGCGGAGGCAGCGTGCGGGCCATATCGTCCAAATATCCTCCGTCGGTGGACGTTTGGCGCGGCCGGGCCTGGCTGCCTATCAGTCCTCCAAGTGGGCCGTCACCGGCTACTCCGGGGTCCTCGCACAGGAGGTCGCTCCGCTCGGCATCAAGGTGACGGTGCTGGAGCCCGGTGGCATGCGTACCGATTGGTCGGGCTCGTCGATGCGCATCGCCCCGGTACGCGACGAGTACAGGGACACAGTGGGAGCCGCGGCGCAGCTGAGCCAATCCGCCAACCTCGGCGCCAGCGATCCGGTAAAGGTCGCGGCGCTGTTGCTCGACATCGTCGAGATGGACACTCCGCCGGCTCGCTTGCTGGTCGGCCCAGATGCCTACCGGTACGCCACCGCGGCCGGGCGCGACCTGCTCGTTTCTGACGAACGGTACGCGGATCTGAGCAACTCGACCGCGGCCGACGACGCCACCGCCGATCAGCTCAATCCGCTTGGTGCGTAACGCATCAGGTCGGTGCCAGAATGAGTCAGAAGCCGCTGCGTACAGGTGCTGGGTGATCGGTGGGAGTGCTCGCCGGCTCCTCCTTCGATGGTGTCTGGCGAGGTCGGCCGGCCATGGCGGTTTGAGGACGACCTTGGTCCGCCCGTCGTCGCGGTGGTGATTGCAAACACGCTTGAACTCCGACCGGCTACCCCCGGCCCGCCACAGGTAAACACTCACCGCGTCTGCGGCGCTCACTCCCGACCTACGTCTTTTACGAACCGCCCTCCCGCGGTGTTGCTCACCCTGTCCCCGACGGATAGCTCCTTCCACGTCGCACGGTCGACGCGCACCGTGATCGTCTGCCCGTCGTCGCGCCGAATGCGCAGGCGCCGGTAGAGATTCGCCCCGTCGAGAAGCGCCCGGGATTTCTTGACGACGGTGCCTTCCCACTCCGATGTCGACATCTCAGCTTCCTTCAGGTGATCGGGTGACGTGGTAGCGCAGATGAGCCACGCCGGGGGCCTGCAGCACCCGCACGAGCTCCATCTTCGGTAGGCCGGGCCGGAATCCGTCGAACAAGCGCTCCCCCGAACCGAGGATGACCGCCGACACTTGCAGGTCGATCTCGTCCACCAAGCCCGCCTTGATCGCCTGGCGTGCGCACGATGCGCCGCCGGCGATCGAGATGTCCTTCCCGCCGGCAGCCGCCTGCGCCTGTGCGTACGCGGATTCGATGCCGTCGGTGACGAAATGGAATGTCTTACCGCCCTTCATCTCGATCGGGTCGTGGGCGTGGTGCGTGAGCACGAAGACCGGGCAGTGATACGGCGGAGTGTCACCCCACCAGCCCTGCCAGTCCGAGCCGTCCCATTCCCCACGAATCGGTCCGAACATGTTGCGCCCCATGATGGTTGCGCCCATGCCGTCCAGCATCTCGGACATCACCTGCCGGTTGAGGGGGTGATCTCTGGTGGCACCGATATGCCAATCATGGAGGTCGAGCCCGCCCACCCCTATCGGATTCTCTTCGCTCTGATGGGGCCCGGCGACATACCAGTCGGCCGAGATCGACATCGAGAGATTCGTTCGTGCCACGTCAAGTTCCGTTCCGTCGGTCGGTTCATGCGATTGCCCTTGTCTACATTGAGACCGCTGCGGCGCCGACAACTCATCGTCGTCGGCAGTATTGCCATTCGGGTGTCGAGCGCATCTCCCTGTTGTAGCTTGGCTGGCGCTGGGTCAGGTCAATTCGATTCGACCGGAAGGCAAGCCATGACGCTCGAAGTCATCAAGACCATCCCTGTCGGCGGCTCCCCGAGTCGGGTAGCACTCACTCCCGATGGTGGCCGCGCTTACGTCCTCAACGGCGGCGGCGACTCCGTCTCGGTCATCAGCACCGTGACCAATACGGTCACCACCACCATTCCCGTCGGGGACCTCCCCGACTCGGTGGCGATCTCCCCCGACGGCACACGTGCCTACGTCACGATCGAGAACGCCGGCACGGTCTCGGTGATCAGTACCGCCACCAACACCATCACAGCGAACATTCCCGTCGGTGACTTCGCGGGCGGAATCGCGCTCACTCCCAACGGCGCTCGTGCCTATGTCGCCGCGGCCCATAGTCCGGCGACGTCCGGAGACGTCGTGGTGATCGACACGGCTACCAACACGGTCACGGCGACGATCCCCGTCGACGGACATCCCCACAGCGTCGCGGTCAGCCCGAACGGTGCGCGCGCGTACGTCACGAACTGGGACCTGGACGGTTCCGTGTGGGTGATCAACACCGCCACCAATACGGTGATCAAGACCGTCGAGGTGGGTGATTTGCCCAGCGGTGTTGCCGTCAGCCCCAACAGTTCCCGCGTCTACGTCACCAACGCGGCTCCCATCGGAACGGTTTCGGTGATCAATTCGACGACCAATACCGTCACCGAGACCATCCCTGTGGGGAACTCACCGATCGGCGTTGCGGTCAGCCCCAACGGCGCCCGGGTTTACATCACCAACCGTGGCTACCCCGGCCCCGGCTCATTGCAGGTGATCAACGCCGCCACCAACGATGTCACCGAAACGCTCGAGGTCGGCGAAGATGCGTGGGCTCTCGCGGTCAGTTCCGACGAAGAGCGAATCTATGTCACCAATCTCGGCGACGACTCGGTGTCCGTGATCGGCGACCACGTTCGCCACTTCCCCGACGTGCCCGACCTCGTCGGCGACATCCTCGGCGGCGTCGCCGGCGATGGTGGCGGATGGCTGATCATCGGCAACCACTTCTACAAGATCCCGCCGCGCCCTCTCGCGGTGGTGCGAATCGCGCGCGCGATAGCGCCCTACCTCGGCAAGCCGATCGAGAACCGGGATCTGGCCAAACAACTGCGCAACACTCTCAATCGACGCCGATAGCGACGGGGGTTCTCGCTCGCTGTCACCCACCATTGCCGGCCGATCCGCGGAACAGATTCGCGATGCCTCAGGTTGGACTCTAGGACGCCCATCGAACCTGGAGGAGGATGACACATGCCCGAATCGGTCTTGCTCGGCGACCAATTGGCCACCAGTGCAATGGGTTTCGGAGGAATGGCGCTGACACCGGTGTACGGCGGAGCCATCGATGAGGATGAATCACTGGCGACGCTGAACCACGCCATCGACGCCGGGGTGACCTTCATCGACACCGCCAACATCTACGGAGACGGGGACAACGAGCGGCTGATCGCTCGTGTGCTCGCCGGCCGCCGCGACGAGGTCACGCTGGCGACCAAGTTCGGCATCCAGGGCAATCCGGCCGGCCGCGCGCAGGGTCGCATCAGTCCGCGGGGCGACGCGGCCTACGTACGCCAGTGCATCGACGAGAGCCTGCAGCGCCTGCAGACCGACGTGATCGACCTGTACAACCTGCACCGGCGCGACCCAGCCGTGCCGATCGAGGAGACCGTCGGCGCGATGGCCGAATTGGTCGCGGCCGGCAAGGTGCGTCACCTCGGGCTGTCTGAGGTCAGCGCGGCCGAACTGCGCGCCGCGAACGCGGTGCACCCGATCGCCGCGCTGCAGAGCGAGTGGTCGGTCTGGACCCGCGACATCGAGTCCGTCATCGTCCCCACCGCTGCCGAGCTCGGCGTGGGTATCGTTCCGTTCTCTCCGCTGGGCCGCGGCTTCCTGACGGGCTCCGTGCGGTCGGCGGCCGATATGGGCGAGAACGACTTCCGGCGCACGATGCCGCGCTTCGCCGGATCAGCGCTGGAGGCCAATCAGGCGGTCGTCGACGCCGTGGTGTCGGTCGCCGCCACGGTCGGAGCGACGCCGGCACAGGTTGCGTTGGCGTGGCTGCGTCATCGCGCCGACGACCTCGGCGTTGCGGCGGTCCCGATTCCGGGCACGCGCCGCGCCGCGCGGGTCGACGAAAACCTCGCCTCGTTGTCGGTGACGTTGACCGCCGAGCAGGTGAGCGCGCTCGGGGATGCGGGTAACGCAGTGACCGGGGCCCGCTACGCCGACATGTCCGCGATCGGTTCCAGCGGAGACTCTTCGCCGGACGACAGCGCTCAGTAAGCCTGATGTCAGGTGCCGGCGAGCGCTTCCACAACGGCCGACGAGAACGCCGGTAGGTCATCGGGGCCACGACTGGAGATCAGATTCCCGTCGATGACGACCTCGCGGTCGACAACTGTCGCCCCGGCGTTCTGCAGATCGATCCGAAGGCTGGGGTACGACGTCAGCGTCCGGCCCTTGGCGACGCCGGCGTCGATCAGCGTCCACGGACCGTGACAGATGACGCCGACCGGCTTGCCGGATTCGACGAAGTCGTGGACGAACTTGACCGCCTTGTCGTCGGTGCGCAGTTTGTCGGCGTTCACCGTGCCGCCCGGAATGAGCAGCGCGTCGAACTCGTCCGGTGTGATGTCACCTACCAGGCGTTCCACGGGCTCGGTGCCGCCGGGTTTCAGGTCGTTGTCACGCATGTCGATGGAGCCTTCTTGCAGCGAGATCAATTCGGTGCTGGCACCGGCGGCCTGTACCGCATTTCGGGGCTCCTGCAGCTCTCGGCGCTCGACGCCGTTGGTGGCGAGGATCGCCACCTTCTTGCCCTCGAGCGGCGCAATACTCTCGTCCAGATTCTGTTCGGCCTGCTCGGCGTAGTCAGCCAGTTCGGCGATCGATTCATCGCCTTCCTCAGCGCGCATGGTGTACTCCTTGCCTGCGCCGCCGCGTCTGGCGGCACCGCTCGGCTGGGTACCCGAGGGCACCGTGGCCGAAACCGCCTGCGCATGAGCGTGGACCTGACCGGCCATGACCTCCCCAAAGACGAGGTGCACCAACCACTTCAAGGCTGGAAACGCCTGACCCGGAATAAACCCGCACGCGGGGACCTTGGCTCAAGAGTCGCCCCTTCCCCGACCAAGGAGCATCCATGACTCGTCCCGTCCGCGTCGCTGTACAGATCCAGCCCGGCGGCACGCCTGACTACGCCACCTGGCGCGACGCCGTCGTGGCCGCCGACGACCTCGGTGTCGACGTGATCTTCGGCTACGACCACTTCCATCGCCCGGCGATGAAGGCCATCGTCGACGGCAAGCCCGTCCTGTTCGACGACCAGCCCGACGTCGCGAACTTCGAGGGGTGGACCGCGCTCGCTCCGTGGGGCGAGATCACCTCACATGCCGAGATCGGGCTCCTCGTCACCGGTGTCGGCTACCGCAACGCGGATCTGCTGGCCGACATGGCGCGCACCGTCGACCACATCAGCGGTGGTCGCCTCATCCTCGGTCTGGGCGCCGGGTGGTACGAAAAGGACTACACCACTTACGGTTACGACTTCGGCACCTTCGGTTCGCGCTTCGACATGTTCGACGAGAGCCTGATCCGCATCGAGAACCGGCTCGCCGCCCTGATTCCGCCGCCCGTCCGCAAGATTCCGATTCTCATCGGCGGCACCGGGCCCAAGCGCTCCCTACCCGCCGTCGCCCGGCACGCCGACATCTGGCACGCATTCCAGGACATCGAGGCGTTCCGCAAATCCAGCGACCGCGTCGACGAGCTGGCAGCGACATTCGGCCGCAACGGATCTGACATCGAACGCTCGACGCTGTGGACGAACGCCCAGGCTGCCGATGCCTTCCGTGAGGCCGGCGTCACGCTGTTCCAGACCGAACTGACAGCGGACAACAACTACGACCTGACCTCGCTCAAAGAGGTGGTCGCATGGCGGGATGGTGCGTGATCGCGAGCTGAATCGCGCTACAGCGGATTCAGGATGCGGTCCAGGAACTGCCGCGTGCGCTCTTCCTTCGGGTTGCCGATCACCTCGTCGGGCGTGCCCCGCTCCAGGATGATGCCCTGATCGGTGAACAGCACCTGATTGGAAACCTGCCTGGCGAACTGGATTTCGTGGGTGACGATCACCATGGTCCACCCCTCGACCGCGAGATCCTTGATCACCGAGAGCACTTCGCCGACGAGTTCGGGATCGAGCGCCGACGTCGGCTCGTCGAACAGCACTAATTTCGGCTTCAAGGCGAGCGCCCGGGCGATGCCGACGCGCTGCTGTTGCCCGCCGGACAGCTGATACGGGTATTGGTCCTTTTTGGCGGCAAGCCCCACCTGCTCCAGGAGCGTGACGGCTTCGGCCTCTGCTTCCGCTTTGGGCCGCTTCTGCACGATGACCGGGCCCTCGGTCACGTTCTGCAGGACCGTCTTGTGTGGGAACAGATTGTGGTTCTGAAACACGAAGCCGCTCCGGGACTGGAACCGGCGCACCTCGGGTTTCGGTGTGGGCGTGGAGAAGTCGATTTCGATATCGTCCACCCGAATGACCCCGGCGTCAGCCCGGTCGAGGGCGTTCAGCGTGCGCAGCAGCGTCGTCTTGCCCGATCCGGACGGCCCGATGATGGCCGTCGCCGTGCCCTGCTCGACGGTGAACGAAACTCCCTTGAGCACCTTGTTGTCGCCGAAGGCTTTGTGGACGCCCTCGGCGACCACGCGGTTCTCTGTCATCGCGCCACATACCTTTCCAGCCGGCGTTCAATACGACCCTGGCCGAACGAGAGCGCCAGGCAGATGACCCAGTAGTACACCGCGGCGGTGCCGTACAACGCGAAGAACTCGAACGTCGGCGCCGCGATGATCTGAGCTTGCCGCAGCAGTTCGGTGACCAGGATCGTCGAGGCGAGCGACGTGTCCTTCACCAGCGAGATCAACGTGTTCGACAACGGCGGCACCGCCACCCGGGCGGCCTGGGGCAGGATGATGCGCCGAAGCGCGCCAACATAATTGAAGCCGATGGTTTCGGCGGCCTCCCATTGACCTTTGGGAATGCTCTGGATGGCCGAGCGGATGATCTCCGCCCCGTAACCGCCGACGTTCAGGGAGAACGCGATGATGGCGGCAGGGAACGGATCGATCTTCACACCCAGTTCCGGCAGCGCGAAGAACACGATGAACAGCTGCACCAGCAGTGGAGTACCGCGGATGATCGAGATGTAGAACCGCGCCACGTTGGCAAGAACCACGTTCGACGACAACCGTGCCAGCGCCACCGCCAACGCGATCACCAGACCGATCACGAAGCTGATCACCGTCAGCGGGATGGTCTTGGTCATTGCGGCCTTCGCCAACGGCACGAGGCTGTCCCCGATCAGCGCCCATGTCGAGCGCGCCACATGCTGCGCCCGGTCGGTGTCGGGTCCGCCAGATGCGTTGGCCTTGAGGTACTTCTGCGAGATCCGGGCCAGAGTGCCGTCGGCCCGCAATTCGTCGAGCGCCTTGTTCAGATCGGGTAACAGCCCGCTGTCCTTCCGGGCGGCGAAGCCCTGCTCGCTCTTCTCGCCGGTGTTGGCGGCGATCTTGACCGACTTGTCCCCGGTCTCGGCGAGGTAGGCGTACACCGCGATGCTGTCGTTCACGACGACGTCGACGCGCCCCTGGTTGAGCAGCTTGATGGCTTGCGTGAAGCCTTCGACGACCTCCACCTTGGCGCCGTGGTCTCGTGCCACCTTCGCCCAGTTGCTGGTGGCCGTTTCACCCGCGGCCTTGCCTCTGATGTCGTCCAGCGACTTGACGGAGCTGTCATCCGCGCGGGTGACGATGACGCCCTCCCCCACCGAATACGGCTCGGAGATGTCGTATTTGGCCTTGCGCTCGGGGTTGATCGTCACCTCGTTGGCGACGACGTCGAATCGGTTGGCCTCCAGCGCGGCGAAGATCGAGTCCCACGGCGTCTCGATGAACTCGACACGCACACCGAGCTTGCCGGCGATGGCCTTGGCGACGTCGACGTCGTATCCGACCAGTTGGTTCGTGGCCGGGTCGTGGTAGCTGAACGGTGAGTAGACGCCTTCGGTGCCGACTCGCAGCACCCCTGCCGCCTTGACCGGATTCTCGGCTCTTCATGATTGAGGGTGTAGAACGGTCAGCTGCTGTCGGCCTGTGATTGGGGTGTCTGGTTGGCTGGGTGT
>NZ_JBJIAL010000066.1:0-18271 GCF_045310895.1 Mycobacterium sp. SMC-18
TCATCGCCACTGTCCGTGCCGCCACACCCGCCGGACACCACAGAAGCCCTATGGCGATGAACAGAAAGACGTCAGCTGTAGATAGAGGGGTCAAGGCATCCGATGAGGACGAGAAGGTTGATGACGGCGATGATCGCCGCCACCGCAGCCGCCATGTCGTACGGTGTGACGACGGCGTGGCCGTGGTCGTGGCAGCGCCGCAGGAACCCGGCCCGTGGGCGTCGGCAACGGGCTGTGCCGTCATTGATCCACGCTGAACACTGGTATGTCCACCGTGCGGCCAGCACAGCTGGCACGCCGATCGCGAGCATTCCGAAGATCGCGAGCCAGAGGTGGTCGCGGACGATCTGCGCCAGCACGATCCACACGATGAAGTCCGCGCCGGCCGCCCCGCCGGTTTGGCGCGCCTTCCGGTCGGCCGTTGTCACTGTCTTAGTGACGCGCGGCGTGCGGGGTGTAGCGGCATACGTGGGTGACGCAGCGCGAACAGACCGCGCCGTCGGTACACCGTGCACAGGGCACGCTGCCCTGGCCGCAGGGCTGTGGTGTCCCCGGCGCGGTGCTGTGCACTTGGGCATAGTCCGAATGCTAAGTGGGCTGACCGACAACACCCGCCGGTCAGCACTCAATGGCGCCAGCGGCTGGCGGCCTGCTCCGCAACTGACTGCACCGCTGCCCCAGCCTTCAGCGCATCACGCGGTGTTCTGCCGTTGAGCTGGTCATTGGGTGTGCTCAACCACAACGCCACCTGCCAGCGATCCTGCGTGCCCGACGCTAGCGCGGTCAACACCTGCTCCAGACCAGCCACCGCGGTGCCGTCTGGATTGAACTGGAACATCGGAAACACCAACCGATCCTCGGTCGTCGGGCACGCCAGCAGCCGGTGGCTTTGTGCCCGCCGCCGCACGGTTTGCGTGGTCAGCCGCATACGTCGGGCAGCTCCGTTCGCGTCGTAGAACGGACCGACCGCTTCGTCAAATGACCCGGGCACGGTCACATCGAGGTCGGCTCTGGTGCGGTCATCTGTTCAGTATCGCTACGACCCCGGGTGGGGCGAACACCCATGCTCTGGAGCTACGGACTTTTAATCCGCAGGTGTGCCCTGCCGAGCACACGCAGTCGGGGCCAGGCCACGGTCGGCGGGCGCCACAACTCCACCGTCACGTCGTACACGCGATGTGCGTTCACAACCTCTGAGTGGGCAGCGCTTGCGGCCGGTCCTCGAATGGCGGTGCTCGCCAGCTGATCGGACAGTTCAGCGGCCATCCGATCCAGCCGCGCCGTCTCGTCGATCAAGATGCCATTGCCGCCCACCGCGCATCTACACCGACCCCGGCTCCGTCGCCGCCGGTGTTCCCGCGCGCATAGCGCCGGACTGCTACCGGCTTACTCGGTGATCGGGTGAGCGTGGCGTACCTGAGCGAGCAGCTCGGCGCGGTACTGGTCGCCGGTGATCTTCCCGGTCGCGACATCAGCCAGGCGCGCAACCATTTTCAGGTCAGGTATGTCGCCCTCGATGACACCGCTGGCCACGGTGTCATGTACGAGTCGGCGTTCCCGCGGCGGCAGGCCCGCCAGTATTTGTTCATAGTCGGCGCGCCATGTCGGCGGCCAGGCGTCGTTGCGGGTGCTCATGCTTCACCCAAGCGCACCGTCAACGCGGCATCAGGCCCACGATCGTTGAGCGCCGCGGCGCCCCGGATGGACCGGGCAGCAGTAGCGGTCGCGACGGTGGTCATGGTGTCGATGCTAAGCGCGGTCACGCCACGTCTCTGGTGCGAACACTTGGCGGCCCGCGCCCTGGTTTTCGTCCACCGCTTCGTCATCTCAAACCCGTTCCACTGTGTGCTTGCTGATAACCACTGCCCGTCACCTGTGATCGTTCGTCGTCCCCGTGCCCCCACCATCAGCTTTCATCTCCCCGTTTTCCCACCACCACCAGGCCGTTGCCCCCTACCTTCGATTCTTCCGCTTCGCACCACACACCTCTTGCACTAAGGACACGAATCAATAACAAAACGTCCGACGTAAATTAGAATGAGCCCATGGACCACGCTGCGATGTGCCCGCGCTGCGGGGTACCTCTACCCCCGGAAGCCGCACCCAGACGCGGGCGGCGTCGGGTGTGGTGTTCGCAGGATTGCCGCCGCGCAGCCCACGCCGCACGGGCGAATGCAGAGCAGGGTGCGCAACCTGTCCGGGTGGTCGAAGTGCCCCGCAGCACTCCGGTGCTGATGAAGCCGCTCGTTGTCCCGCGTCCGATGACCAGTGGCGAAGCGGCCCAACGAGTCCTTGCCGATACCGATGCGCTGGGGCAGGTTCTTCGCGTGCTCACTGAGCGCGTCCGCGATGGGGAATTGGCCGCCGACCTCGCCCACGACGTCCGAGAACTTGCGCAGGCGATCGGTACACAGACACCGACCGTCCGGGGCGGCAGCTCTTTCCTCGATCAGTTGTTCAACGAGATGCGCTCGAGCTGAAACGAGGCTCGGGTCTGCACCAGAAGGCAGGCAAACGCCGTCGCCTGTTCTCGTCACCAACGACGCCGCCACCGAGCCGCAAACGGCGGCCTGGCCGTGGCGTACCGGGACCACAAACGGAGCCAATCCCTGCCGTGGAATACGCCGGTCGACGAAACGCTGCGCGGAAGATGCGCACCAGCATCGCCCGCGAACTGTTCGAACCGAGAACGAGCACCCCGCCCTTGATGAGTGCGAACTGACCGGCTTCATCGCCACCCAGTCACGCGATCGGACCACCTCCACCGCCCGGCTACGACATGACGTGCAGCACGGTAAAAAGCTTCTCGGTGCTGTGGGCGGTGTCCCGGCAGAGTGCGCGAAAGTCCTTGAAGGCATTCACGATCAGGCCGTCGCCGACACCATCGAGTACATCGAAAACAAGTTGCCATTCACCCGCATGGGTGCTCACGGAGTGACCCAACTCGACACCGCGAGGGCATCATCGCGGGCGGCGTTCACGCACCGCGACAGCCGCGCCGGCGACCCCGATTTGCACAGCCACGTGCCGATCAGCAACAAGGTCCGTGCGCGCGGGCACGACGGCATTTACCGCTGGCTGGCCATCGACGGCCGCCCGCTGTTCAAGGGCACTGTTGCGGCATCGGAGTTCTACAACTCACGCATCGAAACGCTCAATATCGAGCACGCCGGACTGCGGATGGCCGACCACGCCCCCGCCAAACGAGGCAACGCGTTCGGTCCGCGACATCGTCGGTATTCCCCCGGCCATCTCACTGTTCGGTAGCGAAAAACTCCTCGCTGTCCTGCTGGTCAAGGAGTCTCGCCGTAGCTATGTTCAACGGCCATCAGTGCCTTGCGGGCCTGCCGCTCAGCCAGGAGAGCCTTGACGCCGCGGGAGCGGACGTGGCCGGCAGGGACGGCCCGGTTCTCCAGCTTCGTCGATGCCGCGGTGGCGCGGGCGGCGGCCTTTTTGATGGCGGCCGTCTTCACTGGCGTCGCCTTTTTGGTGGTGACAGCCGGTGACTTGTCTGACCTCTGATGATCGGGCGGGCTCATGGCTTCACCTCCCCTTTGTGGTGACGTCGCCAACGTCCCGAGGACGGGTGTCCGAGAACGTCGCCGTCGTGGAAACCGTGTCCGAGTCGCGGGCACGCTGGCAATACAACCACATCTACGCCGAGGCACTGCGCGGTGCGCGTGGCCCAGCTGGGCCACCGACAACGACCTGGTGGAGGCGGTCACCGCCCGCCGCCGAAGTGCCCCAATACATGACCCACAGCGCCAGGGCCGGTGCACAACACTGACCACGGACACAACCACCGCACACTGAACAAGCACCCAGATAGCGTCCAACGCAGGTCAGCCATCTTGGTCCGCTGCATGGTGGCATGCAGGGCACCAACATTGGTCACATGCATTGGACCCCAGCCGGTAACTGAGGCACCGAACGCCCTTGCACCACCGACACCGGGCACCCGGTTCTCGCAGACCGCCACGACAGGCGCTTACGCCAGAACCACGAATCCGCCCACCGATTCAACAACGAGATATGGGGTCTAACGCAGCCCCGGCACCAGCCACGACATCGGCAGGGGCAGCACTTCCATCCTGTTCAGCCGGGCCAACTCGTCATCCCGGTCATTGACCATGCGCCACCGCCGGACCCGCACCGCGTGATTGCCACGCCAATCAACCTCGTCGCCACCACCGGCCAGGCCCATGTCAAACCGCAAGGCGATACGGTCCAGAATCTGCCGCAGCACCTGCGCGCGGAAACTGTCGCCACGTGGCACGCTGCCGTCGAGACAGCCGGTCGCCCACGGCCCCTCATGCCGATCCAGAACCGACTCCCACTGATCCACCGAAGCATCAACAAGATTGAAGCCCGCCCAGCGTGACACCGCGCGTGGGTCGAGCATCTCCGCGGCCCGCTGGCTCATCAGTGTGTCGGCATGCCACGCACCTAACGCCATTCTCCAACCCGCCGGCCGCCCGGACGCGGCCGCATCCGCGAGTGCTTGCGGCTCCCACATTCGCGGTTCCATGCCGCCGATCTGCATCCACAACGTGATCTCACGTGACCGGTTCTTCGCCAGTGCGTCGTTGAGACCTTGTTCCCGCCAGTTCGCCGCCAGGAATCCGCGCAGCGCCGACCCCGCGGCGGACTCGATTAGAGCCAAGCGGTGGATATCGTCGTAGATCGCTTCCTGCGCTGCCCCGCGTGCCTTCCAATAGGCCCGCCAACTGGGGCCGGTGAACGCCGCCACATCGGCGTCGTCCCAACAGGCAGGTAAAGCGGGTAGCCCACCTGGTCCAACAGGATTCGCGTCAAATGCGTTCACGAGTGGCCACCGGCTCGCAGCTGCTGCTCCAGAGCGCCGATCTCTGCGACCACCACCGCGCCGAAACCGGCGTGGATGCCGCAGTAAACCACGTCCGCTAGTGGCGGCGGCGAGAACTTCCAGCACCGCACCAGCTCCACGATCTGGCCCATCCGAAAGTATTTCCGGTACACATGGGCCATGTCGTGGTTGAGCTTCGATCCGTCGAAGTCCTGCGGCGCGTGAGTCTCTGGCCACTCCAGTACCCCGTTGTGACGTTTGCGCACCAGGCTGTCGTACAGCGCCCAGCCCACGTCGTCAGCGTTCCCTCGGTACACCGATTGCAGCACCGCAGTCTCATCGGTGGTCACTAGTTTGTCGCCGGAGGCATCGGGTTCGGCGTGCGCGGCGTTGATGACCGCGGCGGTCACGTTCGCTGTCGCTCGAACCGCGACCTCGGGGCCGATCTTTTCGAAATTCGTAACCCGATGGGCCAAGCCAGGATCGAACGCCGCCAACCGGTGCTGGTGTCCGCCGTCAAGGCGTGGAGCCTCGCGGGCCAATGCTAGAGCGTCCCGATGCTGCAGTGCCAGGAAATCCTGCACACCCTCGGGCGCCTCCGCGAAGGTTTCCGTGGTCACCATCGCTGAAAGCTGCGCTCCCCCAGTCTTTTTGCGGAACAGCTCGAAATGATCCACCAGAATCTTCGACGGCTTCTGGCAGCCCATCCACCGCGTCGCCCACCCGAACGGCAGTACCGGATCAACTACGGCCAGCCGAGCTGTCGTCGGCAGCACCACAGTCGGCGGCACATACCCACCCCCGCCTGATCCGGTCGCGATGACGATCTGTGACCCCACAGGGGTTTTCATCACGCTCACCGCCCAGACGATCAGCGATGGCCAGTTCTCGCAGGCCCGAACCAAACCACCAAGTACCCTCTGCGCCAACAACAAATCAGGATTGACCTCAGTGCCAGCGGAAACCAGGCCGGACGCGGCACCAGCAGAGCCGTGCCCGGCCGCCATCACCGGCCCAGCAGCCGGACCACCGCCGCCGCCCGAACTATTCGCACCAGCGCTAGCCGGAGACGTCGGAGCCGACGGCGCAGCAGGAGTCGCACCACCCGCACCAGCGCCCGGAGCACTGTAAGGGGCCATCGGTCCACCAGCCATCGCGCCGCCAGGCGGCATCATTCCGCCACCACCCACCGGCGCCCCGCCCGAGCCACCCTGAGCGGCACCACCGCCCACGTCCCCGCCCGCAGGGCCACCACCCATCGGCACCCCCGCAGGAGTACTGCCCACCTGAGGTACCGCGCCGGCCGGTGGCTGCGCGGCATAAGCCGCCGCCGCCTGCTGCTGCTGCGAAATAGACTGCGACACAGGCGAAACCGGAGCAGCACTACCGCCACCGGTCGCGCTCATCCCAGAAGCCAACCCACTCTGGAAACTCGACCCCGCGTTAGACAACGGCGACGCAGACGCCGGCGACGTAGAAGCACCGCCAGGCATACCGCCCCCGCTGGGCATACCACCCGGCATTCCCCCACTACCAGGCATGCCGCCGCCCGGGGAACCCAGTCCTGAAGGCGGCTTCATGCTCGACCCAAGCCCGGACATGCCCGAGCCCAAGCCACCACCGCCCGATCCACCACCGCGACCACCACCGGAGCCGCTAGGCGGCGGGGGCACACCCATCATCGAGGCGGCAGGACTACTGGGTGGCTCAGACTCCTTACCGTGCCCGGTGAAAGTTTTGGCTACTGAGCTGTCCGTTCCCGAATCGTCGGCCGCGGGAGATGCTGGGTCGTCTGATTGTTTGTCGTGACTGGGTGCGGTGTGCGCCGTCGTACCCGAAGCCCCTTTTTCGTCGGTCTTCTTGTCTTTCGGAACGTCGGTCTGTTTGTCGTGACCTGCGCTCTTGGTTTGCCCGTCCAGCTGGGGGCTCTCGGGCAACGGTGCGGTGAAATTGACAGCTGTGACGTGTCCAGTTGCTGTGGCGCCATGTTCGACGACCATCTCATCAGCCTCCGCGAGGGATGACGTCAAAATCGCTTCCGCGCCAACCGCATCCCCACGCATGAGTGCACGATTGTAGCCAGGTTCTTTGTCTTCGATGAGCAGGTCCAGATGCCGGTTCAGACCCCGCAATGTGTCTGCAGCATTGGTCAATGCGGTGGAGGACTCCTCATACATATCGGAGTGCCGCCCCCACATTCGGACGTTGGAGTCGTGCGCTCCGAGTTGAGCCGCGCCCGCGTCGCCTATAAGCGCATCAGCCAACCGCGGGCGGTGAAAATCCATCGATCGATCAACGGCGGAGCGTAGCTCGGTGCACTGTTCCCGATGTGCTTCGGCCAGAGCCTCTAAAACCTCCGGCTTGGCCCAGCGACCTGCCTTAATTGCGGCGGCAAACGCACTCTCGGATGTCGAATCCATGGCGTCTCACCCTTTGTATCCGTGGCACAAGGCCCATACGCGATCGTCGGTGGCATTCGCCGTGGCGGCGGTCCAACCGTTCGGGAGCTGTACCGCGCCTTGGGGCGGTTCGTGGCTGAGCAATGCAGCATGATCACGGAAAAGGCGCAGTGATGCGATGACCGCTGCCCGGACTTCTGGGTCCGCCGAGCGGTTGTCGTTCACCGCGTCCGCGATGTAATTCGTTGCTGGCACAACGTCTGCCGCAGTGGTTTGCGGCGTCGGAAGCGCCGCGTAGCCCGCAGCGAACCGCGTACATAGATCGATTGTCTCAGCTCGTACTTCATCAGGTGCCGCCGTCGACGTTGTTGGCCCGTTTGTTGTTGGTGCAGAGGATGATTGTCCAGTATTTCCTGTCAAGCGTGTTCCAGTGAACACTCCGACAGCCCCAGCGACCAGCACGCTGACGACCAGCGCCGCGATCGTCGCCCGCTGCGCCGTCGAGCGTGGCGCTGGTGGTGCGGTGTATTGCTCAGCCGGTGGGGAATACCCAGGTAAAGGAGTCTGCTGCCAGGACGATCCCACTTCAGACCGCCCCTACCGTGCTGATGTGGGCGGCGCCATCATCATCGGCCGCGGTCAAGTTCGTGGTGGTGCTGACTGTAGCGTTGTGCAGTGCCGACGCTTTCGCTCCCCGGGCAGTGCCCAATGCGGCATGTACTCCTGGCCAATGGGCTATGGCCGCCATAACCTCGGCAGTTGCCGCGTCAGTGACGTCCGCGGGCGCGGCTGGAACGACAGCAGTCTTGGGTACATCGGCCGTCCAGGCCGCCATAGCGGCCGGCAATGCCTCAGGATCGATGTGAACGATCGCACCCATAGCTACTCCCTGCTTTATTGACTGTTTACGTATTGCGTTAGTTGCTTCTTTTGTTCACGTGTTGTGCTTCATTTCCCAATGCGCACAACCGCTTTCGATAAATCGTACCGCCGGGCAGTGACACAAATCGCTGATCTAAACATGGGGCGTAGGTGCGCGCAGCGGAACGAATTCCCGCCGGTCCCGCGTCTTTCGTCAGCGGATGCGCTTAATCCGTTGCCTCGTCCGGTGATTCAAGAGCAATCTTGCGGTCCAGGTTGGTAATCCGGGCATGTTCGGCCTCGATCTTGCGCCGCTGCCTATGAGTGAGCCAGAGCCCGAAAAGGGCTGCCACCGCAATGTAGGACAAAAAACTGATCCCGAACGCCCATCCACCATGGGCTCGCAGCGGCATCTCCGAATACGTTTTGTCACCCGTAGCAGCTGGTCGTGTCCGGGACGCGGTGTAAATACGGAGCACGGGCGTAGGTTCCGCTTCACGACCTGCAAGTCTGCGAAGAAGGAGTCACGCCCGTGCCTGTTCGAGTATCAGCCGTCGATCGCATCCGCACCAGAATCGATGCCCTATTTGCCGAGGATCGGGAGCTTTCGGAGATCCTTGAAGAGGTTGCCCGGCTGGGCGCTCAACTGTTGATGCAGGCGGCCCTGGAGGCTGAGGTCACCGAGTTCCTCGGTCGCGAACGCTACCAACGCGCTGCTGCCTGTCCCGACGCTAACGGCGGCTCGCGCAACGGGTATCGACAGGTGACGGTGAAAACCACCACTGGGCCGGTTACGTTGGAGCGGCCGAAGCTGCGTGGCACCACCGCAGCGTTTGCGTCGCGGTTGTTCGGCAAGCACGTGACGAGAACCAACGCCTTGGAGACGCTGGTGATTGCCTCGTTCGTACGCGGGTTATCGGTGCGCGACGTGCAGGCCACCCTCGCCGAAACACTTGGCGACCAGGCCGCGATCTCCAAATCCACGGTCTCGGAAGTGTGCAAGGCGATCCGAGCCGAATACCAGGCGTGGGCGCGTCGTCGACTTGACGAGATCACGCTGGATTACCTGTTCTTGGATGCCAGCTTCTTTCGGATGCATCCGGGGTCGCCGGCCGAGCCGGTGCTGGCCGCCTGGGGCATCACCACCGAGGGCAAGCCGGTGTTCGTCGGGTTGGCGCCCGGGACCGGCGAGTCGACCGACGCATGGGCCGACTTCCTGACTGATCTGGGCGATCGCGGCCTGGGTTGTCCACTGTTGGTTGTCTCTGACGGCGCCAAGGGCCTGATCGCAGCCATCGAACAAATTTTCCCAAAAGCGTTGCGGCAGAGATGTCTTATTCATCGACTCCGCAACGTGCTCGCGAAGATTCCCGCCGGGATGCAAGCCGAGGTCCGCGACGGCTACTGGGCCATCTTCGATACCGCCGATCTGACGGTTGAACCGGGGCCTGGGCTCGTTGAGATCATCGACAAGCGGATCGAGGCGTTCGCCGCCAAATACTTCGACCTCTATCCGGCGGCGATGCGCATTCTGCTCACCGACAAAGCTGGGTTGACTGCCTATCTGCGGTTCCCGGTCGAACACCATGGGCGCGTTCGACATTCGAATTTTATTGAGCGCTCCTTTGGGGAGACCAAGCGTCGGACCAAGGTCGGGTCACCAGCAGGCATTTGCGTCGGTCGATCCAGACCAGGTGGGCATACCAGTCGGTCGCGCAGGCTTGGCCGATGGCCGGCTCAGGCGCCCTCAGCAGCGCCAACACCTTGGCGGTACATCGCAGCATCACGACCCATGATCGTAGGCAGCGTCCCCGAGGATCGGTACCCAAGAACACCGCGACGTGGCGCCGGTACAGTGTGGCGACGTGTTGGTCGCCGATCTGCATCACTTCCTCGACATGCCGCACGACGCTTCCGGTCCCGCGCGCCGCCTGGCACAACACCTGGGCGACATTGTCCGGGCGGGCACCGCCGGCCAGGTCGGTGATCGGTGGGTATCGGCATTGCCGTGTCGGCGCCGCCCCGCCCACAGGCGCTGCCCCGGGCGGATGACCATCGCTATCGCCTCGGCCGAGACGGCGGCGCCGATCCGATGGTCGTGCAGCGTCTGCGACGACGAGGGGGTGATCAGCAACTGGGCAGACTCCCCATACGACCTGCGCCGCCGCCGCTCCAGCGTTGCCGGCGACCTCAAGGAGGTCATCGTCAGCGACACGACCGCCGCCGTGTTACGCGACCTGATGCTGCTTGACCCCGACTGTGAGCGACTGGTGTACGGCATGCGCGCCCACCCAAACGGCGCTGCCTTACTGACCAATGCCGACGACCTCGAAGAGCTTATCGGGTTCGTAGCCGCCGAAGCCAACCACGAACCCAACCGCCGCCGCCAAGACCGCCTCGACGCCGCGTTCAACGCACTGACCGACGCCGCCCAAACCCTCTCCAGCTGAGCATCTCTCGGCCCTACGCATCAGCCCTGGGCGCGCCAAAGCATCCGCAGCAAGCTACCGAACCCGCTCGCCGTTATCCCCAACACCACCAGCTCAAGCTGCAAGAGCCTGTCACTTGAGTTCCCCAGCCCGTATGCTCACCCACGAAGCTGCGAACCGACCGGTGCTTTTACACCCACTTTCGGACGCGACCGTAGCAGCTGCCGCTGCCGACATGATCAATGCGGTGAATAGCGGCGCAACCAGGAAGGCCACCGACCCGTAACCCGCCGCGACTACCCATGGCGGCGCAAACCGCCGTGGAACGGCCAGACCCAGCAAGCGCCGGCGACGTCGGTCTGCCTGTCGGTCCAGGTAGCCGACAACCTTGGCGGCGAGCCCGAGCAGCGTCGCAGCCAAGGCGCCGATGCTGAGTACCGCCATGCCGCTGTGATGGGTCAGCATTGCGAACAAAACAGCCCCGGAGAAGGCTGTGGCTGTGGCCGCACCCACTGAGTCATCGAGGGTCTGAGCCAGGCTGCGGTCGTCCGCTTTCCGCCATGCCAGGACCAGCGAACGGATCGAGAACACAATGATCGCGACGGCACCAATACTGATGAATGTCTGCATGAACTCAGTGTCGGATGTCGGTACGACACGAATCGACGGTCATTTCAAAGGAAATATCGGGGAGCGCTCACCAATGGCTGCGGTTACCGCCGGAAACACCGTTAACGAGCAGCTTGACACCAAGCTGTCTCGTTTCTAAAGAACCGAGACAGGTCGCCTGGTCTCCGCTCCCCCATCTATCGGCCCAGGTCGCGGTGTCTCATTTCTTGTCTCACACCGCGTGTCTCGAATCCCCGCTGTCGGTGGATGGTGAGACAGTGCCGATATGGCAGTGATCTTGGGTTATGCCCGCGTCAGCACCATCGGCCAGGATCTCGAAACGCAGCTGGCCACTTTGGCGGCCGCCGGCGTCGACGGGGACCGGGTCTACACCGACAAACTCTCCGGTGCCGCCAACACCGCACGTCCCGGCCTGGCCGCCCTGCTGGACTATGCCCGTGACGACGACACCGTCGTGGTCACCGCGATCGACCGACTCGGCCGTTCAGCTGCCGAAGTCACCCGGACCATCGCCGATCTTGGACAGCGCCGAATCCTGTTGCGCGCCATACGTGAAGGCATCGACACCAACACCCCGACAGGCAGGGCGGTGGCTGCCATCATGGCCACCCTCGCTGAGCTCGAGCTCGAGCTAGGGAAAGAGCGGCGCGCCGCATCGCGCGAGTCCCGCCGCGCCCGCCAGTTGCCGGCCACTAAACCTCACAAGCTCAGCCTGGAACGCCAAGAGCAGCTGCGTCGCCTGGCCGCCACCGGCGAACCTGTCGGCGAGCTCGCCGCCGCCTTCGGCATCGGCCGTGCCACGGCGTATCGCTATATCGCTCAGAACGCTACGCAGACGTAATGACGTATACACGTCATTACGTCTGCAAGTTGGGTCGGCTCGCTATCTCGCTGCGGCAGAACAGTTTTCGCGCCGTGCCGCGTGCCAATTGACTATGTGAGCGATCTGTGGAACACTTTCTGCAGTTGACGGACTGCGCCCAAAAGCCGGTCCGTTTTTTCATGCCCCGGTGTAGGTCGACACGCCCGAGCTCGCTGGGAATCCCGTCTTTTGGTGTGCTCATGAGTACGCTATGGCCGGGACAAAGTTGTGTCCAAAGCTATGTCCCCAGCCGGTTTATCCGGCTTTTTTTATGCCCAAAACCGGATTCGCCGGATGGGCTCACCGGGTGCCTTCGCCCTGCTCACGCCCACTTTTGAGTATTTGGCGTGGCACCCATCTGCCTCAAAACAAGGAGGTAATCATGTCCGCTGTTACGGACAACGCATGGCAAGTGGTGCTGGTGGTGGTGCTTGTGGCACTGCTGCTGTTCGCGCCACTGGTCTACGCTGCCGTCCTCGGCGCGCGCGACGAACCGACGCAACGCCTCGTGGCGTTTGTTCGGGCCCTCGCCGCGCTCGTCGAGGCCTTCCGCACCGGTGGCCCGCGTTCGTGACCGGCACTCCCCCGTCGATAGAGGAACTCTGATGACGTAGGCCCTGTTGGGGACGCCGATCGACTATCGGGTCCCGATCGAGCCGCAAGACTTCTTGCCTCGCAGTCGAGCAACGCGCTCGACGCGCGAGGCTTTTTTGTGCCCAAAAGCGGTGCACGAAAGGCATATCAGTAGACGTAATGACGTATATACGTCATTACGTCTGACGTCTATACGTCATTACGTTGTGGTGCAAACCTCCTATGGACCGGTTCTCGGGCGCTGTGCCAGCACTGTGCGGACCTGACTCCGGCCCTCGACCCAATCGTGCAGGTCATGACTGATCGAGTTCAACAGCGGCAACAGAACCCGGTCATGCAGGTGTTTCACGTCCACATAGAGCAGCGAGTCCATGTGTGAAACACGGTTCCGCAGTTTGCGTAGGTCACGCACCTTGTTGCCCGTGCCGTATCCGCGAGGGTCGTGTTTGACGTTGGGAAATCCCGAATGCAGGCAGTTGCGCCACAGGTCGCGTCGAGCTTGCAGGTTCACCTGGTTTTGGACGGGGTTTCCGTTCGGATCTACCCAGCTCGCGTCGAACTTCTCCGGAAGTAGGCTGGCCCAGGCCCCGAACATCACATGCGCCACCAGATCGTCATGGGTGATCGCATCCCCATGGCGTGGGTGGTTCGCCGGCCGGGACCGCCGCGATTGGTCCGCCGCCTTATACAGCTTGTGGCGTGTCGTGGTGAATACCCCGGGTGCTGACAGATGCGGAATGTGGGCGATGTGGTTGATCCAGTCCGGGTCGCTCACATGCTGCTGTGCCCAGGCGGATAGCTGCGTGTCGATCGCGTGCCGTACCGCAACCTCGACAATTCCGAGCGGGTCCTGCAAGGCTGCGGCCAGCTCGATATTCCACTCGTACAGCGCCAGCGCATCGGCATCCTGACCGCCGGCCACCACCCGGTAATGCGCCAACCGCGATGCATGCAGGCACTTGAAAATCTCCGCCGGGACCACAGTCATAACCGGTCACTGTGCCAGACAAACAAGGAAGCCCCCCTCAGAGAGGGAGGCTTCTTCACGAACAGCCGGGATCGAGCCGACTGCATCTGCACTGAACTATACATCACCAGCGCATACCTGCATATTCCATCGGTATGCGCATCAGGCATACCCACGTATCCATTCGGTATGCGAACACAGTGACTTCGATATACGTCATTACGTTGTAACGTATATACGTCTTTACGTTCTGGTGTTCTTCGCCAACCACTGATCGGCCAGGTCAGTAAGGATTTTGCTCATACTCGTATCTTGATCCAGCGCGGCTTGCTTCAACCGGCGAACGGTCGCACGCGGTAGATAGACGGTGGCACGCTGCATATCGTCAGTGGGGGAGCGGAACGCCTCAGCGGCCCGCTTGGCCGGCTCGGTCTTGACCCGCGCGGCCATCTTCGAAGTCAGATCAGACATGAACCAGCGCCTCCATCAATTCGTTCAGCACGTCGTCGTACCCGTACAAGTGGTCAGGTGTCGACCCGAACGCCCGGCGCATGGCCTCCCGGCGAACGATCCGAGTCGCGATCACTGGCACACCCTCGCCTTCCAACAGGGTCTTGACCTCATCGGCCAGGCGGGTGCGCAGGTCCACGCCGGTCAGCAGGACCGCTGTCGGCCGGTGCGCGGTGATTTCCAGCGTCGGCCACACACGCCGCACGTCCAACGGCGAGGCCCCCGTGGGCACCACGACGAGATCGGCGATCTCGATCGCTTCCTGAATCACCTGGGCCGTACCAGGCGGAGTGTCGACAATCGACAACTCCCGACCCCCGCCCACATCCAAAGGGCGCCGCGCCGGCACGACCGGGAACGGAAACGGGTCACCGCTGGATTCGGCGGTAACCGCCCAGTCCAGTGCTGATTGCTGCGGGTCGGCATCAAAAAGCGTGACATCGAGGCCGCGGCGTTGCGCGGCTGTGGCGAGATACACCCCCGATGTCGTCTTCATAACGCCACCCTTGGTGTGCACCAAAGAAATCGTAGGCATGCCGCCGACTATACGTCCCAACGTAATGACGTATATACATCAACACGCCATTACGTCATTACGTCACACCAGGTCAAACCGCATTTCTCCACATCGTGATCAGACCGTGACCACATGACTTGTCGGCATTTGGCCGAAAAACCCTGCATTAAAGGGTGTGAACACTTCGATCCCGACCGCCACCTGCCGACAAAGTCGCCAACACTTCGCGACGGGATCGTGCACCGCCCAGGCATATACCTCCCAGTCAGCACCAAAGAGCTACGAACCGTCCCCGTGACGGAAATCAGCTTGGGTGCCGGTACTCCCTCGGTAGGACCTCAGCACGACGAGAAAGGCACGTCCCGATGCCATGTCAAACGACCTATCTCTGGCCGGAAAAGGAGAACGGCATCGATGCGAGCCGATCCCGGGGCACCCTCCCGAACATCGCGCGGAAAAGGCGGAGGTCATGAACGAGTTGGTTTGGATAGTGGCGATCGTGGCACTGTTCGGCGTTGTCGTCGTCATCAGCATGTGCGTCCTGGCTGACCGACTCTCCAGGCGGCCCGACACCACGGTGACCATCGTCGACACCGGCCGCGCCATCGGCGCGATCGTCGGCGCGGCCTTCGACGCAGTCGGCACTACGATCGGATCGCTCTCCATGTCCAACAGGGAAGCCCCAAGGCTGCCGAACAACCCCGAGACGGGGTGCAAGTCACGTGACCACTAAAGATCACTCACTTGCAACGGTCAGATGGAGCTTCCTGTTGGTGGCCGGGGAGGGGTCGCCTTGCGTTCCTTGTACTTCAAAAACCCATCGACCGCCTGCCTGGTCACGCCAAGCTGAGCGGCAATCCACGTTGTTCCCCGTCCATGTTCGACCAGCCAGCCCGCAGCTCGCCGCCGGCGTTCTCGCGTATCTGCGAGTTCAGCAGTGAGTCGTTCTAGGTCAGCGTGCGCGCGCACCAGCTCGGCCAGCACGTCACCCTCGTCCACATCGTCATTTCATCACGGAATCCGAACAGCTCCCTCTATTTGACGCAAGGCTATCTTGACGAGAGCTCCGGCCGTCCCTACTGTCAAGACAGTCTTGCGTATATCGGACGGGGGAATCGAAATGAGTCTCATCGCCTTTGAGGACGCCGTACGGGCGCACTTCGCCAATCCGCCGGCCACCTGGCACATTCAGCCCGACCCTGAGGGGTGGAACATCGTCGACGCACATGGCGCCGTCCTGGACACGTGCGCCACGGCGGCCCAAGCCGAACAATGCCGCCACGGCGGCCCGCCGGCTCAACGCTGGTACCGCCGCACCGACTGGTACCTGGGCTATGACACCCGCGGCCGAGCCCTAACCTCACCGGAGCGACTCATCGTGGCCGACATCGTCGACATCGTCACCGCCGCTGACTTCGCCATTCGTGGTGCCGCCAACATTCGAACCGCCCGCTTCGTCCATCAAGACGCCGGCGACGACCGCCTCTGGCTGGCCGCGCTACTGCCCAACGGTCGTTACCAAATCCGCGGCCACTACTTCGGCACCTACGCCGCCGATCAACTGGACTTCCACGACGAGCAGGCCAGCGCCGAACTCTGCGCGTTTCTTCGCGCACTCATCACCGGCACCGCAGTGTCGTCAGATTCTGCGAACACGGCGGCGTGAAAAATTTTCGCGCCACGCCGACGCCCTTTAGTCGATAACAGGTTGGTGGCTGGCAGAGTCACGCACATGGCCCAGCGCAGCACACACAAAGGCCCGCGTGCGCAAGTGATGGCACCGATGGCAGCAGTCGTGTACGCCAGCATCCAAGAGCTGGCCGAGGTCCATGCGACCACCATCACCCAGGCCGCGGGCGATCTCTTGGCGGCTAGAACCGGTCATCCCGACCTCGTGCGGGTGATCCATCAGGCTGCACTTCTCACACTCAAAGCAGCACAAGACACTTCAACGCTGACCGCTGAGGTCCGCCGCGTCAATCTCAACATTCCGCGGGCTGCGTACGACGACATCAAACATCTGGCCGCCGCGAACAGTGCGACTGCCGGCCAGGTCGCGGCGGACTTACTGGCCCTGGCCACCGGCCACCCCGACCAAATCCGTGTGCTCAACACCGCGAACAGCGTGGAGGTGTTGCCGCTGGCGATGTGAGAACTGCGCCCAGCGGAGGGAGACCACTGGGCAGACGACCACATCTGAATAGCTGGCGTACGGATGAACCCGTAAACGACGAAGGCCCCGCCTAGGGCGGGGCCGCGTCGAAATTTCAAGCCGAGTGGCGACTCGGCTCCGGGCTCTCCGTACCCATTTGCCCCGAAGGGACTTTGCTCTGGAAAGCAAGTCTCACGGTAGCGCATGCGCGTATCTGATACCAGGTAACCCGCGCGAACGATGCGCAAACCGTGACCATTCATCGTTGCGTGGGCGCGCTACTGCGTCCGCGTTCACCGCACCGGACACCCCGGTGCGTGCATACGCCGCCCAGGCGGACAGAGCTGTTCGCTGGCGTAGCTGGATCGAGCGCGCCGGCGCTGCGACTGCCACGCCTCAACGGCCGGTGTGGTCCAGCCGTGAATCCTGGCTGGACGATCTGCGCGCATGGGCGAAGTCCCGTGCGCTGGCTGCGGTGTGCACCGCTGAGCGGGTGTCGATCACCGCGACCACCCTGCTGTCGATCGCCGCGGTGATGGCCGACCACGCGGACCACGCGACCGGCCGCCACGTAGCGATTACCCGGGCCACCATCGCGGCCCGGGCCGGGTGTGCCGAGCGCACTGTTACGGCGGCCTGGCGGCTGCTGAGGGCCTCCGGATGGGCCGTGGAAGCCCAACGTGGCCACGGCTCCCCAGGCACTCCCAGTGTCGGGCGACGGCCCAGCGTGTATCACCTGGTGCCGCGTCGTCAGGCGCAGTCGACAGAGCTAAGGGGACTCGAACCCCTGACCTCACCACCGGTCACCAACAGCGCCGCTGGGTCTGTGGATAACTCGGCCGATTTCCACCTACCGCCCTTGGGCGGTGTTTGTTCTTTACCTCCCGTAGGGAGTAACTCACCAAGCGCGCAGCCGCGCGCGAAGAATTCACCATCCACCCACAAACGCCGGCGCTGGCGCGCCGAGCCTCGACCACTGCGGTTGCAGCGGTTGGCAGCTCAAGTCCTGATGCGCTGCCCAGCGTTGCGACATGGTCACCCTGGAGCGATTTGCGATGCGCTCGCCGGCGCCGGCGTTGACCCCACGGTGTGGACCGCTCACGACATCCAGGCTGCCTTGGAGACCGACATGCGCCGCACCGGCGGGACATGGCCCGACCAAGTAACCAATCCCGGCGGCTTCCTGGCCAGCCGTCTGCGCAAGCTGGGCACCTTCGCCGGACGAACACCAGAACGCACCGCGACCACTCCACAGCCAGGTCACGGTGACGCTGGAATTCGCGATCACGCGACGCCGAAAACCTCGAGTACTGCCGTGCCGGCTTTTCCTGCTGCGAGCGCCGGAACCGGGCGTGCGGAAGCTTTCGCCGAGCTCGCTGCCGCACGCCGCCGCGCGCTACTCCGACGGACGGCGGCGGCCGCCGCCGACACCGCACGACGGGACGCGCTCATCGCCACTGTCCGTGCCGCCACACCCGCCGGACACCACAGAAGCCCTATGGCGATGAACAGAAAGACGTCAGCT
>NZ_JBJIAL010000067.1:0-17783 GCF_045310895.1 Mycobacterium sp. SMC-18
TTGCCATGGGGACATCCTTCCAGCCCGCCCATGCTGGGCAAGCCAACTCAGATGTCACCTATTCGTGCAGCAGACCCCGATTCCTTTCGACCGAAGCCTGGTGTATCCCTATGCTTTGCGGCACAGCTACGCCCAACGGCACGCGGACAACGGCACCCCAGTCGACGTCCTGCGTGATCTCATGGATCACCGCAGTATGGAGACCACGGCCCGCTACTACACCATCACTGCGACCCGGAAACGCGAGGCGGTCGAAACGGTCGGCAAGCTGACGATTGACCGCAACGGCAATGCGGCCGCCGGACCCGACGCCACCACTTATCAAATCCGTTCGGTTGCGGTGCCCTATGGCAATTGTATTGAGCCAACCAACGTCAAGGCTGGAGGACAGAGCTGTCCGATCCGATTTCAGTGCGCCGGATGCGGCTTCTACCGACCAGACCCGTCATTCATCCCGGCCATCGAAGAACACCTGAACGCGCTACGTGCAGATCGTGAAACCGCCATCGCAATGGATACCGCAATATTTGTCACCGACAATCTCTCCGCCCAAATCGAGTCCTATCAACGAGTGCTCGCGACGATGAAAGACCGACTGGCGGAACTTGACGACGACCAACGGGAACGAGTCGAATTCGCCTCGGTGGTGTTACGTAAGGCGCGGGCAGGCGCCTCGCTTCCCCTTAAGGTGCTGCGTCGGGATGAGGAAGTATGAATGAGCCGAAACGCACGCCCGCCGAGGTCCTTCTGGAGTCGCGCAGAGCTGCGTCGGTGCGCAAGCGCGACAACGTCTTTCGTACCGTCGATGAGATGAAGCGCAGCGGTGCTGAAATCACTTTCGCCAGCGTTGCAAGGCATGCCGGGGTGTCGTCATGGCTGGTTTACCAGGACGGTGTCCGTGAATACGTGGTCGCTGCGCGGGAACATCAAGCTGCACAACCTGCCGAAGATCGCCGAGCGGGCAGAGCGGCCAGCGATGCAAGTCTGCGCACCGATCTAGAACTTGCGAAACAGGACAACCAGAGGCTGCGAGCTGAGCTGGCGCAGTTGAAAGTTGTAGTCCGTGAGCGCCTCGGCCAACGGTTGGAAGTCGAATCAAGTCAGACGTTGCGGAATCGGGTCGATGAACTGGTAGAGGCGAATCATCGTCTTCAACAAGAGAATCTGAGGTCGGCGGACCAGATCCGTGAGCTCGGAGCCAAGCTCGCGGCGAAGGAGGACGATCTCGCGGCCGCTCGCACGAGTCTTAGACGCATGATCAAACGCCAATCAACCGAGATCGCCTGAGCGGAAGCGCGCTAAAGCGTACCTGACCGAATCATCGGACAGCCGGCGTGTGGCGGCGGCGCGTACCAGCCAGCGGTGCATGATCCGGACACAAACGGCTGATCTTCCCGTCAAGACAGGCCATAGCGCCACCAGTCTGGTCAACGTGCCATTGCTGGCCGGTCTTGTCTGGCAGCGTGGCCTGCATCGTGGGTCCCTTTCCCTGATTTCGCCGAGCCGCACAACGTAGCACTTCGGGATCGACCCGCATAGAGTTCTCGTCCAGGCTGATGCGCGGCCGCCGCGGCCAACCAGCACGCCGCCACCAGCACGTTCACCCGAATCGCGGCCGGCAATGGGTGTAGCAGTAGCTACCACAGATGTGTAGTGCCGTCTGCTACGGTTCTGACCGTGACCGCTCGCGGCGTGATCCCACCGGCAGAACGCGCGCGCCTCAAGACCGCTGCCGATGACGTCGGCGCCGCCTCTGCCGAGCTCAAAGAGGCCGTGCGCGCCGCATGGAAAGCCGGCGGATCGGTCCGTGAGATCGCCGACGAACTCGGCAAGTCGACCCGTACGATCCAGGACTGGATTAGGGGAGGCGATCCACGATGACCCTGTTTGAACGCGGACAACGAGTGCGCGTCCACGCCGCGGGCGTCCCCGAATTCGCCACCGTGCGCTTCGCCCTCCCCGGAGACGACGACGGCTCATGGGACCTGATCCTGGTCGACGACCAGGACCGCCGACACGAAGTGAACCTAGCGGCCGGCGACACCACCACCGTGCGGGCCCTGACCTCGGACGGTCACGGCGATTCCGCACGCGTGCTCGCCGCCATGTGGACACAATGGATGCACGCCGCCGCAGCCAACGCCGAGACCAGTGCAATGGCCGCGACACCGTTGAAACCCTTTGCGCACCAAACAACTGCGGTCTACGGCGCGATGCTCCCGCAACCCCTGCTCCGGTTCCTGCTCGCCGACGAACCCGGGACAGGCAAAACGATCATGGCGGGCCTGTACATCAGGGAAATGCAACGCCTCGGACTGGTGCGCAGGGCAGTGATCGTGTGTCCCGCCAACCTTGCATCCAAGTGGGTGGACGACTTCGACCGGCTCCTCGGCGGCGGTTTGCGACAGATCACCGCCGCAACCGTCCGCGAAGATGCGTTGAACTCCAACGATTTATGGGTGGTGTCCCTGGAGCTGGCGGCCGTCAACCCGGCAGTGCAGGATGCGCTGCGCCCGGACAAGGCCGGCTGGGACCTGGTGGTGTTCGACGAAGCCCACCGCCTCACCCCCACCGCCGCGGGTTTCCACCAGGTGGGGCGGTTGCTGGCGAAGAACACGCCGCGAGCGCTGCTGATGACCGCGACACCGCATCGAGGCAAAGAGTGGCTGTTCCGACACCTGCTGCACCTCGTCGACCCCGATATCTATCCCGATCCCGGCTCCGATCCGAATGTGCCGCTTTCGGTCCTGCGGCCCGGACCGATCCACTTCCTGCGGCGCATGAAGGAAGACCTCGTCGACTACGACGGAAAGACGCGACTATTCAAGGGTCGCACCGCGCACAACCACAACGTGGCCCTCTCGCAAGCCGAATTCGGTTACTACCAAGCCGCTTTGGACATGGTCGAGCAGTTCTTCCCGCCAACAGCTCAACCGCTGGCGCGCATGGTCTACGGCAAACGGGCCGCCTCCAGCCTGTTCTCACTCGCTGAAACCCTGCGGCGCCGCTCCTCGCACATGGGCGAGATGAGCGAGGCAGAGGCCGCGCTGATCGCCGAAAGTGACGGCCACGGCGACGAATCCGAGGTTGACGAAGCCAAAGTCGTCTACACCGCCTCGACGTCCACCCGCGCTGAGCGGTCGGCAATCAAGGCGCTCGTCGAGCGGATCGACGCCACCATCGCCGACCCGGACTGGCTGCCGTCCAAGTGGCGACGGCTGGTCGATGACTGCCTGGCCAAGCACAACATCCTGCCGGGCAACGGCGAACAGGCCGTGGTGTTCACCGAGTACGCCGATTCGGCGCAGTGGATCGCCGACCGGCTACGCACCGAGGGGTACAGCGCCCAGCTGTACTCAGGCCGGCAAAGCAAGCCCGACCGGGACGAAGTGCGAAAAGCATTCATGCGCGGCGATTTTCAGGTCATCGTCACCACCGACGCCGGCAACGAAGGCATCGACCTGCAAGCCGCGCACGTCCTGGTCAACTACGACATCCCATGGTCGCTGGTCCGGTTGGAGCAGCGCATGGGCCGCATCCACCGGGTTGGCCAGACACGCGAAGTGTTCCTCTACAACCTGGTGGCCACCGACACCCGCGAAGGCGACACGCTCCTGCGGCTGCTCGATAACTTCGTGACCGCCGCCAACGAGCTGCACGGGCAGATGTTCGACAGCCTGTCCGCCGTCGCGGAGATCACCGGCGTCGACTACGACCGCTGGCTGACCGACCTGTACGGCAACGACGACGCCAGAAAAGCCGCCGCCAAGGCCGCTGCCCGCGCGGTGCAGGCACAGGAGCTGGCCCGCGCCGCGCGCCAGGTCCGCGACAACGAACGCCGCCTGGCCAGCCAGGTAGACGCCGTGGCGGCACTGACACTGCTGCAACGCGATCTGTTCGCACGGATCAATCCAGCCATCGTTGAGGCCTACCTAGATCGGCTCTCAGCAGCTGGAGTGCTGTCGGTGACACCCACCGCGGCCGGCCCCGGATTCCGCCGACTAGCGGCCATAAATGGAGTGCTGCCGGCGGCGCTCGGTGGCCGCGGCGATGCCCATGTCGCCACCAGCGGCGAGGCGGTCGCCGCCGCCGCCGGCAGCATCGACCTCGGCGACACCATCACCTTGGGGCCGGGGGAGCCGGCGTTCACCAACCTGATCGCCATGGCAGAGCGCGCGCTAGCCGAAGACCTCTATCAGTCCGGAGCAGTAGAGGACCCCTCCAGCCTGACTCCCTACGACTTGTTCGCCTACGAGGCGACGATGACCGAAAGCGACGGCAAGCGAGCCAGCGTGTGGGCCACCCTGGTCAAAGTCGATGACGGCGGCAACGCACGCGCGGTGCGCTGGGAAACCCTCGCCAACCTCGTGCCAAGCGATACGGCCGGGACGTCAGCGCACCCGGCACGCGAAGGCGCCGCTATGCGCGTAGCCCACGAAGTCGCCGAAGCCACCGTCGCCGAACACCGCCGAGTCCGATCGGACTGGTTCGCGCAAGCCCGCAGGGATCTGAACAACCTGCCGGTGAGCTTGACCGAGGACATCGCTGACCGTGATACCCGGGTGGCACTGCGCCGACAGTTTCAGGCACAGACCGCCGCACGCGTCGCTGAACTGGAGCGCCTCACCGAAGTGACACTGACTGAACCCAAACTGGTCGGCAGGGCGAGAGTGCTCGCCGCGGCCGACGCCGGCGTCCAAGCTGAGATCGACGCCGAGATGGTCTCAATGCGCCACGTGCAGCAGCTGCTGGTCGAGGACGGCTGGGTGGTCGAAGACGTGCACACCGAGGGCCGCGGCTACGACCTGGAGGCACGCCGCCACCAGCAGGTCCGCCACGTCGAAGTCAAGGGCGTGATGGGCAGCGCGGCCAGCAACGGCATCCGCATGACCGGCAACGAGGTGCTGATCGCGACCCAACATCGCGGCAACTACTGGCTCTACGTCATCGACGAGTGCGCCGACGGGCGGGGCCGATTCTTCGGCGCCTACGCCGACCCGGCAACCTTGTTCTCCACCGACATGACCGGGGATGCGATCTTCCGGGTGCCGGGATCAAGTTTGAAAAACGCACCAGGAAGCAACGTATGACGAAGATGATCGAGCGGTGGTTTCCGTGCGCGGAAGTCTCGCTCAACAGTGATCGCGGCTGGGGCTCGGGCAACGCCGAAATCTCCTTGTTCATGTGGTTCGCGAAAAGGCCTACCGCACAAGCAAAAGCCGCCACCATCTGCTCCCTGCTGAACTGGCCCGACGACGAACAGGACCAAAAAGACCTGCAACAACTCGTCCGCGCGGCAATGACCGGCCGCTACGCCGAATGGAACCGACTACGCGAGGAGATCGCGAAATCCAACCCGGACGGAGCCGCCACGCTCGACCCGTTCTCGGGCCGCGGGATGATTCCCCTCGAAGCGGCCCGACTCGGCGTGAGCGCCAATGCCGTTGACTACAGCCCCGTTGCTGTCCTGGCCAGTTACCTGCTCACCAGCGCACCGTTCGAAGACTGGACCACCGAGCCGCCACTGCCGTTCGGCGCCGACAGCACCACCCTCACCATGGGGCAATCCGATCGCCTGCAGCACGATCTAGAAAAAGTGTTCAGCGAGCTCGGCAGCCGGCACGCCGCATCGATGGCAGAGTTCTACCCGCGCCACGACGGCGAATTACCTTGGGGCTACTTATGGTCCGTAACCATTCCCTGCCAGGAATGCGGCCACCGATTCCCCCTGATCGGCTCCTATGACCTCATCCCCGCCCGGGGTGATCGCGACCCGATGTCCTTCCACATCACCGGCGACCGCACGACCGGAACATGGCACGCGGTGATCGACAAGGGCCGACCGACCCACACTCCCACCCTGTCCAACGCGGTCGTCAACGGCCGAAAAATCGCCGGCAAGAGCGCCGTATGCGTTTTCTGCTCGCACGTGCACCCACTCGACGTCCACCGGCGCCTGCTCCAAGAAGGCCACGGCACCGATGCACTCGTCCTGGCCGCCGACATCGACCCCAACGGGCAGAAGACATTTCGCTTACCCACAACCGAGGAATGCAACGCCGTCGACGCCGCCGCCAGCGCGCTCGCAGCAGAACCATCGTTCGGACCGTTCCTGCCCGCCATCCCCAATGAGGCGATCGCCCCGGGCAACAACAACATCATCGGCCCAAGCATCTACGGCGCCCGAACCTACGGCGACTTCATGGTCAACCGACAAACGCTCTCCTACATCCGGCTGGCCCGGCTCATCAACCACATGGGCGAGGAACTCGCCGCAGCAGGGCTTTCGGCTCATTACGTCAAGACGCTAACCGGTTACGCGACCGCCGTCGTGGTCAAAAAGCTGCGGCGATCCACCCGCGGCGCACGCTTCCAAACCAGCGGCGGCGCCCGCGTCGGCGACCTGTTCGTCAACGAAGGCTCAATCACCTTCTCCCACGACTTTTTCGAAGCCGGCATCGGCACCGGCCCCGGAACATGGGCATCCATTTCGGACAACGTGCTCGCAGCCTGCCGCAATCTGTTCGCCGACCTACGCGGCACACCAACGCACGTGCAACGCGGCAGCGCCACCGCATTATCGTTCCCGCCCAACACTTTCAGCGCCGTCGTCACCGACCCGCCTTACGACCAAATGATCGCCTACGCCGACGCCTCGGACCTGTTCTACACCTGGCTCAAACGCTGCCTGCACAACACTTGGCCCGAGCTGGTCATCACCGCCGACAGCCACGGCTGCCAAGAAAAAACCAACGAAATCATCGTCAAACGCGTCCGCGGCGAAGCCCCAGACGAACACCGCACCCGCGAGCACTACGACACCCTCATCGCCCAAGCCTTCGCGCAGATGCGCGCCGCCGTGCGCGAGGACGGAGTGGTCACGATCGTCTTTGGTCACGGCGAACCCGAGGTTTGGCAGCGTCTGCTGCACTCCATCGAGCGCGCCGGCCTCGTCATGACCGGTTCATGGCCGGCCAACACCGAAGCCGGTGGCCAGCAAGGCAAAGCCAACATCGAGACCACCCTGACGATGGCGTGCCGGCCCGCGCCAACAAATCGCCCAGCAGGACGCAAAGGCGCGGTCGAATCTGCCATCAGAGCCGAAATCGCCAAACGCCACCCCGACTGGGACCGCTGGGGACTAGCGCCCGCCGACATGTTGATGGCCGCCGCCGGCCCCGCAATGGAAGTCGTCGGCCGCTACAGCGAGGTCCTCGACGCGCGAGGCAACCGCGTCGATATCCACACCTTCCTCCCCCTTGCACGCGCCGCCGTGCAGGAGGCGATGGCCGTCGAAATCAACCACCAGCCGTTGGAAGCCTTCGACGCCCGCACCCGCTTCGCGTTGTGGTGGGTGCGGCTCTATGCGCGCGCCACGCAAGCCAAATCCGAACTACGTTGGCAGACACTGGCATCTGGCCTGGAAATCGGCCAGGTGCGCGACCTCGTGCGCGACGCCGGCAGCGGAGTTCAGTTCGTCGCCTCAACAGACTTCACCGCAACCATCACCTCAGACTCAGCCACCATCGACGTAGCACTGGCCCTGGCCGCAACCTCTGATGACGGCCTCGATGCCATGGGCCGCGTCCTGGCCAGCGCCGACCGCGACAGCGATGACGCACACCTGTGGGCCGCCATCGCCTTCCTCGCCGACCGCCTACCAGACAACGATTCCGACGCGGTGGCATTCACCCGCGTCCTGCGCACCCGCACCACCATCAGCCGATTCGCCGACGCAGCAGCAGCCAGCACCGCAGACGCAGCCCTGCGCAAATCCGACGCCGACGCCCAACTCAAACTGATCTGATGGCCCCGACCGACCCAGGAGAACAGCCATGACACCCGCCGCAGTCACCCCGTGGTGGAAAGCGCTGAAGATCCGTCAGGAAATCCTCTCAGCATCAGGACAAATCGACGACGTCCAGATGTCACTGTTCGCCGCGGTACATGGCACCGGAACCGCGCGCCCCCCATACGCCGACGCCCGCTACTACGGCGAAATCACCCACCCCACAGCACGACTGGTGGACCTACTCACCGAGATCGCCATCCGCATCGGCGCAGGCCCCGACTACCTCAAAGCCCGGTCAGTGACCCGCCTCGACCAGGGCATGGGCGGCGGAAAATCGCACTCCTGCATCGGCGCCTACCACCTCGCCGCAGACCCAGACGCCCTCCTGAGCACCGAGCTGGGCCGCCAGGTCGCCGCCCGGGCCAAGTCACGGACCGGGACCACACTGCCCACCGACCTGGGCAAACCCCACGTCGTGGTGCTCGCCTGCGACAACATGACACCCGGTGCACCGGTACAGGAATACGACGGCCCCGCCGTCAGCCTCTACGAACGATTCCTCTGGCGACTGTTCTCCCGCGACTACGCACTTTACGAGCGCTACCAACCCTTTTGGAGCGACAAGCACAAGATCGCCGACGCACTACGCGCCGTCAACAGACCGGTGCTGATCATCGTCGACGAAGTCCTCGACTACATCGGCAACGGGCTCGACGGCGCAAACAGGCCCGACCTGTCAGCACAAGACATGGGATTCCTGCGAGCTCTGCTCGATGTGGTCAACGACGTCCCGCACGTCGCAATGCTCGTGGTGATGATTGCCTCCGACGCCGACAAAACCGCCCTATCAACGGCAGCCCAGCACCGCCGCGACGACCTCAACTCCCTCCTGGAACGCAACGGCACCCCGGCCACCGTCACCGAAGTCGGCGACTTCGCAGACATCCTGCGCCGCCGCCTCTTTGACGCAGAACCCGCCGCCGAAGTCGTCGCCGCAACCGCCGCACTCTACAAACCCGTGCTCACCGATCGCGCCTGGACCAAACAGGTATGGGACGCCATCGGCGCCGACTGGCGTGGCCGCTGGGTGCAGGAAGTCGCGGCCTGCTACCCGTTCCACCCGATGCTGATGGACCTGGCCAAAGAAGAATGGAGCAAGGTCACCGGTTTCCAGCGGGTGCGCTCAACGATCCGCATATTCGCAGCCACCGTCTACGCCCAGCAGGAACGTGGCAAAGCCGACGAATGGGTGCCAGCGCTGATCGGTCCCGGTGATCTGCCGTTGTCAGATTCGGCTGTGCGCGAAGCGATCCTGGGCAGCGGCCTGGTCGAAGACGAACGCACCATCGCCAACTACCGGTCCCTCGCCGAAATCGAAATCGTCAACCACGACCAAACCAGCGGAGCAGCTCGCCGCCAAGACCTGGGGCGCGAACCACTGATGTGGAGCCACGACAACCCGCGCGCAGCTGAACGCGCCGCAACCTACATCTTCCTGGCTAGCGTCGTTGGAACACTTCGGCCCACCCGCGGCCGCGGCGCCAGCGCACCAGAAGTCAAAGCTGCCACCAGCATTCCCGACATCGCATACACCGTCACCGACGCCGACACTGTCGTCGCCGAACTCGTCGACCCCGACCGAGGCCTCACCGCGCTGGAAATCCTTCCCGGACAAGGCAACAACAAGCCCGCGCACTACTACCTATCGACCCGTCTGACCCACCGCATGCTCGTCTCCAGCATCCGCCGCACCATCACCGACACCGAACGAGACGCGGTGCTGGCCGAGTTCGCCCAGAAATTCGCAAGCACAGGACCCTTCCGCGAGCCGAAGTTCGTCAGCGCCGATCTCGCACGCACCCCAACCGAGGTCCTTGTCGGGGCCGGGCTGGACACCGCCCACACCACACGGCTGGTCGTGCTCGATCCCGCACAGTTCAGCCTGCGCAACGGCGCCGAAGCCGCCACACTCGAGGCCCTCAACGCAGCCACCGGCCTAGGTCAAGGCCCCACCCAGCTGCCCGTGCAGTGGGCCAGCAGCGCCGTGTACGCCGTCGTCAACACCCAGCGGCGCGCACAAGCACGCAACTTGGCATCGGAGTACCTGGCACGCAGCAAGGCCCTGGCAGCACCGGAAGTTCAAGCCGATGACGAACTCAAAGCAACCGGCACACGCGAATTAGCAAGTGCACGTGACCAATTAGAAAAAGCGATCAAGCGCGCCTACCAGCACATCGCGTTCGTCGCCCAACCCGACCCCGACGGGGAGCGGTACCTCGATCAGCACACATTCGACGACGACGCCCTCACCGCGCTCAATGGAACCATGGTGTGGAAAGCCCTCGCCGACCGCGACAAAGTGTTCGACAAAGGCCAATTCGGAGCAAAAGCACTCCTACACAACCTGCGCGACCAGGACTATGGCAAGACACTGTCGGACCTGCGCGCAGCGTTCTACAGTGCACCGCGGCTACCGCTGCTCTACGGCGGCGACCAGGACCTGCAACAAGCCGTCTTCGACGCCGTCACCGCCGGTGAGCTCGCCATCGTCGACAGCGCAGGAACGGCCGTCGCCGTCACCGCACCCGGACAGATCAACCTCGCCAGTGCAGGACTGCGGATCGCACGCCCCACGCCAGCTGACTGCGCCACGTGCGGCCAACCCGCACACCAAGGCGCCTGCCCCGACACCGGCACCCCCGCGGACACCAGCACAGCCGCTGGCGCATCCGGCGGACAAGCCGCAAGTCGAAACAACACAGGAAACGCCACCACCGCCCCCGCCGACAAAGGGACGGCAACAGCCGGAAGCAGCAGTGGAGCCGCCGCAGGGACCGCAACCGAAAAGGCCCTAGCGTTCTCGTTTACCAGCAGCATGCTGTCGGGCACCGACACCGCCGACGGGTTCGCCGCACTGTTTCGAGCGCTCTATGTCGCACTGGACGACCGCAAGATCAGCTACGCGCAAGGAACCCTCAACATCGTCGTCGACGCGGCGGCCGCAGAGGACCTAGGACCGCTGTTGTCCGACCTCGGATTGACCGCCACAATCCGCGACATATAGCACTTCCCCTGACTGACGGCCAGGTGCCGATAACTGGCCACGACGCACTAACGGCGGTCCAGGCTGCCCCTGGGGCCATCGCCAGCTCACCGCCACGGCCAACGCCGCCCGTGCCGCCCGCATCCGCACATCAGCCCCGGGGCGAATCAACACCTAACGGGAAATACCACCGGCCTCAACTGTTCCCGATAAGGCACGACATCACCCATCCGGCTAACACGGAACAGAGGTACACACCAAAATCGAACCCCAGATAGCACGCGCCGAGCTGGCGCAGTAAAGCAACAGTTCACGTGGATGCCGTAACGAGACGTTCGAGGGCGTCGCGAATCAGCTCGGCCCGACTACTGTGTCCCCGCTTTTCTGCCAGAGCGCTTAGCGCTGCGCCCTCGCCCGGAAGCAAGCGGAGGGAGATTGTGTCGGTGCGCCGCCGATTTTCCGATCCACTCGGACGTTTCTTCAAGCCGGCGGTGTCCGCCATACATCTACCTCCGTGCCAATGGAACTCCGTCAGTATACGACGTTTGCCAAGCTAGCTTGGCAGACCTTTGGTGTCTGGATGGTGCTACTTGGTTGGGTGCCAAGACCTCGTGACCAAACAGACCCACAACGCGTCGCCGAATGGGCCCGCACACGCCAACTGGTTGGCCAACGTATCCGCGAAATGCGCAAGCGCTCCGGCTTGACACAGGAGGCATTGGCACTGCAGTCGGGTATGTCGCGAAACCTGCTGGTGGATGTGGAACTAGGTAAAAGCGGCCTACTCTATGAGCGGTTGTTCGATCTAGCCACAGCACTCGATATTTCAGCCAGTGAGTTTCTTGCCGTCGAGCACTGATTCCCCTCCGCCCCGCCCGCAAGGGTCCACCGCAGTCGGCAGCCCGGTATTGGCAACTGTCAGAGCAACGTAGTGCAGCGCGTGGCTGACGTTGGGGGTTGTGGCGCTCCGCAGGCCTGTCACGCCGCGACCCGAGATCGCGGTAGGCGGACCTAAAATCGAATGAACCAACAAATCGGAGTCTGCGGCCGATGACTTCCCCGGTGACGGACCGGTAATCGGCAGAGGAGGCTGATATCGACCCCGATTCAAAGGGACCCGACGATGCCTCCGACGGAGCCCCGAACGCGTTCGATGAGCTGATCGGGCCCTTTCATGACGCCGCGCAGATCGCTCACCGGCTGCGTGTCTCGGTGGATACTGTGGCGGTCCTGGTCCGTCGGAATGAACTGCTCGCTTGCCCCACAGCTGAGAGCACGTTGGTCTTCCCGACCTTCCAGGTCGCAGCTGACGACACCTTGCTGCTCGGTCTCGGACGCGTCGTGGCAACCCTGGCCCAGGGCACGGCCGACAGCTGGCAAATTGCACTGTGGATGCGCACATCCAGCGATCAGCTGCGCGGTCGCACACCGCACGAGGCATTGGAACAGGGGCGCAGCGATGCCGTCGAGCGTTTGGCGGCACAGACCGCCGCCCGGTGGCGGTCGCACTGACCGATTGGAAGGAAAACGTCACGGCGGTTTGTGCCACGCGGCCGTCTGTGGAAGTGCAAGTACCGCAGTACTGTTCATTGCACTACGACCGCTGTCGCGGTGACTTTGGAAGTCGCGGGACAACTCGCCGTGCCGGGCCCACTGCGCCAATCATTGGTACCGTGAAATATGGGTAGCGACACGTCCTTCAGCCTCGACGAATGCTCCATTGCCTTCATCGACCAAGCGATCGCTTCCGGCCGCTACCGTTCCGGCAGCGACGTCATCCGCTCCGCACTCCGCCTGCTCGAAGAGCGCGAAACCCACCTGCAGACATTGCGCCAAGCGCTCGAGGTCGGCGAACAGAGCGGCCCGTCAACACCGTTCGTCTTTGACAACTTCCTCAAACGCAAGCGGACACTGACCCAACCTGACGCGTGAACATCAAGTGCTGCCCTCTCCGCACTGATTGCCGTATTGGTCGTTCGCAGCACACCCCGACCTTGGAGCTGGCACGCCGTCGTGGGTAACCAGGCCGATACGACGATGGAGCGCCCGTTGGGCGGTCCCGGCCCAAAACAGCAGCCCGCGCGTTTCGCCCGGCCGACAGCAGCTGGATCGGCGAGGGACACAGCCCTCACGCGATGGCGATGTCGCAGCAGGCGTTCACCGGCGAATGCCGCCGCGCCGGTACAGCAGGCTCGGATGCTGCGGCAACCGAAGCGCTCATCCAAGGCCAAGAAGCGGTCCGCTGCTTCTTGTCGGTGCCCGGCTCTACGGTCAGCACATGACCCGCAGCTACAGGTCGTCAACTCGTGGCCGGTATCACAGCAACGACTGCCCAATCTGCTACGGCGACGAGCCGCGGTCCTCCAAGCTTGAGAGCGACGTCTTCACACTGATCGAGTTCGTTCTCGGTACTGGCGAACGCGGTGTCGCTGTGCCCACTGACCGGCGGATGGTTTTGGACATGCGGTTCCGTGGCCGCGGAGGCCTGCCCATCGGCATCGAGTACGACGGGGCCTACTGGCACGCCGCAAAAGAGGACGCAGACCTGCGGAAGACACATCGATTGCTGTCCTCTGGCACCGCAGCCGTGGTGGTGCGGATCAGGGAAGCGCCGCTGCACCCGCTGTCATACGAGGACGTTCGAGTGGCAACCGGAGCGCCCCCGGCCGTGATCGCGATCGCTACGCTGCTACACCTGATCCACATCGAGGCTGTGGATACCGGGGTCGAAGCAAGGGTGGCCGCGGCCCTGTCTGCGACCGGCGTGAGCTTGCACCAGCATCGCATCTACTGCCGAAAGTGTCGATGGAAGTTGGCGGAGCTGCTGGACCTGGGAGCGGCGTACGTGACGAACAATCGCCGTACCCGTCTTCGGGCAACACAGACCCGCGTGCCGCTTTCCTGACCACTGTCACTGGTCAGTCATTCCATTGCGCGAGTGGGTGATCACCGGGCACAACGGCGGGCCGAGCGAGCGGGTAGCGGGTCCGGGCAGTCATCAGGCTGTGTTCCGAAGTTGGTGTCGGTTGAGGCGGTTGAGAACGCCTACCCTTGATGTGTGGCCCGCGGTGGGGAAGCGCGGTCGCTGAGTGGGGGGTGACTAATGGCTGAGCTACGCGTCGATACTGGTGAGGCGTTCAAGACGGCGCAGGCGATCGGCAACCACGCCGTCGACCTGCAGGACGAGTTGGACCAGCTCACCAAAGACTGGGACAACATGTCCCGCGGTTGGGAAGGGGTCGCCGCGTCGGCCTATCAACCGGTGTGGGAGCAGTGGCAGAAGAACGCGACCAAGGTCGTGCAGGCACTGCTGGACTCGTCCCAGAAGCTGGCCCAGGCCGCCGCTGCCTACGAGGAACAGGACGCTGACGGCGGGCAGGCCCTGAACACGACGATGGACCTCGGACTGTGAAACGCTACCGCGTCGACCTCGACGAACTGCTGGCGTTCGCCAATCGGCTCAAGGCGTTCGACGACCGGACCGACGAACTCACCACGGCCGTCGACCGCCTGGTCATGGAACTGCATATGACCTGGACGGGTGAGGCCGCCGACGCCCACCAGCGCGCGCACGACGAGTGGAGGACCGCAGCCCAGCAGATGCGCGAGGCGGTCACCGAACTCACCGACGCGGCCCACAAAGCCCACAAGAACTACACCGAGGTCATCGACATCAACACCGCGATGTGGCCCCAGTGAGCCAGGACATCGACCCCGCCGCCATAAAGAACGCCGGCGACGCCTACGGGCGCGTCGCCGCCGCCGCCGCGGCGGCGGTAAACCAACTCGCCAGTGTGCTCAAAGGCACGGCCGGCATGGCGGGCACCGACAACGGTGCCCACGCCTGGGCATCCAAATACGATCCATTGTGCGGCGGCCGCGCTGGTGCGAGCGGGGTGATGGAGTCAGCGTCCACCGCGGTGATCGCAGCGGGGCAGTGCGCTGACTTGCTCCATGCGACGGCCGTAAACCACTCCAACGCTGACGTGCGGTCTGCCGCCAACAGCCCGAACGCGCCCGCGATGCCTCCAGGGGCCGTACCGACGTTTCGGGTGCCCGCCATCCCGTCCGCTGAGGGCGGGCATGACGATGTTCCGGCGTGGTGGCACAGCGTCCAGGCTTACGTGCAGGGTGAGTTGTGGCCCAACGGACACCAGGACCAATTGCACAAGGCAGCCACCGCGTGGCGAGCCTGCGCGGCCAGCCTTCGCGCCGCTGCGTTTCAGGCCAATTCATCGAAACCGTATGTGCAGGCCCAGAAGTCACCCGAAATCCCGACTGTCGTCACCAATCTCACGCAGACGGCCGATGCGATGTACTCGGCGGCCGACGGCTGCGACGTCGCGGCCACCATGTGCGACTCGTACGCGAAAGAGATCGACACTGCGCATTCGGCGATTCTAGAGGCGATGACCGAGCTGGCCGCAACGATCGCGGTCACCGAAATCGTTGCGGCAGTATTGATCCCGGTTACCTTAGGTGCCAGCGAGGCTGTGTCGAAGGTCGTCGATGTATCACGCCTGACTGCCGCTGGCGCCAGGATTGCCGAGATCTGTCGCACGTTTCGGGCCGCAGCCGAAGCATCGGCTCTGCCGTCGGTGGCTGCGGCAGGGGCCGCAGTCCGTACGGTCCGCGAACTCGCTCCGCTATTGGAGGCCCGCGCGATGCTGTTCGCCGCCGAAGGCACCGGCGCCATCGATGCGACCAGCCCATGGGGGCTGGACCTCCTGCGCCGACCGGATCTGCGGACAGAAACCAAGCGCGCTATCGAAGCGGCAGCAGAGAGAACACCCGACGGCAAGTACTTTGTCAGCGCGACCGATGACCAGGTGTATATCCCGGTCAGCAAGCAGTACGACCCGGAGATTCTCACCCTTCCCAAGACCGCGGACGGCAAGTATTACCAGGGCGCAGACGGCATCCGCTACCCGGTGAATCCCGTCTACCAGTATGGGCATATCCCCAACGAGGAGTGGTGGCGAATCCGCGATCGAGCAATCACCGAACATTGGACACGACAGCAACAGCTCGACTACTACAACAACCCGAAGATCTATCGAATCGAAGACGCGCCGGGCAATGAGGGCCACCAATTCGAACTAGCCAGGGAGAAACCATGAACGTTGGCGACCGTGACCGGGCGGGGCGGACACCACTGCACTACGCGGTCGGTGATGACCCGGTCGGCTTGAACTACACCGCTGCCCTGACCGACGAGGCCCTGGCCGAAGAGAACTTCCGCACGGCCAATGCATACAAGATCGCCAACACCACGCGCCTGCTCGCTGACGGCGCTGATGTCAACGCCGCCGATCTCGAAGGATTGACACCGCTGCACGCGGCCGCGTCGCGAGACAGCGTCGAGGTTGCTCGGCTCTTGCTCGATGCCGGAGCCGACATTAACGCCGCCGACGACCGGGGCGAGACCGCGCTATATAAGGCCGTGCGCAACACAACTGGCGGGAAACTGCCCATCACCAAACTTCTACTGGAGCGCGGCGCCGACCCGCACATAGCAACAGCTAATGGGTCCAGCGCACTCAAGTACGTTCAACGCCTGGGCAAGCCGGAGCTGCGTGAACTGTTCGCTGAGTACCTGTAGGCCGGACAATCCGCAGCACGAAGCACGCCGGAGAGCGCCCTCCCGGTAGCCGTACCCGTACCGGCCAGCGGTTCGTCGGCGGACACCCCGAGTCGCGTCACGGTTCGATAAGTCGGTCGAGCCAAATGACAGCAGAGGCAAAACCGCCACCGCACAAGGCTTATTGCCTGTGCTATTCGTCTGGTCGCGCTCGCCGAGTAGCGGACCGGGATCGACACACGAGGTACCCGGCAGTTCGGACCTCGATCGCCAGCCTTACCGCTCGGGCAGATGTGCTCCGCAGTGCGCACACCAGCGGGCCTGCACACCTAGCAGGGTGTCGATTGCCTCGAGTTGGTCGAGATAGTGGCCGCAGGACTGCCGGGTCAGATGGGTCCGGATCGTCTCGACGATGAATTGCGCACGTTCGACAGCGGTGGCGCCGTAGCCAGCGACGTCGGTCGTTCCGGAGGCGATGAGTTCCCCCACCTCAAGCTCGCGTGTGCGATAGATCGCCGTGCCATCAGGTTCTGTGCCTGCAACTGTTTGGATGAACCGGCCAGCGGGCCGGTGATCGATCTCGATCACCCACTGGCCGTGACGCTCACGGAACGAAAAGCTTTGTCCGTCAACGTCTCCTCGCCAGCACTCGGGCGCGAATCCGCCATAGCTGTGAATTGACACTCCACCCTGTGTAGTCAGCCAGTGGGCAAGTGTGTCGTCGTTCGCGGCCGGTTGGCTTTCCAGCGAGCGTCGCAATTCATCGGACATGGGGCGCCATCGCGGTCGACCCTCGACGGCATCGCCGCCGGTCCTGCCGGAATCGTCGCTCATACTTGCAGCGTGACACGGCTTCGGCCCACCTGTCGCCGTATTTAACTGCGAGCACCGCCAAATGGGCGTGCTGACGCTCATGCCGCCACCGCAGTCGCTCGATCCAGCCGGACTACCAGCGGTAGCGCCGATCTGTGCGACCATACTGCCATCCTGATGCGGGAGACGAGAACGGCGTTGCCGTGGCCGGGCCGCAGGGATCGAACCGCACGCTCAAGGCGACGCCAGTCTCGTGACAGACTTTGAGAGACGTGGTAGCACAAAGGCATTCACACCCGCAGCGGCCAGCCATTCGGAACCGAATGGGAACGAGACACTATAGAAAGTGTTGGTGACCGATTCACGTTCCGGGCATTTGGGCGGGACGCCCCGCAGTGATCGCTGGCGCTGTTAAAGCCAGACCCGAAGGTCGGCACTGGCGATGTACGAAGCCAGACCCGAAGGCCGGCACCATTGGGGACTTGACCCCGTGTGTTGGACACGCTGAATCCCGCAAGGTTGGCGGGGGAAGCGAGATGATCCACCACGATGGC
>NZ_JBJIAL010000068.1:0-17382 GCF_045310895.1 Mycobacterium sp. SMC-18
GCGCAGTGCTTTGAGGGCTCCGGCGACGGTGCCGCCGCCGTCGGCAGCCCCCTCGGCCAGTGCGACATCGGCGGCGTTTCCGGTCGGCGCGGCCAACCAAACGTGCTCGATGCCGCCTTGTTTGGCGGCGCGGCGCAGGGCTTTCAGCGAGGTGGTTTTGCCCGCGCCGGCCGGGGCGGAGAGCACCTGAACCAGCCATGGCGAGGACGCGATCGCCACGACTGCCCCGGCTTGATCGGCGGACAGTTTGGCTTTAGCGGCGGCGGTCTCGGCGATGGTTTTCGGCACGGCGGCGCTCTTGTCGCGGGCTCCGATCAACGAGTAGATGGCGGTTTCTTCGCGCGCGATCACCAGCGCGGTGTAGCGCTCGTGGCCTTCACGTTCGTGGGGTTGGCGGGCCTCGGTGACGCGCAACCCGACCGCGTCGACGAGCTGCTCGAGCAGCAGTCGCGGGCCGATCGGTGGGGCCTCATCGATGACGGTCGGCATGTGCGCACCGAGTGTCTCGATGAGATCAGCGCGGGTGAAGGCCGGCTTGTCGATGCCCCTGACCGCAGCCCATGCCCACGCACGAAGCTCAGCCTGGGAGTCCTCCCGCAGCCGGGTCAACGCCTCCTGCTGGGCGGGCTCATCCAAGACCAGTTCACCACCGAATCGCTGCGCCCATTCGGCCTTCAGTTCAGCCCAGGGCCGGTGCTCAGGCTTGCGCGGCCGGGTGGCTTTTTGGGCCCGCGCGAGTTGTCCCGCAGTGGGCTTTCCGCTGCCGTCGACGATCAGATTCTGTGCGGCCCACTCGCTCAATTGGGTGGATCGTTGCGAGGCCGCAGCGATCAGTTCGGGGTCCACCCCGGCCAGCTCAGCCATCCCCGAATGCGGATCCACCTTCTCCCATCCAACCCCCAACGCGGCGTGCAACTCAGCCCGCAACGTGGCCTGGTAGATGATCCCGGCGGCCCTGGCTTCATGCCACAGCGAGTCACTGTCGATGGCCACCAACACCCCGTCGGCACGGGCCTGCTTGTTGGGCACCAACACATGGGTGTGCAGGTGCGGATCCCCGGCCCGCGACGTCTCGTGCTGGTAGGCCGCCGCGACCAGACCAGGCAGCCGCTGCAGATCCTTCATCCCGGTCATGCTGTTGTGCACTCGGGTGTAGCCGGCGTGGGCGTGCAGATACTCCAGGGCCTCACCGACAGCCCGGTTGTGGGCCTCCACCACCGCCTTGGAAGCCACCCCCGCGGTGTCCAACGCGCGCAGCAACGACACCGACTTCGGGGCGCAAAAAGTCAGATCGAACCCGTGGTTGGCGCGCCCGGAAAACTTGCGTCCGCACGCCCCGCTGGGGGCCACACCGTCATCGAGCCAACGCGCAACCACGTCCAAATCGGCCTCACCGCCGGCCCGATCCGCGGCACTCAAACCGCACAACGCGGCGCTGGTTTCAGCGTCTCCGGCGCACATCCAAAACGGTGTTCGGGACTCCCCTTCGGAGTAGTACTCCCCCAGCCCGCCGCCGGCTTTCTCCCGATCCAGCGCCGCTGAAACCGCCGCCCGGGAGGTGTCGTTGTAGTAACGCACCGACCACTGCTTCAACGGCGCGATCGTCAACACGAGTAACCACCCAACCCGGCCCGGTGTGGGGCGCAGCCGCGCCCCACACCGATGGTTGCACACACTGTGCAAATGTGCCAATGAATCATCGGTGTGGCGTGGTTTGTCGGTGGGGGCTGGTTGGCTGGGGCGTGAAGGCACGTGAAGTACACCGAGAAAGCAGGGACGGGGTGGACGGTGGCTAGGGCGAAAATGTCGTTGGAAACGATGTTGATGTTGGGGATGCTGAAGACATTCAGGAAGCGCGGAGATGAAGGGTCGACTGTGGCGCTGCTGAACTGGGTCGTCCACGACATCGAGCACGTCGATTCTGCGCAGCGGCGTGATCTGGACCTTCTACGACGAGGGCTCTGGACCGACGCTGGGCGGTGCACCGTGAGTGCTTCCGATCCTCGTCGAGCTTGCGTGACTTGAGCGGGCACCAGCGCGGCCGGTGGCCGCGCTGCGACGTCGGGCCGCGGCGATGTCAGCGCGAATGCTGGCCTTGGCAGCGGCGATCCGTTCACGCTGCTCGACGGTGAGCACCACCGGCGATGCGGTGGTGTGCCTCGGGGGTGCGTCGGTGCCGGTGCCGCCCAACCGCCGCGGTGCCTGCTCCGGGACGGCGGCGCAGCCGCCGTCAGCGTGCGGCCCTGGCCGCACACCGAGCAGTCGAAGTCGGCTGAGCACGAACCCAGCCGGGTTGTTGATCTGATCCGGCCAGTTCCATCCGCGCCGCACCATGTCGGTGTTGAGCGCTTGAATCAGTGCCCGAGCGGTCCACTCCCCCGGATCCACACCCGCTGCGGTCAGCGCATCGCAGATGGTCCCGACGTGCACGCGTCCGAGCCCGTGACTGCTAGCCACCAACTCAGCGGCCAGACGCTGCAGGGCTAGCGGCCGCGGCTCGGCGCGTAAGCGCCGGCGTTTGTGGGTGGGAGTGAACTTTTGTCGGCACGCGTGCGTGCTTGGTGAGTTACTCCCTACGGGAGATAAAGACTTAACACCGCCTGACGGCGGTAGGTGGAAATGCTGCACAGCCGAGCGCCTCGGAGCGGGAGTACGTCGAGGGGTCAGGTGGTACACCGAGGGGCGCCGCCCAACCGCCGGGGTGCCCGGTGAGCCGTGCCCACGCTGAGCCTCCACCGCCCACCCTGTGTTGCGCAGCAGCCGCCAGGCCGCGGTCACCGTCCGCACATCACAACCGACTCGTTCGGCGATCGTGGCGCGAGTGACGGCCACGTGCCGGCCAGTGGCGTGGTCAGCGTGCTCGGCCATCACCTCCGCGACCGCACACAGAGTTGGTGCGGTGATGGCCACCCCGACACGTTGACGCTCGGCGGCGAACACGACTTCATCGGCCGCCCAGCGCCGCAGCGCCGTCAGCCAGCTCTCCCGGCTGGTCCACATCGGAGTCCGGGGCGCACACGAACCAGCACGCTCGATCCAGCTACGCCGGCGCACCGCAGTGTCTGCCCGCGCAGCAGGAGAAAGGTCACGATTTAAGCCACGGTGTCGCGCGCCACCTGTACCTGATTCAGGGTGTGCGCTACCGTGAGACGAGTCTGGCAAGACATCGCCCCTTCGGGGGTACCGGGTGCGGAACCCGGACCTGAGCGCCAACTCAGGTCAACCTCCGCAAAGACAAGGCCTCCGCAAGGGGGCCTTTGTCATGTCAAAGGCAATTCCGCACCGCTATGGATTTGTCACATCTGCCCTACATTTCGTCCTGGCTGCAGGGCTGCGGTGCTCAGATCGCCAGCGGCAGCCCCTCGTCCGACCGGCCCAAGTCCCGGGCAAGATCTGGTCTTCCGATGTGGATCGCCAGTAGGTCTGCGACGTACTGGGACAGGGAAAGGCCGTGCGCGACGGCTTCGGCGCGCAGCGCGTCACTGACCTCGCGCGGCGGGCGGATCGTATGGGCGAGACGATCGCCCTTGTGTGGTGCTGGCATGAGCCAATCCCACCACCAAGAGCAGTGATTCTGAATCAAGCCACGCCGATCCGCGCTGATGTTTTTGAGAAAGTTGAGACAACCGGTGAAGGGCCTGCGGGACGCTCCTGCGCGTACGTGTCTGCGCGGCCCGAAGGTGTCAGTGCTTGCAACTATTCTCGATTACGTGACCGATTCGGTTGAGCCAACTCCGGTGAGCTACACCCCCTCGGAAGCCAGCAACCTGGCCATCGCAGCCGCGGGACTAGCCGGACTCAGCGGCAGTGACAGCGTGCGCAACATGCTGGCCCGCCTCGACAGCGGCGAAATCACCGAGGAACAAGCCATCGCCGAAATCAAGGCCCGCTACACCGAGCCCTTGGCGTAGTAGGCGCTTTCCCCGTATATTGGGTGGTGCCTGTTGCGCTGAGCTTCAGGAAGTGAGCCCGAGACCCGGCCGGACGACCGTGGCGCTCGGGCTTCGCGGTTTTCTGAGACACCCTTGGGTCAGACTTCGCGAGTGGCCGTGATGGCGGGCTGGATGAGCTTGCGCCACTCGCCGCCTTTAGCCCAGCACCAAGCGATCGCATCGGGTATGGCCAGCAACGCATCGGTGTGCGAGCGTTTGTGTGCTCGTAGCGCAGTGTGTCGCGGCAGCCGAGCGGCACGGGTGTATTCGATCAGCTTCTGGTTGTCGAACCTGACCATCGTCTCGTCCTCGTCGAGGACGATGTGCGCATTGAGGGAGGCGTGGTCGTCAATGAGGGCACGTAGGCACGCAGAGCGCCGGTCGCGCTCGTTTCGATATTCGGTTCCCGCGCGGTAGACGGTGGCTTCCACGCCGGCACCAGCGAAGGCCTGGGCGATGGGTGCGCTTACGGCCGTCTCTTTCGTCCTTCATGTGCAGGTAGGCGCTGACCCTTGCAGGAGCAGACCGCGTACCACCTGGTCGCAAGTAGGGAGCCGCTTTACGTTGGACGATCGTGCCCTACGATCCCCCGTCCGGGGAATTGCTTTGGGAGTAACGGGGATCGCCACATGCCTGAGGCGTCCGTATTCGGCGTCGGTCAGGGGGCCGAAATGGGAGGGGGGTCGTCACCACCTGACAATCGTGCTCGGCTCATTGCGGCACCGACACCCGCGAGGTACGATAGAAACGCACCGGGAACACGGAACGTACCTATATGTACCTCGATGGGAGTCCTGATGGCCGTCAAGAACACCGCCGCGGCGCTGGCGGATGCGTTCGCCGCGCTGAGCGTGGAGGGCAAGCCGGTGACCGTGCGGGCGCTGCGGGAGCGGGCCCGGGTCAGCACCGACGCCGCCAGCGAGTGGCTGCGCGCCAACCGGCCGGCCCGCGACGTGTCGCCGGTGCCGACCGAGGTGCTCAGCCGTGTGCTCGATCCGCTGTGGTCGGCGGCGGTCAGCGCTGCGCGTGACGAGCAGGCCGAGGCCGGCGCGGCCGAGCGGGCCGAGCTGGTCGCCGCCGAAGCCGACGCGCTGACCGAGGTGGCCACGGTGACCGCGCGCGCTGAGGAAGCCGAGGCCGCCACCGCGGCGCTGCGCCGCGAGCTGGCCGCGCTGACTGACCGGCTCGCGGCCGCCGAGACCGCACGCGACGAGCAGTCCTCACGGGCCGCGACCGCCGTCAAGGACGCCGAGACTGCCCGCGCAGCTGCGCACGCCGCCGAGCTGCTGGCCGCCGAAGCTCAGGCCACCGCCCGGACTCTGCGCGAAATCCTCGACTCGGTCACCGCGGCCCGACACGACGGCTCACGACCCCCCACCGATTCGGACTAACCACGCGAGTTGGTTGGGTCCGATTCGGCGTGTCGCCCCTTCTCGGTTGGTCGCTGCACCCCTCCCCATTAGCGTGCCCGCCATGCGAGTAGGCGTGTACATCGACGGATTCAATCTCTACTACGGCGGCCGCGGCCTGTGCGGGAAAGGCGTGGCGGGCTGGCGCTGGCTCGACCTGCGGGCACTGGCCGATCGCCTGGTGGTCACCCGATCGACCTGGACCGGGGCCACCATCGACCGAGTGGTTTACTGCACGGCTGTCATCTCTGGAGCCGACAACCCGGTCGGCAACCTCGAACAGGACGCCTACCTGCGAGCACTGCGCCGCTCACACACCACCGACCGCGTCGAACTGGGCAACTACGTGCACAGGGTGACACGGTCCCCGCTGGCCACCGCTGATCGCAATGGCCGCCCAATCCTGACTCACCCCGGCGGCCCGCTCATGATCAAAGACGCAGCCGGCCAGGACAATCCCGCCGCGCTGTTCATGGTCTCCACAGCGCGGCGCGAGGAAAAGGGCTCCGACGTCAACGTGGCCTCACACCTGCTGATCGACGTGCTCGAACACCGCATCGATGCCGCGGTAGTCATCAGCAATGACAGCGACCTGAAATTTCCGGTCCAGGCCGCACGTCAGCGCGTCCCCGTTGGGACCGTGAACCCGTCACGCAGCCACACCGCCGGCAAGCTGCGCGGCTCGCCGGCCGATGGTGTGGGTAATCACTGGTGGTACCAGCTCACCGCGGCTGACTTCCGCGCCTGCCAGCTTCCCGACCCGGCTGCCGGTGTCCAGAAGCCAACGCCGTGGTGACATGGCCCGACACAGGAGGGGGAATTGCCTGCGCGCAATGCGCGTTGCATAATGGCGTCATACCACCCGGCCCTACTGGGGCCGGGTTTTTTCATGCCCACCCTGTCACAACCACGGGTTACCGTCGCGGTGTGAGACTTGGGCCGGCCGGGGATCCGGCACCCCGGCCGCCGAGCGTTCAGGAGGCCCAGCGACCGCTCGAATTGCGCGACCGCCGCGAATACATGGAACACCAGGCGGCCGCCAGGTGTGGTGGTGTCGATGGCTTCGGCCAGTGAGCGCAGTTCGACGCCTCGAAGCCCGGGGGGGGGGGGGGGGAGCCTTCTTTAGGTCCTTTGGGCTGCGATGATGCGGATGATGTGCTCGCTGAGGTCGGCGTCGGCCAGAAGCTGGTCGACGAGGGCCGCGATCACTTCTTGGCCGGTGACGCGGGCAAGGCCTAGCCGGTCGGCGGCGCCGCGTTGCCAGGAGTCGAGGGCGCGGTGTGCGGTCGGGGATAGATCGACGGTGCGCCGCACGTTCTTCTGCCGGACAACCATCGGAGCCGTCGCCGCCGCAGCTGGGGCCTCCGGCGGCGTCGGATCGTGTGTCGCGGCTGTGCGCTTCAGGCGTTCAGCGTTGGCCTTGATCCTGTCGGCTGCCGTGCTCATCGTGGGGGAATCCTCCCTGCTCTACGGATATATCAGTATTTCAGTACATCCGTATTTACAGATCTACTTATTTAAGGAGTTGCTGTGACAGTGAGTAGTTCGGCAGCGATGTCGCCATAGGCGGTGGCGGCCGCGTTGTTGATGGGAAGCCCGAACGCCTGGGCGTAGCGCTCTAGACGTCCGACGGTGGGATTGAGCACGCGGACACCGTCGGCGGTGAGCATCTCGCGGTAGACCTCGGTGCTGGCCGCGTTCGGCACGGTCCGGGTCAGCACGACCGCGAGTTGCGGCGGGTCGCCGGGCGCGAGGGCGCTAGCCTCGTCGACCAGTTCGCGGATAGCGGGCAGACGGGAGTACTCCATGCCCGTCGGCGCCATCGGGACCAGGATGTGGGTGGCCATGCGGATCGCCGAAGCGACAACGCCAAGCCGCTCCTTCATGGGCGGTGTGTCGATCACGACGGTGTCGTAGCGGTCTCCGGCGATTCCGGGCAGCTTGCGGTGCAGATCGGAAACGGGCATGCCGATGACGGGCACTGTCCACTCTCCCGCCTCGGACCAGGCCAGCAGCGATTCATTCTCGCCGTCAGCGTCAACACCCAGGACCGACAGGCCGGCCTCGGCCAGTGCGTGGAGCACAAACGCGGCGGTTGTGGTCTTGGTCGAGCCGCCTTTGAGGTTGGCAACGGCGATCGTGAGGATTGGCGGCATGGAAGCACCTTCAAATCAGTATCTACAGATATTCGTATATCCGTAGTTCAGTAACTCAGTATTCATAGTGTGGAGCACTCGGCCCGCTGCGGACAAGCGTCCTTCTCGGCGTGGCGCGCCGAACGGGGCTGTGGGATAGGTTCTCCCGCCGAGCTTGGCACGCTACGGACTTGGGTGATGCTGCTCGGGCATTGGATCCGCCACGGCACCATCTACGGCAAAGGCCAAGACGCTGACCGGGCTACGCGCCTGGGCCGCATCGAGGGCTGGCCCGACGACCAGACCATCGATGACATCGCCACCGACACCGTGGTCGCCGCGCTGATCTACTTCCGGCGACAAGGTGCTCATGACCCATCGCTGGCAATCCTCGGGAGGGGCGTCGCTGGGCACCTTCTTTCATCGGCCAGTGCCTCTATCAGTTCGCCAACATCTACCGCAGCGCACTGCGCGCCGAACTGTCCACCCACGGGCAGTTTCAGATGTCCATTGACACATAACCAACTGCATCTAGATCGTAAACAGTTGGGGGAGACTGCTGTTACGTCTAGCTAGATGCAGTTGGTTATTCAGCGCGCAGCGAGATAGCGGTATGCAGTGGCGCGTCCGATGCCGAAGGCGACGGCGAGCTCGGCAACCGGCTCACCAGTTGCGGCGAGGCGACGCAGCTGTTCTTGACGTTCAGGGCTGAGCTTGTGCGGCTTGGTGGTCGGCAGGCTTCGAGCCCGCCGCGACTCGCGGGCGGCGGCGCGGCGCTCACGGCCGAGTTCGAGTTCGAGCTCGGCCAAAGTGGCCATGATGGCGGCCACGGCACGACCTGTTGGAGTACCCGTGTCTACGCCTTCACGTAGAGCGCGCAATAGGATTCGGCGCTGACCCAGATCGGCGATGGTGCGGGTGACTTCGGCCGCCGAGCGGCCGAGTCGATCGATCGCGGTGACGACCACGGTGTCGCCTTCGCGCGCGTAGTCGAGCAACGCCGCCAGGCCAGGTCGAGTGGTGTTGGCCGCCCCGGAAAGTTTGTCGCTGTACACCCGATCCCCGTCAACTCCGGCTGCTGCTAAGGCAGCCACCTGCACATCGAGGTCCTGGCCGAGAGTGCTCACACGGGCGTATCCGAGAATCGATGTCATATACGAACTGTCCCACCATTGACCGACAGTGAAGATTCGAGACACGCAGTGTGAGACAAGAAACGAGACACCCCGACCTGGAGCAATGCGGCTTGGCTGGAGAAGTGCTCAGCCTGTCTCGTTTCTTTAGAAATGAGGCCCGTCCGCCTTCGAAGGCGGAGCGCGGTAAGAGCGCCGTCTTTGAGACTGCACCGAACGAACTGACTCAGATCGGCAACCGGCCGTTCGTCGATGCTGTTTGTGTGGTGAGCCGGTCGGCGATACGGAACAGCTCCGTCAGACGCCCCGGGCATGACACGAACTTGTTGACCTTGCAGCCAGATGTCGGCGGAGATTGAGAAGATCAAGCGCAAGCCGGTGTCAGTTGGGGGAAGAATGCAGATTAAGACGCGTCAGCGAGTTCGTGACTTGGCCGAGGTGTACACGCACGCCCGCGAGGTCCATGCCATGCTCGATCTGGTTCCCGGCATGTTTCCCAGCGCCGCAGACCCGTCTAACACCGATCGCAAGTTTTTCGAGCCCGCAGCAGGGTCTGGCAATTTCCTCGAAGAGATTCTGATCCGCAAGCTGGCCTTCGTCACGCGCGAGCGTTACCAGACCGGCCAACAGTACGAGCATCGCATTCTGCGCGCACTGGCCTCGATCTACGCCATCGACATCGACGCCGAGAACGTGGCAGAGTCCAAGGATCGGCTGCGCAGCGTCATCATCGCGCACCTGGACAACGACCTGAACACCCGCGAGGCCACCGCCGGCTTCGCCGGCGCGGTCGAGGCCGTCCTGTCCACCAACGTCGTGCAGGCCGACACCTTGGCTGACCTCGACACGATCGAATGGGTGGACTACCGCGCAGGCCGAAACGGCACGTTCACCCGTGAGTGGTCGACCGTGAACAGCGACCAAGACCAGCTCGATCTGTTCCATGTCCCAAAGGTCGATAGCAAGCCGATCCACTACGCCCTACTTCTGTGCAACCCCGAGCCGGTGGCTGGCGAGCCCAGAAGGATCGGCGCATGAGCCGGTTCACCCAGCACGTTCCCGATATCCTCGACTGTCTGGCTCAGCTGTCCAACGACGAGGTACCGACCTCACCCAAGCTGGCCTGCGCGATGCTCGACCTGCTGCCTGAGCATGTCTGGCACGAGCCGCACTATCGCTGGCTCAATCCGTTCAGCAAGTCGGGAGTGTTCCTACGCGAAATCGCCACTCGGTTACTCGACGGCCTGGCGGACTGGGAACCAGACTTCGTCGCCCGGCGGGAGCACATCTTCCGCAACATGCTTTACGGCGCCGCAATCACCGAGATGACCGGCATCATCTCCCGGCGCAGCGTCTACTGCACCGCCGACGCCTCCAGTGCCTACAGCATGGTGCGATTCGACGACCCGGCCGGCAACATCCCGTACGTCCCGTCTGCACACGACTTCAACAAGGACGGCCGCTGTCGGTTATGCAACGCCCCTGAGGACCTTGAACGTGGAGACTCCCGCGAGAACTACGCCTATTCATTCATCCACGGCACCTACCCCACAAAGGAGATGGCCGACATGCAGTTCGACGTGATAGTCGGCAACCCGCCGTACCAGATCGATAGTGACGGGAACACCCGCACGATGCCGATCTATCAGAAATTCGTCGAGCGGGCGATCGAGATGAACCCCCGTTACGTCCTGATGATCACCCCCTCACGCTGGTTCACTGGGGGGCTGGGCCTTGACGACTTCCGCGGCAGGATGATCGCCGACCGCCACCTTTCGAAGCTCGTCGACAACCCGAAGCTATTCGACTGCTTCCCCGGCGTCGAAATCAAAGGCGGCGTCAGTTACTTCCTGTGGGACCGCGACCATGACGGTGATTGTGAATTCTCCACCCGCGTAAACGGCACGATCAACTCAACCATGAGCCGCGACCTACGAGCCGGTGACGGCGTCCTTATGCGCGATAACCTAGCGGCTTCGATCGTTGCGAAGGTCCGTGCGACAGCACTTCCCAGCGTGGAAAACGGCTTCGCGCCTCAAGTGCCTTTCGGTCTCCGGACCAATTTCAGCGGGGCTGTCGACGAACCCTTTCCTGGAAATATCCCTGTCGTGTATGGCAACAAAATCGGGTACGTACGGTCAGATCAGCTTGAGCGCCTGCACGATTGGGTCGACCGTTGGAAGGTTCTCATTCCGAAGGCGGGTGACGGCCATGGACGGGACGTCGCGTATGTCCTTGGCACACCGATCGCACTTGCACCGGGTTCCGCCTGTACCCAGACGTATCTCATTGCTGCATCGTTTGATAGCGAGGAAGAGACCCGGAACTACGCCGGGTACATGGCGACCAAGTTGTACCGCTTCCTCGTCCTACAACGGAAGGTGACCCAGGACCTCACTCCCGACCGCTTTCGATTCGTGCCCATGCTCGACATGACCCGCGCCTGGACCGACGAGCAGCTCTACGACCACTTCGGCCTGACCGCCGATGAGCGCGAGTACGTCGAGTCCAAGATCATGCCGCGTGAGGTCAATTGGTCCTTGGACTCACCGATCCCCGCCAGCCACCTGCCCGGCGGCACCAAGTACAAGCCCGGGAAGATCGACGACGCCGCCGACGAGGACTAGCCGATGGGCAACCGCATCTACGCCTACACCGTCGTGGGCAAGGACACTGAGCCATGGGAGCGCGCACATGGTGATCTCCTAGTCAGAGGCCAGGGCTTGATCAAGGTCGGCCAGACGACCAAGGGCACCGCCCGCGCGCGGATCAAGCAGCAGCTGGGCACCGCTTATCCTGGGCTCAAGGGTGTGCAGATCCTGCTCGATGAGCCAGCATTGCGCGCCGACGGCACGGAGTTCTCCGACCATGACCTGCATGCGGCCTTGGTTTCCGCTGGTATCCACCGCATCGGAGGCGAATGGTTTGAGGCGACCCTCGACGAGGTCAAGGCGGCGATCGTCGCCGTGGTCTCGGGTATTGCCTACCAGCCGACGCGCACTCAAACCTTCAAACCGCGACCCGAGCAGCAGGCCGCGATCGACCAGACCGCCGCTTACTTCCGCAACCACACCGGCACCCAGGCACCCAAGTTCCTGTGGAACGCCAAGATGCGGTTCGGCAAAACCTTCGCCACCTATCAACTGGCCAAGGAGATGGGCTGGAAGCGGGTACTGGTACTGACCTTCAAACCTGCTGTGGCTACCGCCTGGCATGACGATCTGGTCAGCCACGTCGACTTTGACGGCTGGCGCTACGTCGACAAGAACACCCTCGACGATGAGCGTGAAGAGGCAGCAGACTACGCCGGACCCGTGGTCTGGTTCGCCTCCTTGCAGGACCTAGGCGGGCGCGATGCCGACGGGAAGATCAAGGTTCGCAACGAGGTCATCCACCTCATCGATTGGGACGCTATCGTGCTCGACGAGTACCACTTCGGCGCCTGGCGAGACTCCGCGCGCGCCCTGTACGACCCAGTTGATGCGACCATTGCCGAGGCTGAGGAACCAGACGATCAGGTCACCGCCGCCGAGATCGACGAGGAACTGGCCGTGCACGCCGACCACTATCTCTACCTGTCGGGTACCCCGTTCCGGGCTATCACCGAGGGTGAGTTCACCGAGGATGCGATCTTCAACTGGACCTACATCGACGAGCAGCGTGAGAAAGCCAACTGGGGCGACCCAGACCAGCCCAACCCCTACCTGTCTCTGCCTCAGATGCAGATGTACACCTACGACATGGGTGTCGGTGCGGCTGAATACGCCGAGGACGGGGAGTTCGGTGGTTTCAGCCTCAATGAGACCTTCAAAGCGACGAAGGGCCCCGATCGTTACAGCTTTGAGCGTCCCGACGAGGTTGCCGAGTTTCTGGAGCTGCTTCGCGGAAAGCTCAGTGAGCAGATGAAGCTGCAGGTGCAGGTTCAGGACAAGCCGCCGTTCCCGTACGAGGCGCATCGGTTCAAGTCCGCGATCAAGCACTCGGTCTGGTACTTGCCCAGCGTCGCATCGTGTTTCGCCATGGCTGACCTGTTGCGCGAGCACCCGTACTTCTCTCAGTTCGAGGTCGTCGTCGCAGCCGGGAACAAGGCCGGGCAGGGTGCTGCGGCCCTGCCGCCTGTCGAGGCCGCGATAGCCGCAGTCAAGACTGCTGGCGGTCCCGGATCTATTACCTTGTCGTGCGGCAAGCTGATGACCGGCGTGACCGTGCGCGAGTGGGGTGCCATCTTTATGCTGCGCTCGCTCAAGAGCCCGGAGTCCTACTTTCAGGCCGCCTTCCGTGTGCAGTCCCCATGGGCACACCGCGACGCGGAGGGGCACCTCGACGTGCACAAGCCCACCTGCTACGTCTTCGAGTTCGACCCCAACCGCGCGCTGAGTCTTGTCGCTGAATACGGCTCCAAGCTCGCCACCACCGGCGAGACCACGCCCACCCAGGCGATCGGCGAGCTGATCAATTACCTGCCGATCTTCGGCTTTACCGGTGGCGCCATGACCGCACTCGACGCTGCTGCTGTGCTCGACTGGGCTACCGCCGGCATCGGTGCGGCTGCACTGGCCCGGCGCTGGAACTCACCGCTGCTGGTCGATGTCAACGAGCGCACGCTGGCCGCAGTACTGGACCGCCCCGACTTGATGGAGACCTTGAGCAACATCGAGGACTTCCGAGCACTTGTCGACAATGCCGCGCAGGTCATCACCAATACCAAGGACTTGAAGAAGGCCAAGCGTGAGCAGAAGGGCAAGCTCGACGGCACCCAGAAGAAGCAGCAGACCGAGACGAACAGCAAGCGCAAGGAGATCCGCGAGAAGCTCCAGAAGTTCCTCGCCAAGATCCTGCTTTCCGCCGATCAGGGCCGGCATGTCCACCGCGCCCGCGACGCTGGCGATGCCCGGGAACCGGGTCGGCGCGTCCGCGGCCACGTGCCGGGCCTCCGCGGCTGCGATCAGTGCCTTCGACGGCACGCAGCCGGTGTTCACACACGTGCCGCCGAACGTGCCACGCTCGACCATCACCACCGACTTGCCCAGAGAGGTCGCACGAATGGCCGCCGCGAACGCACCGCCGCCGGATCCGATGATCGCGAGGTCGTACCTGGTCTGCATCCCGATTCCTCCCAGAACTGTTGGGAAACGCTCCTGATGCAGCGATACTGGACCTTCCAGTAAAGGGGAAGGTCAAGCGAGACCTGCGACACGATGGAGGCCGGGATGCGGATCGGAGAACTCGCCGAGGCGGCAGGCACGACCACCAAGACTCTGCGGTTCTACGAAGAGCAAGGGCTGCTGCCCCCGGCCGAACGCACACCGGCCGGCTACCGCGACTACACCCCCGACGCGGTCAGCCGGATCGACTTCGTCCACCGCGGCCAAGCGGCCGGGCTCACCCTCGCCCAGATCAAGCAGATCCTCGACATCCGCGACCACGGCCAAGCTCCCTGCGGCCACGTACGTGACCTGCTGGACGCGCGCCTTGCCGACATCGACGCGCAGATCGCCGACCTCACAACACTTCGCGACAACGTGGCTGCGCTCCGCGACGATGCAGCCCTCCCAGAGCCCGAAACCTGTAGCCCCGATCAGGTCTGCAGATACCTATAGCCCTCGCCACTCGGCAGTGACCACCGAGACCAAGGGCGTGATTAGCCGGTGCCAGGTGGGTCCCAGTCAGGCCGTCATCGTGGTCCCAGATCGGGTTGACACAGCCAAGAGTCCCACAACGACTGGACCACTACGAAGGGCTCACCTCAAAAGTCTTACCACCGAAGAGATTTCAGCACATTTCGGACACCTACGGGGCGTCGGTCTCCAAGGAGACGATCAGCCGCATAACCGACACGGCCATCAAGGATGCTGAACGATTGGGCGGTGCGGCCTCTGGATGAGACGGTTACGCAGCACTTCCGGCGAATCTGGCCAGAAGTAGTCGCCCCACCTGGTGTAGGAATTCACCTACTCGGCGGGGCGACTGAACTCTGCGATGACCTCGGCAACCGCTTCGTCGGAGGTGAGTTCCCCGCGACCGATGCGGTCCAGGAGGTCCATCGCGCCCGGGGAGGGATCGTGGCCAGCCAGGACGCTTGCGACGACCGCCGTGGCCACAGCCTCGTCGTGGCTAAGGGGGATTGCCTTGGGCGCGCTCGTCATAGTGCTCATTGTAACGGCCCTGGATGTAAAACGCCTGGTAGATCCCCTTATGGCTAGGGCACGAGAACCGAATAAGACGTCATTACGTCGTGGTCGGATCCCTCATCAGCGTGGCCCGACTGCGGCGGCGTTGGGTGGGCCCGCACGCAGTCATGCTGGCTTCTCCGCGGCCGAGGTTTTCGGTTTGAACGTCCTCGATTTCGTCGGGCAACTCGTAGTTGAGTCGTCGGTCGATGAACTCCTCGAGGGCTTGTCTGCGGGCGGTGGTGATGAGTTCGGCGGCGTCGTCGGGATGGGGCAGGATGCCGTAGGCGAGTCCGAACTCGTTGGTGACGGTGTCGATGAGGTCATCGAACTGGGTGGATAGTTCGGCTGCGTCGATGTCGGCGTGGTGGGCGATGAATGCTCGGCGGCGGTGTTCAGGCCATATCGGGGGGAACTGCAGCTCGGCGTGGTACAGCTCCTGGAGTGCGTCGGTGAGCTCGGTAGAGGCTGCCGAGAAGGGCTCACCCCACTCGGAGAGGACCGTGTCGACGGCCTCGGTGAAGGCTGTGTCAGCACTACTGCTCATCAACGGTTCCTCTCGTGAATCGCCGGGTGTGGGTTGTGGTGGTTCATGGTGGGACACGGCACCGACAAGGTTCGAGCACCCGACGTTTTTTAGAGCTCCAGTCCGGAGTCGTCGTCCCTGCTTCGCTGACGGCTTTGATCTCTGTCGTGCCGGCGGCCGAAGCCGGGTCGGGCGGAGAGCGTTTTGATGAGTTTTCTTGTCTGGTCCAATGTTTCAGAAATCAGGGGATCGTCTCTGTGTTGGGCGGCGCGGTGTTGGATAGCGCTGTTGGCGGGGGTGTCGGTTCCGAGGCGATAGCCCCAGTTGAGGTAGATGTTGGCGGCTTCGGTGAGGTGTCGGCTCGGCGCCTCGACGCCGAGATGTGGATCTGCGTCATCGGTGGTGACCAAGACCAGCTTGGCGCTGCGCTCGGCGACCCGGGCGGTCAGGCTGTGGAGTTGCTCGGGTTGCAGGTGATCGGCGTCATCGACGATCAGCAATGTTCCTTCATCGATGGTCAGGGTCGCGTTGTCGAGGTCACGAAGGAACGTCTCGGGTGCGTAGGTATTGCCTTGGGTCGAATAGGAGGACGCTTGGCGGCGGGCGCGGTCGGTGACCGGAAGTGCGAGCACCTGGTGTTCGCCGGCGACGACGCAGGCGGTGATGGTGCCCAACAGGGCGGGCTTGTTTTGGTCATCGTGGAGGTGGACTGATTGCACGGTGGGCAGGCTGCCCACCACCATTTGGGCGGCGGCCCGCGTTTCCTCATCAAGGCCGTCAGCGCGGTCGAGTGTCTGCTGAACTCCGATGTGGTGGGTAGCTCTCGGACTGGTGGCGGTGAAAGCGGTGTGCAGCCACGCTTTTTCTTCTTCGAGTTGCTCGACGATGCGCAGCTTGTCCAACGCTGTCTTGCGTTGTTTAAGCAGGACTCGAACCGGTGGTGACAGTTGTTCTTCCGGGGTGTTTTCGGCGGTGGTGATGACGGTGTGGGCGGTGTTGTCTCGGTTGAGCAGACCAAGCAAGGCCTGGGCGGCGTCTTCGTCGTCGTCGCGGCGGGGGGTGTGGACACCTTCGACGGTGTGGGGTGCGTGTTCGTGGTCGCCTTCTCCACCGAGGCGTTGATAGAGGTAGACGGTGTTGGTGGCCCGGCCGCGAGTCATCGCCACATAAGCGTTGGCGCGGTGCCCGGTATCGGGGGATAGCAGTGCGTGGCAGTGTTCGGCGGTGGCGCCCTGGGCGGCGTGCACGGTGATCGCATATCCGTGGTGGACGTGTCGGCGCAGGTAGTCGTCGCTGAAGACGGCTCTGGCGTGATCCCCGATGCGGACCGCACGTACCCGGTTGGTTTTGGTGTCGATGTGGGTGACTTTCCAGCGTTGCCCGTTGCGCACTGGGGCCTCGGCGGCCGGCTCGCGGCTGCCCTGCGGGTAGACGCCGATGGTGGGGTCGTTGCGGCGGGTGATGATGATGTCGCCGGCGCCGATGCGGTGCCGCCGCGCCCCGGCCACGGTGGGGGCGTCGTCGCCGAGCAGGTGGCGGTGGATGCGGTGGTTGAGGGCGTCGGCGACTTCCCAGCGGTCAGCGATGAGCAGGCTGTCGGCGTTGTTTGCGTGGTCGGTGGTCCAGGCGGTGAATGCGTCGTCGGCCATGGTGACCGGGTCTCCGGTGTGCAGGCGCTGTTGATTGCGGTACCAGTCGACGGCGTGAGCCAGGCTCGCTGGTGTGCCGTCGTGGATGGCCAGTGAGGCAGCGCGTTCTTCGGGATCGCGCATGCGCCACACTTCGGACAGTTTCTGCGTCCACGGCAGATCCGCACACAGTTGGGCGAACATGCCACCGCGGGCCTTGACCGGGGCCAGTTGTTCGGCATCGCCAACGAGCACTGTTTTGGTTCCTGCGGCGGTCGCGGCGGTGAGCAGTTCGCGCAGTGCGGGAGTGCCGACCATGCCTGCCTCATCGACGACAAGCAGGGTCTTGGAGTCGAAAGTGAGACGGTTCTCGCGCAGTGCTTTGAGGGCTCCGGCGACGGTGCCGCCGCCGTCGGCAGCCCCCTCGGCCAGTGCGACATCGGCGGCGT
>NZ_JBJIAL010000069.1:0-14604 GCF_045310895.1 Mycobacterium sp. SMC-18
ATGATCATCCTCGGGAAGGTGCGCCCACTTTCAGGCCGCCTCCTCGGGCCTCATCCACAGGTATTGATCATTGCTCCGCCACACCAATCACCAACGCCACCTGCTGTTTCCACGGCGTCGCGCCGACCAGCTGGCCGGTCTTGAGGTCCTGCAGATTGTCGTTGGAGATGGTGGCGACGCCGAAGGTGATGGCGGCGGCGAACAGCGTGAACGCCACGAGCGCGGTGGACTGCCCGCTGTCGGCCCGCCCGAACACCACCTTGATCAACACCGCGGCGATGAGCACCGTCAAGATGCCGACGCCGGAGATCGGGCTGTTCGACGAACCGATCAGCCCGGCCATGTACCCGCACACCGACGCGATGACCAGCCCGATGACGAAGATGAACACCAGGCTCGCCGCGATGATCCCGGCCGAATGCCCCTGCAGCACAGTGCCGCGACTGAAATCCCACAGCAGCACGGCGATCGGCAGCAGCATCACCACGACGGTGCCGACGACCATGGGGAAGGGGATGTCGCGCTCGGTGAGCTCGACGACCTGACCCTGCCGGCGGTCCCGCGCCGACACCAGCGCATCGGTGACGCCCTTGAGGATCGGCCGCAGGATCTTGAGCAGCGTCCAGATCGCCGCGACGGCAATGGCTCCGGCGCCGACGAACCGCACCTCGTGCACGAAGATGCCGTCGATGATGTCGCCGATCGGTTCACTGCCGGTGAGCGCCCCGTTGGTGCGGATGGGCAGCAGCACCCCGAACGAGATGACGAGCCCGACGAGCATCGCGATGCCGACCGTCATGCCGATCAGGTGCCCGACGCCGATCATCGCCATCGAGAGCCCGGCGCTGAACATCGTCCCGCCCACACCGATACGGGTATATGCGGTAACCGAATTCGCGAGCAGCTTGAGGTTGGCCAGCAACCCGAACGCGGCCGACACGACCGACCCGAACGTGATGACCTTCAGCCCGGTGCGGTTGGCCTCCACGCCTTCGGTGCCGTCGCCGACCTTGAGCACCTCGGCGGCGGCAACGCCCTCGGGGTAGGGCAGATCGGTTCCCGTGACCAGGGCCCGGCGCAGCGGTATGGAGTACATGACGCCGAGCGTGCCGCCGACGGCGCACACCGCGACCGTGGTCCAGTACGGGAAGCCGGTCCACCAGCCGATCATGATCAGGCCGGGCAGTACGAAGATGATCGCCGACAGCGTGCCCGCCGCCGACGCCACCGTCTGCACGATGTTGTTCTCGACGATCGAGTGGTTGGCGAAGCTGCGCAGCACCGCCATCGAGATCACCGCGGCCGGGATGGCGGTGGCGAACGTCAGGCCGACCTTAAGTCCGAGATAGACGTTGGCAGCGGTGAACACGAGCGTGATGACACCGCCGAGCAGGATGCCGCGGACGGTCAGTTCACGCAGCGTCGGGGTGGCGGGGGTCGTGACGGCCAACGCGTCGTCCTCTCTCTTGGGTGCTCTACACCGTAAGCGTTGAGGGACGAAGCGTGCTCACCTTCGGGGAGGCTAGCTCTCCGCTGCCGCCACCAACGACCGCAGCTTGATCGACGGGTTGTCGCGCTGGAACCCTTCGAGGCGCCACGGCGTCGAGAACAGCACCAGCATGACGCCGTCGGAACGGGTCAGCACCTCGCAAGACACCTGCTTGCTCATGAACTCGGCGTCCTCGGGCTCGACGACCCGCGCCACCTGGTACGGCAGCGACTCGAGCGAGATGGCCGCGCCGATCTCGGTCGCCATGCGGTGCGCGGCGACCTCGAACTGCATGGGGCCGACGGCCGCGAAGACGGGCGCCTGCTCACCGCGCTTGTCCGAGCGCAGCACCTGGACGACACCTTCTTGATCGAGCTGCTCGATGCCCTTGCGGAACTGCTTGTGCTTGCTCGGATCCTTGCCGCGGACCACGGAGAAGTACTCGGGGGAGAAGCTCGGAATCGGCGGAAACTCCACGGGCACATCGCGATACAGCGTGTCGCCGGGGCGCAGCGCCGCCGCGTTGGCCAGGCCGATCACATCACCGGGCCAGGCGTCGTCGAGCGTCGAGCGTTGCTGGCCGAACACCGACTGCGCGTACTTGGTCACGAACGGCTTGCCGGTCCCGGCGTGGGTCAGCACATCGCCGCGCTCGAACGTGCCCGAGCAGACCCGCGCGTAGGCGATGCGGTCGCGGTGCGAGGTGTCCATACCGGCCTGCACCTTGAACACGAACGCGCTGAACGGCGAATCCACCGGGCGCGGCTCGCCCGCGACATCGCGGATCGCGCCGGGCGACGGCGCCAGGTCGACCAGCACGTCCAGCAGCTGGTTGACGCCGAAGTTCAGCGCGGCCGAGGTGAACAGCACAGGCGAGGACTCGCCGGACAGGAAGGTCTCGCGGTCGTAGTCCGAGCCGTCCATCGACAGCAGTTCGGACTCTTCGACGGCGGTGTCCCAGTCACCCTCGGCGGCGTCGTGCGCCTTGTCGGCGGGAATGTGCTCCTCCGGCGCGGCGGTCGCGCCACCGGCGGTGCGGGTGAAGCGGATGTAGTGGCCCTTGCGGCGATCCATCACACCCTTGAAATCGCCGGCGATGCCCACCGGCCAGGTCAGCGGCGTCGTCCGCAGCCCGATGCGCTCGTGGATCTCGTCCATCAGCTCCAGCGCGTGCCGGCCCGGGCGGTCCCACTTGTTGATCACCGTGATGATCGGGATGCCGCGGTGCTTACACACCTGGAACAGCTTCAGGGTCTGCGGCTCAAGGCCTTTCGCGGCGTCGATGAGCATCACGGCGCAGTCGACGGCCGTCAGCACCCGGTAGGTGTCCTCCGAGAAGTCGGCGTGGCCGGGGGTGTCCAGCAGGTTGATGACGCAGTCGCGGTACGGAAACTGCAGCGCCGTCGAGGTGATCGAGATGCCACGGGCCTTCTCCATCTCCATCCAGTCCGACACCGTCGACTTGCGGCCCGCCTTGCCGTGGATCGCGCCGGCCTCGCTGATCACCCGGGCGTGCAGGGCCAGCGCCTCGGTCAGCGTCGATTTACCGGCGTCAGGGTGGCTGATGACGGCGAACGTGCGGCGACGGGCGGCTTCAGCGGCGACCCGGCTGGCGGTGCGGGCGTCGGAGGCGGAACTGGCGGCGGGGGCGGTCTCGGTCATGGCACCCGCCATGGTATTGGCCGACCAGGCAAAACCTGTAATCGCGGCGGCGTGACCTGCGGGTTTTGCCTACGGGCGGAACCGGCACAGCAGGCGGCGGACGGCGCTGCCCGGCTCCGGTGGCCGCCGGCTCACATACGGCCACGGATCGTTGCGCTCCGGTACCGACGCCGTCCGGACCAGCTTGAGCTGTGTCCGCAGATGCCGGCGCAGCTCGTGCAGGCTGGGATCGGCCCAGCGGTTGACGGCCTCGATCGGGTCGGAGGTCAGGTCGTAGAGCTCCCACTGGTCGTCGAGCGGGTCGGTGCGGTAGGTGTCGCCGCCGCGGCTGTTGGCCGCCAGATGCCGCACGCCCGGTTCGGTCCAGGTCGCCGGATCATCGAAGGTGCGGACCAGCTTCCACAGGTGCCCGGAGCCGCCCGCGGCCTCGGCGTTGGTGACGCGCGAGACCAGCCCCTCGAAGTTGGCCGCGACGTTCGCGGGCACCTTGATCCGCAGCAGCGCAGGCGGATTCGTGTTGGCGCCGATCGCCTGTGCCGCGCCCGAGGCGCCGGTGTCACCCTCGAGGATGTTGTCGCGCGTCATCAGGTAGATGGTCCGATCCTGTTCGGCCGCAGCACCATTCACCACCGGCATGAGGTCGCGGCCGGGCAGCGGATGCACCTCGGTGAACGAGGTGGCCAGTGTTTCGGACACGGCGGCGACGTCGACGCCGGCGGCGCCGAGCAGCGTCGGCACCAGGTCGACGTGGGAGGTGGGCGCGTTGACTTCGCGCGGGGCGGTCGCGTCGGCGCCGATCCGGGCGATGACGAACGGCACGCGCGTCGCCTCGTCGTACAGGTTGAACCACTTCTGGTGCAGCCCGCCGTGCGCGCCGAGCAGGTCGCCGTGATCGGAAGTCCGCACCAGCACGGCGTTTTCGGATCCGTTCTCGGTGACGGCGCGGCGCACCCGATCGAGCGGGCCGTCGACCTCGGCGTGCAGCCGGTAGTAGAGGTCGCGGTACTGCTGGGCGTTGCGCCGGTAGGTGCGTTCGATCACCGCGGCCGGGCCGTAACCGGAGTAGTAGGCCTCGCGGAAGGCGGCCTGTGCGGCCGGCTTGTCGCTCAGATCCTCCGTGGCGGTCGGCGCCGCAGGCACGTGCGGCGGCTCGAGGACGGGGTAGTCGAGCAGCGGACTGCGGCGCACCCAGGCCGGGAACAGCACGATGTCATGGGGATTGACGAAGCTGGCCACGAGCAGGAACGGCCGCAGCGCCTCCGGGTCGCCGGCGCGTCGCCGCGCGTAGCGGTCTTCGAGCCAGGCGACGACGCGGTCGGCCACCAGCGGGTCCCGCCGAAAACCGCTGTTGGACATGGCCGCTCCGTGCGGTTCGGGCCCGACCCAGCCGGAGAAGCCGTACGGCCCGAGCGGATCGGCGTCGAGGTAGGCCTGCACGGCCACGGGGTCGACGACACCGTCGGCGTCGTTGGTGGCGAGCGGCTTGCCGGTCTTGGGGTCCTCGAGGTCGGCGTGCGAGATGTGCCACTTGCCGTCGTAGTGCGTGTCGTACCCGGCGGCGCGCAGCCAGTTGCCCAGCGTCGGCACCTCGCCCTGGCGCAGCCACCGCAGCCGCGAGTCGTCGTACCGCTTGCCGAGGCCGTCGGTCTGCGTGACGCCGTGCAGGTCGGGGTACTGGCCGGTGAAGAGCGTCGGCCGGCTGGGCGCACACGCCAGCGAGCCGGTGTAGTGCCGCGTGAAGCGCACGCCGTTCTCGTCGAACCACCGCCGGCCCGTGAGGGTCCGGTGACGCCAGTCGAGAACGTCGTCGGTTTCGTACGGCGGGATGGCGCGCTCTTCGTCGGTCATGAGGATGACGATGTCGGGCCGCTGGTCCGTCATCTCGGTGCTCCCATCGGAGGAATGGGCCCCGACTGCGGGGCTACCCCGCTATCCAACACGAGCGGCGAGCACGGCGACGCAAATTGGCGCGATCGACAAATAACGTTCTGTTAACTCTCATGACTCGCGCCCCAGTGGGCTGCTGCGGCCCCAAATCTACAGTGCCGCAACAGCGCCCGGCGCGGCGATCGCTAGTCGAATTGACCGGCCAGAAACTCCGCCCGCGCGGCGCTGCGGGCCAGCTTTCCCGAGGTCGTACGCGGGATGCGGCCGGCCGCGACCAGCCGCACCTCGGCGACGCGGACCTGGTGATGACGCGACACTGCGGCCCGCACCGCCTCGGCCACCGGCCCCAATTCGGCGCGGCCCGCACCCACCGCGCGCTCGGCCACCACGACCAGTTGTTCACCCGAATCACCAGGCACAGCAAAGGCTGTCACGTAGCCGGAGCGCACGGCGGGCGACGCCTTGCTGACGGTCGCCTCGATGTCCTGCGGGTAGTGGTTGCGCCCGTCGACGATGACGAGATCCTTGATGCGGCCGGTCACGAACAGCTCGCCGCCGACGTAAACGCCCAGATCGCCTGTCGCCAACCACAATGCGTTGTCCTCGGCGCCGTCGGCGTGGCTGACGGTCTGGCGGGTCTGCAGCTTGTTGCCGAACACCCGCTCGGACTCCTCGGGCCGGCCGAAGTAACCGCGGCCGATGTTGTTGCCGTGCAACCAGATTTCGCCGACGACGCCGTCGGGGGCCTCGTCGCCGTCGGGGGTCACGATCGTCACCCACTGGTCGGGGATGGCCTGCCCGCACGACACGTGGGGGACGGCGCCGTCCGCGTGCCGGCCGACGACGACGGCCCGGCCCGCTGCGAGCTCCTCGCGGTCCAGATATGTGGCGCACGGCTTTTCGTCCGCGCCGATGCTGGCGACCGACAGCGTGGCCTCGGCCATGCCGTACGACGGCTTGACCACCGTCTCGGGCAGCCCGTACGGCGTGAACGCGTCCATGAACTGCTCGATGGACGGTAGCGTCACCGGCTCGGAACCGTTGAGCAGCGTCACCACATTGCTGAGGTCGAGCGGCTCACCGGCGGGCGGCAGGCCGCGCTGCGCACACAGTTCGAAGGCGAAATTGGGTGCGGCCGCGAACGTCCGGCCGTGTGCGGCCTCGTCGGCCAGGCGCCGGATCCACCGGTAGGGCCGCCGCACGAACGCCATGGGGTCCATCAGGCTGATCTGTCCGCCGCACAGCGCGGGGAACATGATCATGATCAGGCCCATGTCGTGATAGAGCGGCAGCCAGCTGACACTGCGGATGTCGGTGTCCAGGCCGCCGGCCAGGATCATCTGAATGACGTTGGTGCACACGTTCCGATGCGTGATCTCCACGCCGGCGGGGGTGCGCGTCGAGCCCGAGGTGTACTGCAGGTACGCGACATCGTCGGTGTGAGCGTCCGGGGCGACGTACATCTCGGCGAGGGTGTCCGGCACGGCGTCGACAGCGATCACTCGCGGGCGCTGCGCGGCGGGCAGCGTCTTGATGAACGTGCGGACCGCTTCGGCGGCCGCGGTGGTGGTCAGCACCACCGACGGCTTGGCATCGGCCAGGACCGCGGCGAGGCGCTCGGCGTGCCCGGCCAGGGCGGGCGCGAACAGCGGGACGGCGATGTTCCCGGCGTGCACGGCCGCGAAGAACGCCGCGACGTAGTCGACGCCCTGGGGCGCGAGGATCGCGACCCGGTCGCGGGGCGCGGTGACCTGCTGGAGCCGGGCCGCGACGGCGTTGACCTGAGCCCACAGGCCGTTCCAGCTCAGTTCGATGATCTCGCCGTCGGGGTTCTGCGCGTAGTCGATGAACCGGTACGACGGGCTGTCGCCCATCGCCGCGCGGTTGCGTTCCAGGAACGACGTCAGCGTGATGCCGTCAGGTATGACGATCCGGCCGTCCGGCTGAACGTATTGGTCCAGCGATTCAGCTGCGCCAATAATGCTGTGACTCAAGGCTTCCCGACCCATATGTCGACACTAGTAGCGGGGCTAACTAACCGACGAGTCCAATAACGGTGAAAGTCGCCACTGCGGGAATAGTGATGTGACGCGGCCCACCGACGATGGGCGCCCGATCGCGGTCTGGTCGGCGGCGACCGCGAGATTTATTCCCGCAGATATACCCCCACCGGGTACTATGATTTGCAGACCGATACTTGAACCGGAGGCCGACGTGACGCATCGCAGCACGCGATTACACGTCGTCGGCGTGCTTGCTCTGATCGCGGGCATTATCGGCATGCATTCGCTGATCGTCACGTCGGCGCACGGCTCGGCGCACCATCCGCAGGCGGCTGTGCATCAGCACGCGAGTGCCCCGGCGATGCAAACGTCCTTGTCGGATGCCTGCGACTGCAGCGGACACAACGGTTTTCACGCCTGCGTCTTCGTCATGACCGAGCTGCTAACCATTCTGGGTCTGGCTTTGCTGTACTGGCTCGGCGTCGCGCCCGAGCGCAGCGTGCAGGCCCGTATTCGACAGGCGTTGCGGCGCAGGCAAAGAGCCCCGCCGTGGACGGTGCTCACCCTCGCGGAACTGTCGCTCCTCCGAATCTGATGGGCCGCGCCCCGCGTCGACCCAGCCAATTCTCAAGGAGTTCAACCATGTTCAAAATCGCATCTATCGCCACCGCTGTTGCAGCCGGAACCGCTGCTGCCATCGCGCTCGCGGCCTGTAGCCCGCCGAACGAGCAGGCCTCGACGGTTTCCGCCACTACGTCGTCCATGCCGATGTCGGGCCACGACATGCCCGGGCACTCGATGCCGGGGATGTCGGGTTCCAGTACCAGCGCTGCGCCGGCCGCCAACTTCAACGACGCCGACGTCATGTTCCTGCAGATGATGTACCCGCACCACGCCCAAGCCGTCGAGATGGCCAAGCTGGTGCCGACCCGCTCGCAGAACCAGCAGGTCAAGGATCTCGCCGCGGCCATCGAGAAGGCCCAGGCCCCCGAGATGCAGCAGATGACGACGCTGCTGGCCGGCTTTGGCAAGCCCGCGCCGTCGGCCACGATGAGCCACTCGATGCCGGGCCTGATGACCCCGCAGCAGATGACCGAACTGACGGGCCTGTCCGGCGCGGCGTTCGACAAGATGTGGCTGCAGATGATGGTCGAGCATCACCAGGGCGCCATCACCATGGCCAACGACGAGCTGAAGAACGGCACCAACGCCGGCGCCAAGGCCATGGCTCAGTCGATCGTCACGGCACAGCAGGCCGAGATCGCCACGATGAACGGCATGCTCGCCAAGATGTGACGGCGGTGCCGGGGCCACTAGCCGGTTTCGGCCTCGGCACCTTTCGCTGGGAAGCGTCAACTTTCCCTGACCCAGTCAGGGAAAGTTGACGCCTCCAGATCGCATGTGTCACAAGGCCGCCCGACACGCCGATCGCGACACGCCGCAAGGGCCTAGATCATGTCCTTCTCCGTCAGCCACCGCATGACGGGCCAGCCGATGAACACCGGCAGCCAGCACGTCAGCACCCGGTAGAGCAGTACCGACGGCACCGCGACGGCGGCGGGGAGGCCGAACGCGGCCAGACCACCGATCAACGCGGCCTCCACGGCGCCGACGCCGCCGGGGGTCGGGGCGGCTGACGCGAGCGTCCCACCGATCATCGTGACGACGCACACCGTCACGAACGACGTCGACCCGCCGAAGGCCTCGACGCTCGCCCACAGTGCCAGCGCGGCACCCAAAGTCGTTGCGGCACAGCCCAAGACGATCAGCCCGAGGCGGCGCGGCTCGCGGGCGAGGTTGACCAGGTCGGCCCACACCTCGGTCAGCCGCGGCCGCACCGAGGTGCCGAGCCAATGCCGGGCCCGGGGCACCAACATGAACGTGCCGACCACACCCAGGGCCGCACCGGCGATCAGATACAGGACCGTCGAGGACGGGACGAAGTGCGACAGATCGGCCGATGCGCCGGCGGCGGCGCTGAAGAAGATCAGCAGCGCCACGTGCGTGAGCACCTGAACCGACTGCTGCAGCGCGACGGCGGCCGTCGCACGCAAGGCGCCGAGCCCGGCCTTCTGCAGGAACCTCGTGCTGAGCGCCAGGCCGCCGACGCCGGCGGGCGTCGTCGTCGCGGCGAAGGTGTTGGCCACCTGCATGATGGTCAGGTTCTTGAAACTCACCGACTCCGAGGCGCTGGCCCACAGCGCCGCCGCCGCACCGACATACGTCAGCGCCGACACCCCGAGGCCGAGCAGTGCCCACCACCAGTTGGCGGACCGCAGTTCGGAGAAGAACGTCGGCACCGTGCTGATGAACGGGTAGGCGACGTACACCAGCGCGATGAGCAGGACCAGCTGGATGACCTGGTTGCGGGTGAAGCGGGTGATGGTCTCGGTCTGGATGCGGTCGGCGCCGGTCTGGTGCTTCACCTCGTCGCGGGCCGCGGTGATCACGGCGCGGGAATCGGGTATCGACTCCCGCAGCCGCAGCGGCATCGCCGACTTCGTCAGCCGGCGCGACGCGGTCAGCACGGTGTCCTCGCCGAACTGCTCGATGGCGGCGGCGACGGCCTCCTCGGCGCCGTACATGGCGGTCGTCGTCACCAGCAGCTGTGCCACGTCCGATTGCAGCTGCACGTCGGACGCGCCGTACTCGGAGTTGCCCAAACCGCCGAACAGGACCGTGCGGCCGTCGACCGTGAGTTCCGCCGCGCGCAGGTCGCCGTGCGAGATCTGATGGTGGTGCAGCGCGCCCAGCGCGTGCCACACGTCGGCGACGGGCGTCTCGTTGGTCAGCGGCACGCCGCTTGCCGGGGTGTGCGCGAACATCGTCCAGCCGCGGTCGAGGGCCGCGAGCGCGATGGTCCGGGTGTTGGCCAGGTCGAGGTCGCCGACCGCGATGGTCATGAGCGCGCGGTGCTCGACGGCGCGGCGCATCGAGGTCTGCAGGGGAGCGGTCTCGTCGTTGCGCAGGGTGATCTTGCGCCAGAGCTGGCTCATCGCGCCGCCCACGCGCTGGTTCGGTCCGTACAGTTCGACGACGGCGCGCGTGCCGTCGGCCGAGTCGGCGCTGAGCACCAGGGGCCCGGTGCCGGCGGGCCGGATGACCGTCAGCGCCGACACCTCGAACTGGCGGCGGGCCAGCGCCTGGACACCGCCCGCCAGCGGAACCTCCAGCGCCGGGGTACCGCTGACCAGGACCACGAGCGCGCCGACGAACCACCCGACGGCCAGGCCGAGCAGTGACCGGGCCGGCACGATGGCGCTGACGACAAGGTGGATCGGCACGAATGCCAGCAGCAGCGTCCACCACCAGCGGCGCAGCCGGGCGGGCTGCCAGGGGCCGGACACCGTCAGCACCGCGGCCAGCAGCGCGATCCAGCGAGGGTCGTCGAGGAATTGGGAGAAGACGGTGTTGAGGCGGTCGGACAGGTCGAAGTGCCAGTTGGGCGCCGCGATGCCGTTGGAGTTGATGGACAGCGACAGCACGGCGACGAGGCCCGCGGTGGCGTAGGGGCCCAGCAGCTTCCATTGCCGCGTGACCAGGAGGCTCAGCAGGATGACGAACGGCAGCGCCAGGATCGCGATGGCGTACGCGATGTAGACCAGATTCGACTGCGTCGGCGTGAGCACGCCGACGATCCGGGACACCGACCGTTCCAGCCGCACCCAGTCGTTGCGGGTGATGAGCGAGCTGGTGACAACGGTGACCAGGAACGCCGTTGCAGCCACCAGCCGCAGGATGTCGTTGGTCCGGCGGGTGATCGGTTGCAGCAGGCTGCCCGAGACCGCGACCTCGCGCCCGTCAACCCGCATCAGCCAAGAATCCCAAGGACCGGGGCAGTTGGCGAAATTGGCACGCCGTTATCCGGCCAGCGCCGCACGCAGGAAGTCCCCGCTGACGGCCACTGCGGGCGCCGACGAATCTCCGCCGACCACCAGCGTCGCGAACGCGAGGTCCCCGACGATGCCCGCGAACCAGCCGTGCGAGTGCGTGTTGTCGCCGAATTCCGCGGTGCCGGTCTTCCCGCCGAGCCCGTCGATGTCCTTGAGCGCGGACGCGGTGCCCTCGGTGACGGTCAGGCGCATCATGGCCCGCAGGGCGTCGGCGGTCGGCTTGTCGATTGGGGTCGACGGCGTGCTGGCGGTGGTCTGCTGGCCGGGTAGCAGCGTGGGCGTGATGGTCGACCCGTGCGCGAGGCTGGCCTCGGCGACGGCCAATCCGAACGGGCTGACGGTGACGGTGCCCTGGCCGATGCCGTTCTCGACGCGCTGCGCCGGGGTGTCGGCGTTGGGCACCTTGCCCGTCACCGTGGTGATGCCGGGGATGACGAAGTCGACGCCGATGCCGAGGTTCTTGGCGGTGTTGGGCAGCGCGTCGGCGGGCAGCTTCTCGGCCAGCGCACCCATCGTGGTGTTGCAGGAATGCGCGAAGGCCTGCTCGAGCGGGACGGTGCCGAGGTCGAACTTGTCCTCGTTGGGGATGGTGCGGTTCTCGATGGTCACCGTGCCCGGGCAGGGCTCGGGGGAGTCGGCTTTCGCGAGACCCTTCTCGAGCGCGGCCGCGGTGGTGACGGTCTTGAACGTCGACCCCGGCGGGTACAGGCCGGTGAAGGCGATGGGTCCCTGCGCGTTGGCGGCATCGTTCTGCGCCGCGGCGAGGATGGCGCCGGTGCTGGGGGCGATGGCGACGAGCACGGTCGGGCGGGGATCGGTGGCCACGGCGTGCTGGGCGAGGAGCTGCAGGCGCGGGTCCAGCGTGGTGCGGACGGGTTTGGTGTCGGCGGGGGCGTTGTTCGCGAGCTCGTCGGTGGGTTGCCCTTGATCGTCGACCAGATCCACCGACCAGCCGGCGGTCGCGTCGATGGCCTTCTGCCAGACCTCGGGCAGTCCGCTGATGGCCGGCGAGTGCAGGTTGGGGTCGGCGGTCAGCAGCGCGCCCTGCTTGGTGACGGTGACACCGGGAATCTGGGTGAGCTCGTCGGCGACCTGGCCGAGGTCCGCCTCGCGGAGCTTGACGACGGTGACGCGGTCGTCCTGATTTCCGGTGAACTCGGCTGCGATCGAGTCGGCGGTGATGGTGTCGTCGAACCGGGCAACCACCGGAGCCAGTGCCGCGGCGGAGTCGAGGTGGTCGCGGCTGAGGGTGATGACGCCGACGGTCTGCCAGCTCAGCAGCGGTTGACCGTTGCGGTCGACGACGGGCGTCAGCAGCGCTTTGTCTTCGCTGAACTGAAACGTGCCGCCCTGCCGGAGCTTGGGATGCAAAAGCGCCGGGGCCCAGCGGATTTTCCAGTCCTCACCGACCTTGGTGGCGATAGCCGTTGTGTCGTAACTGAATTCGCGGCCGGGCCCGAATGACCAGGTATAGGCGAGCTTGGCGGTCGACTTGTTGTCGCCGTCGCCGGGTGTGGCCTTGACGTCGAGTGTGGCGTTTTTGCCCATGCCGTCGAACATCGACTTGATGGCCGGTTCCGACGCCCCGGCGTCCGTGGTGTCCTTGGCGGCGGCGCCGGAGTCCTTGCGGTGCAACGCATCAGCAAACGCGTTGAAGGCGTCCTCGGGCTCCGGGCCGCCGAACAGCGAGCAGCCGGTGGAGCCGAGGAGCAGCGTGCAGGTCAGCAGCAGCGCAGTACGTTTCGTCATGACCCTCCGAGCCAACCATGAGTCGCTATGAATTCCGGCGTTGAAACGCTGGGGCGGGCCGGTATCGCGTAGTGTCCGAGCCGATCGATATTCCGCTACCTCGCGGAGCGTATTGAAAGGTCTGACATGAGTGGTGTGGTGGTCACCGGTGGTGCGTCCGGTATCGGCCTGGCGTCGGCCAAGGCCCTGATCGCCGACGGTCGCGCGGTGTCACTGTTCGACATCTCGCCGGAAGTGGTCGCCGTCGCGGACTCACTCGGGGCGCACGGCGTCGTCGTCGACGTGACTGACACCGACTCCCTGGCCGCCGCCGTCGAGCAGGCTGCCGCGGCGATGGACGGCGTCGACGGACTCGTGCATGCCGCGGGCCGGGTGCTGCCGGAGCCGGTCGGGATGTTCACTGTCGAATCGTGGGATGCCGTTGTCGACGTGAACCTGCGCGCACAGGCGCTGCTGTCCCAACTGCTGCTGCCGCATTTCGAGAAGGCCATTGCTGGTGGCGCCGCGCCGGCGGTCGTGGGGATCTCGAGCATCGAAGGGCTGGTTGGCAATCCGTTCATCCCGGCCTACTGCGCATCGAAGGCCGGGCTGCTGGGCTTGACCCGGTCGATGGCAGGTCAGTTGGGCCCGTTGGGAATTCGCGTCAACGCCGTGTGCCCGGGCTTCATCGAGACCCCGATGCTGGCCGATGCGCTGGCCGTTCCTGAGGTGAAGAACGCGTTCCTGGCGGCGGCACCGTTGGGCCGGCTGGGGCAGCCCGAGGAGATCGGGGCGGCCGTCGCGTTCCTCATGTCGCCGAAGGCGTCATTCATCACCGGCACCCAGATCGTGGTCGACGGGGGCGTGACGTCGCGGCACGCTTAGGGGCTTGCGATGAAAAGTGAACCGGTGCAGTCGAATTGGCGTCGTGTTACCGATCTTCCCAAACATGATCGGGGCGAAGGACTTTCAGGTCGGCTGGAAGTCCAACAATGAACGTCGACGCGCTCAGCGCCGCGAAAAACCTTTTGCGATGGCTCATAGGGTTGGTGTGTGGCTCATCTCGATCTGTCAAGGATCAGCTACGGCCTACCTGGCCGTCCGCTTCTCAACAATGTCTCGTTGTGGGTCGGCGAAGGGGAACGTGTCGCACTGATCGGCGCCAACGGTGCGGGCAAGTCGGCACTACTGAAAATCGCGCTTGGGGAGGTCGAGCCCGAGGAGGGCTCGATCGCCCGATCCAGGGGCGTCGGGGTGATGCGGCAGTTCATCGAAGGTGACTAGCCCGGATTTTGCGTGGTAATTGGTGTGGGTTCGGTGTGATGCCGAGTTGTGTTGTTGGGTAGTGGTTTTCGTGTGGTGGCGTAGAGGTGCTGTCCCGTGTCGCCGGGTGGGGCGGGCTTTCCTGGGGCCTGTGGGTCCTTCATCGTTGATGGGTCCGATGGGGTGGGGTGTTATCCGAAGGCGGTGCGGACGCGGTGCCAGGCGGCGGCGATCGCCGCCGCCCAGCGCCAGGTGGCATCGATGCGTAGCCGCAGTTGGCGGGCGCCGCGGGTGATACGGGCGGCCACGTGCAGGACCCGGTAGCGGAACGTGGTGATCTCGACGCGGGCCAGAGCGCGATCGCTGGCGAACCCGATGAGGCGGGTCCAGGTGACCAGGTCAGCGGCGGCCAGGACGATTTCGAGCCAGGCAGCATTGGCCCAGAAGGAGTGGCAGGGCAGGTTACGCAGCCCGGTGGCTTTGAGTTCGCGGATACGGTCCTCGACGCGGGCGTGCTGGCGGTGCCGTAGTTCCAGACCGGCGACCTGACCGGGTACGACACCCGGTGGTGTGTCGGTGATGAACGCGGTGACCCGCATGCGGTCGGCGTCGGTGAACCGCAACTGCGCGCCGGGGTGGGGGCGTTCTTTACGCAGGATCAGCCGGGTCCCTTCGGGCC
>NZ_JBJIAL010000070.1:0-13545 GCF_045310895.1 Mycobacterium sp. SMC-18
TGATCATCCTCGGGAAGGTGCGCCCACTTTCAGGCCGCCTCCTCGGGCCTCATCCACAGGTATTGATCATTGCTCCGAATGCCTTGCTCGGACCATATGCCACCATATTCGGACCACCCACCAGGCCGGCACCGGAGCCGAAGATGACAATGCCGCCCGTACCTCGTTCGACCATACGCGGCGCGAACTGATGACACAGCTGCATCAAGGTCACGCAATTACGTTGCACCAATGACTCTGACACTTCGATCGGTGTCTCCAGAAACGGTCTGAAGGTGGGATCGGCGCCAGCGCAGTACGCGAGGAAACCGATCTGCAGATCATGGGTCGCATCCGCGATTGCACGGGAGGCTTCGGGCGCAGAGAGGTCGACGACCAGCGTGCGCGTCTGCACCCCAGTCCGATCCGCGATGCCGCGAGCCACTTCATCCAACGCCGACTGCCGCCGGGCCACCAACACCACATTGAGCCCACGCTCAGCCAACGCCTCAGCGAAAGCCGCTCCGACACCGTCAGAGGCACCGGCTACAAGTGCCCACGGACCGTACTTCGATTCAAAGGTCATGACTCGCCAATTCTCTTGTACCGCTGGCATTGAAGGTCCGCACAATCGGGCAGACGCGAGTTACATGTGTACGACGGAACGACCGGCCACCGACCCTCCACCACATGTCACCATCGTGGCTACCAGTGCGATTGGCGCCAAATCGGCTTCCTCTTACAGATAACAATGCGAACTTGGCGAGCAGCGGGAGCACATGGCCCTCGCTGTCAGACAATCGATAGCTCTGAGCGCTAGGCGGCTGGCCATGGCACTGTTCCGGTGCGCCCTTAACCCGATGTTCAAAAGCTACAGGATTTCTTGACTCAAGCGGCAGCGCGTGTAGTCGTAATGACCTATGCGGCCGATCTCGAGAATGCATAGAGGCATCGCATTGCGGAAACGAAGTCCCCGGGCGCGATCGTGAGTTTGTTTTGATGTCAGTCAAACTGGGGCAAGGCCGCCGACAACCGCCGCGCGATCTCGCCGTACCGTTCGAAGCGGTCTGACCCGCCGAGGGCGTTGTAGAGCACGATGCGGGTGGCGACGCCGTCATATTTGGCAACGAGCTTGTCCGCCAGCTCATCCCAGGTGGATTCAGTGGCGAACGCGGCGATGTGGTCGTCGGTGATCTGCGCCATCATGCCTGCCATGTCGCCGGCTTTCTGCTTCTCCCGCAGGCGCGCGGTGGTGCCCTCGAAACCGGCCTCGTCCCAGATGAAGGCGTAGTTCGGGGTGCTGCCGTAGAAGCTCATGCTGGCCCGCACGAATTCACGCTCGTTGTGGCGTTCTTCGTCGGTGTCGCCGACAATCGTCATCGCCGGGATGATCGTGTCGATGTCAGCGGGGGAGCGACCCGCCTTCTCGGCACCGGCGGCGACATTGGGCAGTACGTGGCGGGCGATGTAGCCCGGCTCGCCGAGTGGGTGGATGTGCACGCCGTCGGCCACCTCGCCGGCCATGCGCAGCATCCACGGATTCACCGCCGCGATATCGACTTTGGGATCGGGGGCGTCGATGGGGCCGGGGCTCCATTGTGGGGTGATGAAGTCCAGGTCGTAGAAGTCGCCGTGATGGTCGAGCTTGCCGGTCCGGAACGCGGTGAAGCACGCTTTCACGGCGCGTACGTAGTCGCGCAGCCGTGGTCCAGGCTGTTCGAAGGGCATGCCGTAGCGACGCACCACGTGCGTGCGTACCTGGGTGCCGATCCCGAGGCGGAATTTGCCTCCTGTGGCTTCCTGCAGTTCCCACGCTGATGCCGCGGTGATGAAGGGACTTCGCGGGAAAGCTACTGCGACACCGGTGGACAGTTCGAGCCCGGGCGCAGCCTGGGATGCAACCGCTGCGCTCAGATAGGCGGTCCGGCCGGTCTCGGTCAGCAGGAGGCCGGAGAAACCGGCGGCCTGCGTGCGCTGGGCAAGTGCGCCCATCTGAGTCAAAGGCTGCGGAACGGTCATCACGTCGACGTGCACACTGGGAGCCTACGCGTTGGATGTTCGCGGCGGTGGGAAGTGCCGAGCGCCAATCTCCTTGTCGCGCAGTTCTGCCCGCACCCCCGGCATTTCGACCCGCAAGTGATGGCACCTCACCATAGGACCGATCACATCTCATTTATGACAGTTCCGGTGGTCTTGATGGTGACACTTCTGTCCCGAGGGTCGCCTCGAACGGGTCTCGTTCACGGCGTCGTTGGCGCGCATCGTCCACGAGTCGGGCGTGTGGCGCGTACTTGAGTCGAAGAAGTAGCCCGCTCGGCATGGCGGGCGGTCCGTGGGCGCATCAGATGGACTGTGTAAATCCTCTTAACGGAAGGATCGCAGGACGTGACGACATAAAAGGGCAATGGATGCGGCGCTGATTGCCGCCAGCCCTGCAGTCGAGATGGCCGACGCGCTTCGTGCTTCGGGGCAGTGCATGAACTGCCGGCGCTGATCGATGGCGGTGACCGGTGATGGCGGGCTGCTGCCGAGGTTGATCAAGCTCGTCCTTCAACGTGGGCTGGCGCCGAACTCCCTGCTCACCTTGGGGACGAGAACGGCGAGCTGATCAAGGGGCTGTAACGGCGGCCACTCAAGACGGTGCTCACCACGCCAGCCCGGTACTCTTGGACGTGCCGCGAGACCGCAGCGGTTCGTTGCCCCCGATGCTGGTACCCATCGGCCAGCGTGGTTAAGGTAGGCTCGATGGCATGGCCATCTCTCTATATGCGGTGCGGAATCAATTTGCGGGACATCCGATTTCGGATTTGGCTCGGCGATCGGGACGCAGGCATCGCGAGAGACGATCCCCAGTATCGTCGAAGAGGTCTCCGATGGGGTCCTGGCATGGCAGCGCCGACCGCCGGAATCGTCGTATCCGGTGATCTAGCTCGACGCGATGATCGTGAAGGTCAAAGACGGCGGCCGCACGCCACCAACGCCGCGCCACATCGCTGTGGCCGTCGATATGACCGGGATCAAGCGCGTTCGGGTGATCTGGGTTCAGCCGAACGAAGGCGCTTCGTTTTTCTAGGTGTCGGTATCCGCCGCTTTGGCCAACCGCAGGGTCAAGGATGTGTTGACCGTGCGCTGCGGCGGGCTCATTGGGTTCCCGGACGCGATCGCGACCATGCGGTCACACACCGCGGTGCAGACGTGCGCGGCGAATCTGAGCCGTAACTCGATGCGGTTTTGTGTCGGTGCCCCGGTTGAAAAGCGATTGCATTCCCTATGCTACTCAATGTAGCGTAGGGAAACTAACTGTACGGATTGTGCTGCTCGGACTATGAACATTGACTGTCAGGTAGCCAGCGTTCCGGCACTCTCGTGAGTACTGGTGGATGTCGCTGCTGGCTACGCTGAATACAGCATGTTGCTTCCGGCTTAGTGAGGATTCGCAGGTCTCGAGGCGGGCGTTCGCGTTCGCCAGACACGTCGATGAGTCTCTGCTGGAAGTAACGAGGAGTTTTCGTGCCCGGTTGCGCGACAAGGGAATCCGATTCGGCGCCATCGGTGTGGTGCCCTTACCCGTCTTCGGGATAGCGAGCAGGGCAGTCGGCCCGCGTTCGAGCGCCAGCGATCGTGGTACTTGCCACCAGTGACGAGAAGAGGTCTTTGTGAGCATTTCGAATCCACCGGACGTGCAGCGGTTACCGTCGCACACTCCGACGTGTATGGGCTGTGGACCAGACAATCCGCATGGACTGCACCTTTCGGTCTTCCGCCGAGGGGAGGAGGTGTACGCGGACGTCACATTCGATGAACGGCACGTGGGCGCGCCAGGTCTCGCCCACGGCGGGGCCATCGCCGCCGCGTGCGATGACTTGTTTGGCTTCACGTTGTGGATCGCCGGAACGCCGGCTGTCACACGCAGGCTGACCGTCGAGTACTTGCAGCCGGTTCCGCTGCATGATGCCCATAGGCTCGCCGCGCGTATTACTGAACGCAATGGCCGTGCCATCCACGTCACCGGCGCCGGAATTGGTGCTGACGGCGTCATGCGCTTCACTGCTGAAGCGATCTTCGTAGCAGTGGAAGTAGGGCACTTCGCTGCGCATGGGGACATCAAGGGATTCGGTGAACTATTCGCGGAACTCGTTCGCCGTGCAGACAACGGGGCTCATCAACAGGAAGTGCAGTGAACCTGTTTGCGGCAGGCCGCGTTCGTGCCTTCCGCACCCGATCGCAGACAGCCGTAATCGGTATGAGTTGAAACCATCGATGCGATCGCCTCGTCGTTCTTCTGGCAGCTGCGGCGCTCTAGAGTCCCGATTCGCCGACTATGGGTGGAGACCGAATAACCCGACGCTCATCAAGGCGAAGACAAGAGCTTTCGTCCCGGTTGACCAATTGGTGAGCGGGGTCGGTTCCCGGCTGCGGTGGCGCAGGGCATCGGCGCCAGCCGCAGTCGGATTCTCGTCCACCGGGCACCTTCGGTGCTTCGCCCATCGATTGGTGAGGTCCCAATTGTCAACCTTGGCGACCTGTAGGAATACGCATAGTGTTGTCGGTGGATTGCCGCTGGAGTTCGGTGGGGCACCTCGTGGTCGATCGTATTCGACATCATTCGTGTGATCGCAAAAGCGGACGGTTCCCCAGGCCATGTGTCTGGTGACCCCGTCGCGCACATCGCCTTCGTTGAATTACCTAGTTCGACGGAGCAGAACGAGTCGACCAGCTACATCACCGTGCATCAATCAGCCAGGTAACGCTGCGCGAGAATCTCGGCTAGTCGGCTCGTATGCACAATCACCTCGTCCTTCGACACATCGAGCAGCCCAGAATGCCACGCGGTGATGACTTCGACGAAACCTCCTACGGCAACCAAGGTATCCATGCGGAGCGCTGCCTCGTCTACGTCATTAAGCAAATGGGGTCGGCTTGCCTCCACGACGAGTTGCGTTGCGTCTTGCAGTGCGAGTGCGCGGCGATCCTGAAGTGGAGAACTGCCGACGTGGTGGGCGAGAAGGATGCTGGCTTGGCCTGGATCGGAAGCGATCCGGTCAACCACGATGGCGATCGCCGCGGTAATAGTCTCCATCGCCGGCCGATCGATTCGCTCGTTGAACAGCGTTGAGAGCTCGCCTAGCACCTCACTCCGGACACCGTCCCACGCTGCCACGAGCAAATCGTCGCGGGTCTTGAACTCTTCGTAGAAGTATCGGTCATTGAGCCCGGCGGTTGCGCACACGCCGCGCATGGTTACCGCAGCCCAGCCGTTCTCGGTCCATATTTCAGTCGCCGCCTCGATGAACCTCTGGCGCCGCTCTGCTCGCCGTTCCGCGCCTGTGCGCCCACCCCAGCGCTTGTTTTGAGACCGCACACCACCATCTTGACAAACGGGACAAGCGACCGACAAACTGGTGTCATCCGCCACCAATGGTGGCAGCCGCCACCAAAAGTGAGTTGCGTCGCAATCTCTCTGCGGCCGCTAAATCAAATAGGGAAAGGTCACATGAGATTGTCGTTTCTTGGCCGAACGCCAGGCCGGAGTTATGGAGCCGACGCTGTCGTGACGGGGGCGGGCAGTGGCATCGGGCGCGCCTTTGCTGTAGAGCTCGCGCGTCGCGGTGGCCGGGTGATATGTGCTGACAGAAATCTGAGCACAGCGCGCGCGTCGGCCGAACTGGTGCGCCAGGCAGGCGGCGAAGGCCTCGACATCGAATGCGATGTGACCGAACTTGACCAGGTACAGCAGCTGGCAAAGACAGGTGAGAGTTGGTTCGGAAAGCCCGCCAGCTTGGTGATCAATAACGCCGGAATCGGCGCGGGTGGCAACGTTATCGGTGCAACATCGATAAACGACTGGAATGCCGCGATCTCAGTGAACCTTTGGGGTGTGATCTACGGTTGCGAGACTTTTGTCCCTCGGATGCGCGAGCATCGCCGATGCGGTGTAATCAACGTTGCGTCCGCGGCAAGTTTTGGCGCCGCGCCGCGTATGGGCGCCTACAACGTGAGTAAAGCGGGCGTTTTGGCTCTATCAGAGACATTAGCAGCCGAACTTTCTGGTACCGATGTCAATGTCACCGTGCTTTGTCCGACATTTGTGAAAACCAACATCGTAGATAATCCTCAGATCCAAGAGTCTGCTGCCAGACTCGCGGGCACGCTGATGAAGTGGACCGGCGTATCGCCGGAGTCTGTCGCACGCAAAACACTCGACGCACATGACCGGGGGCAAATCTACGTCGTGCCTCAGATCGATGCAAAAGTGCTGTGGCAGATTAAAAGAACACTACCGAGCACTTTCACACGTGCATTGGGATTGATGGATCAAGTGGCTTCCTGGAAACAGATCGTCTAGAGAAAGCGGGTAAGGAAATGTCTTTCGCATATAGCGATATGCTCGAAACCATAAAAAGTAAGCAATGGGCGCTGGCGGATATCGATTGGGATGCTCCGGGTGCTGAGCTCATCACGGATGAGCAGCGCCCCAAGCTCAAGCAGTTCATGGCTGACGTAGTGTGGATTGAACATGTCGGAGCGCGGGCATTCGCGGCGATGGCACCAAAAGCTCCGTTCGAGGCTCTGGGTGACATTTACCGGTACTTTCACGCTGAAGAGCAGCGCCACGCCAACGTTGAGCTAGCACTCATGCGGCGGTGGGGGATGCTGGAAAAGGACGAAAAGCCCGTTCCGAACAAAAATATCCGGCTGGTGATTGAATGGCTAGATCGATATGCTGAAGCTCTACCATTAACGGTGATTGGTGCCGCGATTCCCGCTCTGGAAACCGCCCTCGACGGAGCTTTGCTCAAATTTCTATTGGACGAGGTCGCGGACCCGCTTTGTGCCGAGGTTTTCAATAAAGTGAACAGCGACGAGTCGAGGCATCTAGCCGTAGGTTTTCAGGTCCTCAATGATCTGGGTGCCAGCCCGATGCGAGTCCACGCAATCCAAACAGCTGGCGCGCTGATTGATCCAAGAATCCTGGCTGGCGGGTTACTCTATGTACCTCTCCTAACGCGAATGCTGATGAATCTCAATGCCATGGGCTTGTCGGAAGAAAAACTATACAACGCCGTAACACGTTACGCGAATGTCGGTGATCGCAGTGAACACACTCGGAGGGTTCCCGGATATCACATTCTGAAGGCTCACATGTCGTCTTCGATTAAACGCTCCCAACCCCTGCATTTCATATCACAGCGCCTGGGCGACGCAATCGATGTTTTCCCCGTTCGAGTTCTAGGTCGACCACCTTCATGGACTGACGAGCTGACTTATGAGCCGGTAGCGAAATGACAGAAGTAAAGACCACTCTAATAATTGGCGCCGGATTCGCTGGTATCGGCACGGCTGTTCGGCTGATTCAGGAGGGCATGGACGAATTCGTTATATTGGAGCGTTCCGATAGTATCGGAGGAACCTGGCGGGATAACAGCTACCCCGGAGCGGCTTGCGACATTCCTTCATTGCTCTATTCTTACTCCTTTGAACAGAACCCTTCCTGGTCGCAAGCGTACTCGGGTAGCGCCGAGATACTGCAATATATTGAACGAATCGTAGCAAAGTATGATCTTACTCGATTCATCAAATTTAGTTCTGAAGTGAGTTCGATTGAATTCGATGAAGAAAGCGCTACCTGGGTTGCTGACACACGGGATGGCCGGCGATACGTGGGTCGGTCGATCGTCATTGCGAGTGGGCCACTTGCGAATGTGAGTCTCCCGGACATCAGGGGTATTGATTCATACGAAGGCAAAAAGATGCACAGCGCTCGCTGGGATCACGCCTATGACTTTTCAGGCAAACGTGTTGCCGTGGTCGGAACAGGTGCGAGTGCAGTCCAGATTGTGCCAGAATTGGTAAAATGCGCTAAATCAGTCAAGGTCTTTCAGCGAACGCCCGGTTGGGTTCTACCAAGGCCGAATTTCACGCACCCGGGCTGGTTGCGATCCATGTTCCGTCGTTCGTCTTCACTCGAACAAGCTGGGCGACAGATATGGTTTTGGGCGCACGAGGTCATGGCTGTCGGCATGGTGTGGGATACGGCTGCAACGACAGTCATCGAAATAGCGGCGAAATCTAATCTGCGTCGGCAGGTGAAGGACAGCTGGCTTCGACGGCAGTTGACCCCTAACTTCAGGCCGGGGTGCAAACGGATGCTGATGACCAGCGAGTACTACCCAGCCCTGCAAGCTAGTAATTGCAAGCTCATTAGTTGGCCAATTGCTACTCTGGCTCCTAACGGTATTCGGACAGCCGATGGTGTCGAGCATGAGGTCGACTGTATAGTTTTTGCAACCGGATTTGATGTCTGTAAGCAAGGCACACCCTTCCCGGTGCGAGGTCTAAACGGGCGAAAGCTAGACGATGAATGGTCTCGGGGAACGTATGCCTATAAAAGTGTGAACGTCGCCGGCTATCCGAACCTATTCTTCACTTTTGGACCGAATTCCGGTCCTGGCCATAATTCAGCTCTTATCTATATGGAAGCGGCCATCGACTACATCGTCAAGGCGATCAAAGTGCTCCAAGCTCAAGGTGTGCGCACTCTAGATGTTCGAAATGACCGGCAAAGTGCCTACCACGCGGACATCCAACGTCGTCTTAAGCGGACGACTTGGAATTCAGGATGCACAAGTTGGTACCTAACCGAGGACGGCTACAACGGTACGATGTATCCGGGTTTTGCCACCCAATTCAGAAGAGAACTCTCTCAATTCGACATGCATGACTATATCGTCACTGGCAATGACGGATAGAAGCCGATCATTCGGCGCTTCTCAAAAAGCGTCGGATGACAATGCCCATAGATCAGTCTTAGGAAGCGATGAATTTATATGCAGGTCTTCGATAGTGAGATAATAATCGTGGGAGCGGGCTTCTCGGGTATCGGCACCGCGATCAGCCTGCAAAAGGCGGGATTTTCCGACTTCTTAATCGTAGATGAAGCCGGCGGTGTAGGTGGCACTTGGCATTGGAACACTTATCCCGGTATCGCGGTGGATATTCCGTCGTATAGCTATCAATTTTCCTACGAAAAACGGGCTGATTGGTCGCGAACATATGCACACGGAAATGAGCTCAAAGACTATGCGGTCGAGTGTGTAGAGAAGTATGGGCTTGCCGAAAAAATTCGCTTCAATACGACCATTATTGAAGCTTGTTATGATGAGTCTGTAAATCTATGGCAATTGCTGACTGCGGCTGGGGAGAAGCTAGCCGCACGTTTCGTCATCAACTGTTCAGGTGTTTTGAGTCGCCCGAAATGGCCGGAGATACCGGGCGTTGCAAGCTTTGCTGGTGTCACCCTGCACACCGCTCGATGGGATCATTCTAAGGACGTCGCGGGCAAGAGAGTGGCAGTCATCGGCACGGGAGCTTCAGCGGTACAGCTGATTCCTGAAGTCGCCAAAACTGCGGCAAGTTTGACGGTGTTTCAACGTACGCCCATCTATTGTTTGCCTAAGCCGGATTTTCGGGTACCTAGGTGGGCTCGCGCTGCATTACGCCATTTTCCGGGCGTGCAGTTTGCCACGCGCATAGGTAGTCAAGCATTTGTCGAGCTGACGTTTCCAATCGCGGCTCACTTTCACACTATTCTTCCCATGTCGACCGCGATGGAGGACCTCGCGAAGCGCTATATGCGCAATCAAGTAGATGACCCATGCACGAGGGAAAGTCTTATTCCAAAATATGCTCTCGGATGTAAGAGGCCTAGCTTCCACAATTCATATCTAACGACTTACAATAGACGCAATGTTTCGCTCGAAACGGATGGAATCTCATACATAGATGGCCAATCAATTCACACGATCAACGGTGAAACCTATCCGATTGATGTTCTAATACTCGCGACGGGTTTCAAGGTGATGGAGCCGGGCAACATGCCGACATATACGCTTAAAGGCCTCGGTGGACTCGAACAGGCGGCTTGGTGGGGCGAGCACCGCCTCCAGGCTTTTGAGGGCGTGAGCGTCCCGGGATTTCCGAATCATTTCAACATCTTTGGTCCATATGGTTACAACGGTTCTTCTTATTTCGCCTTAATCGAAGCGCAGAGTCGGCACATTGTCCGATGCCTTAGGCATGCCCGCGCGTCGGGATCGAATTATATAGAGGTCACTGATGAGGCCAATGATCGGTATTTTGCTGATGTGCTCCGGCGACGCCACCGACAAGTTTTCTGGCAACCCACCTGTTCGGCGGCAAATAGTTACTATTTCGACCAACATGGAGATGTGCCGCTCCGCCCGTCGACGACACTCGAGACATCTCTGCGTAGCCGAACCTTTCCATTGTCTAGTTACCGATTTGACAGGCGAGGGTCGGTGGCCTCGTCGTGACGGATATGAAGGCGCCGGACTGGCGGCCCAGCATCGCGAGCTACTTGCTCGCTCTCTCGTCTCAGATTACGATTCGCCCGCTGGCCAGAGTTCTCCCTCCGAATGCCTATGGGATTGCTGTCTTGGATCGAGTGCTGCGTATGGCACTTGCCACCTCGTGGCCACGCCGTGGGGTGACAGTCGAACAGGTGGATGCCCAGTTTGCTGGAAGTCGGATTTGCGGGGAATGGGTCACATCGTCCGCTGTTGATCCTCACGCACCGCCTGTGCTCTATATTCACGGCGGCGCCTATTCGATGTGTTCTCCAGGTACGCATCGCGGACTTCTCGGTGAGCTGGCCTCAGCTAGCGGTCGGCCGATCTTCGCCGTCAAGTACCGACTAGCGCCGCGCTACCCGTACCCGGCCGCAGCTGACGACGCATTGAATGCGTACCGCTGGCTTGCGCATCGGTCGAGTTCATCTGGAGGGCGAGATTCTGTGGCTTTGGCTGGAGATTCCGCAGGAGGGCAGCTCTCGATGGCGACTGCGCTAAGCGCGCGAGACGAGATGCTGCCAGTCCCGGATTCGTTGCTCCTGATGTCCCCGGTGCTGGACCTCAGCTGCAAACTAGCGCGAGCACGCGAAGTCCGGCGCTCAGACCCTTTCGCGTCTGCACGGTCGGCGGCACGGGCGCTCCAGTTGTACGTAGCTGGGGCAGATCCCAGCGATCCTCGAGTTAGCGTGCTTACTGCCGACCTTTGCGGCATGCCACCGACCTTGATTCAAGTCGGTGGTCGAGAAATGCTGATCGATGATTCGCGGACGCTCGGAAAGTATCTTCGAGCCGACGGCTCATCGGTCGAAATCCAGGTGTATCGAGGACAAATTCACGTTTTCCAGGCCATGTTCAGAGTTTTGCCCGAGGCGCGCGAAGCGATTGAATGTGCAGGTAGATTCCTCAAAGAAGCTGCGTCGAAATGAAAAGCGCCGAACTAGTGATTTGATGTAAATTTCAGTAACCTTTTGGTCTCTGTCGAAATATGGTGAAGGTTTCTTTCTAAACGGCATGGATGCGATCCGGTGCAGATTGTGGTGGGTGTCGGCGTTGCTGGTGTAGCTATGCCTCGTTCCTCGGAAAGTGTCGGTTGCGAGAGTTTGCCACCGTGGATTAGCCGGGCATGTCTGTAACTTTTGTCGGAATAACGCCTAATCTCGTGGCGGTCAGCGATATGGCATCAGTGCTACTACGCGATGCCAAATACATCGGTAGATCGCGGTCCCATTGTTGCGGAAAACTGACGCACGACGATGAGTCTCGCTATGCAAAGGTTTGAGGCAACTATTGCCGTGGTCAGCTTGGGCACTCTGTGCCCAGTCGGCGCCGCGCACCGAGCGGTGAAATTTCGGCGCACGCAGGCCGGTATCGACGTTCATGTAACGGATCCTGACTCGGAAACCAGGCGAGCGTGGGCACTTCTTGCTGGAGCGTCAGCTGGTTGGTCTGAAGTCCAGCCTGGCGGTGTCAGTCGAACGGCATGTGACGAGGCCGAGATTCAGCCGCCGCTGACGACAAAATATCATATCTGTCTAGATATTGACATTTACATCCAATATGTAAAAACTGGTGGCGAGTGCGGTCAAGGTACGCCGTGACTGGGAGGAGCTGTTGTGAACCCGCTTGTTGAGCCTGTGATTGAAGCCAGAAGGAGTCTGTCGTCCGTCCTGCTTGCGCCAGCGCCGAGTGTCGTTGACGAGAGTTGGCGTCGATGGAGCCGAGGCTGGCCGGTCTGTGAACTCGCTGTTGTGCCACCCGGAAGTGGCTTGAAACCGGTGCTCGGCGATCCAGGCCTGCCTCTTGTCGGTCATACGCTCGACTACATCCGATTCGGATCGGATTTCAGCCGAGAGCGCTACGACCGTCTGGGTTCTGTGTCGTGGATGGGCGCGTTCGGCACCAAGTTGGTCGTCATCGCCGGTCCGGAGGCCACCCGGCAGGCCTTCACGAGCGAAGCCAAGGCATTTTCTCAGGATGGCTGGTCCTTTTTGATCGACTCCTTCTTTCATCGCGGTTTGATGCTCATGAGCTTTGATGAGCACTTGATGCACCGGCGCATCATGCAGGAGGCGTTTACGCGTCCGCGCCTGACCGGATATGTCGAGCAAATGACCCCACGCGTTCGCTCAGCAGTACCCGCGTGGCCGACGGGCTCGTCGGCTCGAATCTATCCACTGCTGAAGGAACTCACCCTCGATGTAGCCACCGACGTTTTCATGGGTGGCCGCGGCAAGGAGGAGAGTGATGCTGTCAACAAGGCGTTCGTCGCTGCGGTGCGTGCAGCGAGCTCCCTTGTGCGTGTTCCGCTTCCGGGAACTAGATTCCGCGCCGGCGTGCGAGGCCGGCGCGTCTTGGAGGATTACTTTTTCAGGCATCTGCCGGCCGCGCGAGCCGGTGAAACGGACGATCTGTTCGCTGCTCTTTGTCAAGCCACCACCGAAGACGGGGAGCGGTTCTCCGACGAGGATGTGGTGAGTCACATGATCTTCTTGATGATGGCGGCTCACGACACATCGACGATCACCACTACTGCGGTCGCCTATTTCCTCGCCAAGAATCCGGTGTGGCAGGAGGCAGCGGCGGCGGAAGCCGAGTCCGTCGGTGACGGGTTACCAGACATCGAGGCCCTAGAGAAGATGGCGGTTATCGATCTCGTGATCAAGGAAGCGCTCAGATTGGTTGCGCCTGTTCCGTTGGTGATGCGCAAGACGGTTCGCGATGTAGCCATCGACGGATATCACATCCCAGTGGGCACCGTTTGTGCCATTACAGCTGCGGTGAATCACTTCGATCGAACGATCTGGAGTGATCCTGAGCGGTTCGATCCTTCACGTTTTGACGAGCCTCGGCGCGAAGATCAACACCACCGGTTCGCTTGGGTACCTTTCGGGGGAGGAGCGCATAAGTGTATCGGCATGCAATTCGGAACTCTTGAGGTCAAAGCGATCCTGCACCGGATGCTGCGGTCGTTCATCTGGACGGTTCCGGAGAACTATCAGATCCGGTGGGACAACACCTCGCTTCCTGTTCCGGTCGACGGACTTCCGTTGGAGATGCGACGCCGATGACTGACGATTACAGGCGTTATCTCGAAACCACGGAATTTCTAGATTGGCAACATGAACCATCCCGCGTTTGATGCGCACCTCCTTCCTTGGGAAGGTGCATGTCATGCCGAGCAAGTACGACCCGGAGA